>JBPCXA010000145.1:0-27331 GCA_051008975.1 Gammaproteobacteria bacterium
TGAGTTTGTCATGTATGACCGTGCGCTCTCGTCTCAGGAAATACTTGAGCATGCGAGGCTCAAGGAGGGTGTGGTATATTTTTGGCAAATCTACACGCAACAACAATCTGTTGTGGTGTCCGAGACGACAGGAGAGTGAACGTGCCTGAAGACAAGAATCGCTTTAAGGCAGAGCTGACCGAGTTGTTAACGACGATCGAAAAGGTCATGAAGCATCATGAGATTGCCGACTGGAACATCTCCATGGCTGCATGGGATTCACAGGGCAAAAAACAATTCAGTCGTGCCTTTTCCAGTTGGAACGGCGAGCAGTACTCACAGGAATGAGATGCGTGGGCTCGTAGCCCATAGCATGCTGCGCCGGGGTATATGGTAAGAGCTGACCTACATGTCTCACCAGTACACTGGACTCGGCGCAGCGCACACACTTGGGGTAGAAGGAGTTCAGGGTGGCTTACCACAGGCAGATGACGGTGACAAATAGTGTGGCGTTGCCAATCAACGATACGAATCGATCTTTCAATAAGGCAACCATACAGCCAGATGTGGAGTCAATACGCGTCTTAAAGGATCCCGGGGTAGACCCGACAAGCACGCTAGGAATTAAAGTCTTCGCTGGGGGTGCAACGCAAGTTCTCACAAACTCAGAGATCGCTATCACGAAGATCATCTCTGTGAGTGCGACGAACTCCACAGTTGATATTGACTTTGAGTGATTGAGGGCAAGTGGGCGTTTGTGGCACTCTGAAAGTCCCAGAAAACAAAAGAGTTTGGGGTTTTAGCGAATAAATCCTAATTAATTTGGGTGTTTTATGTCAGCTGGTCGTCCCTTCGGGGCTAAAGGTAAAAACAAGTCACTTCTGCTGGCTCAGTTGACGAAGCTAGCGAAGCAGCGCCCTAAGGGCGAGCCAATCGAATTTATGTGGAATTTGATTGCAAACGACAGGGCTGAAAAAGGCCTGAGGCTTGCGGCTGCTAAAGAGGTGGCACAGTATATGTATCCGAAGCTTCGGTCCATTGAGCTCACTGGTGACGAAAACAAGCCTATCGTGGTCAAGGCCCCAGAGGAGCGGCAGCGTCGCATCGATGCGTTGCTGCAAAAGCGCGTCGGGCCCGAACCTCTGGCGATTGTTGATCCGGAGTAGGGCATGTCACTCACCGAGTCTGAAGAACTTGAGCTCCTAGCCCTCCTAGAGGAGGATGCGCACTACCGATCGGGGCGCAAGATCGATCAGTACTTCCCCGACGAGGGCTCGCTTCGCCGCGAGCTCTACGCCAAGCATATGGAGCTGTTCGCAGCCGGGCGCACGCACCAGATGCGTCTCATGCTTGCAGCTAATCGCATTGGCAAGACCGAGGGCTTTGGCTGTGAGTTTGTCTACCACCTCACTGGTGAGTACCCTGGCTGGTGGGAGGGACGTCGCTTTGACGGTCCGATCGTAGCGTGGTGTGCTGGCGACACAAACCCCAAGACGCAAGAGATTCTTCAGGCCAAGTTATTCGGCACTGACGATTGCCGACAGACAGAGCGCATGGGGACTGGGCTCATTCCCCGGGACAGTATCAAGGGCATCACGGTGCGGCCGGGAGTAGCTGGTGCTGTCCTGTCGGCTCGCGTAGCTCACAAGATGGGCGGTGAGTCAACGGTGACGCTCAAGTCGTTTGAGCAGGGCGTCGAGTCGTTTCAGGGCAATGAGGTGCATGCAGTCTGGGCTGACGAGCTCATGCCTGCCGCTGTCCTCTCTGAGTGCGTAGTGCGCATCACTCCTACGCCGTGGTTCGAGGGCGGGATGATAGCCTGGACGGTGACGCCAATTGAGGGATTGACCGACGGCATCATGGAGTTCCTGCCAGATGGGCAAGTGCCTACGGAAGAGCAACTCCCGCCTAAGTATGTAGTCAACGCGACGTGGGACGATGTGCCGCATCTCTCAGAAGCGGCGAAGGCTACGCTGAGTGCTGGGATACCGCCTTATCAGTTAGAAGCGCGTAGTCGTGGCATACCGATGCTTGGTGCCGGCGTTATCTACCCAGTACCGGAGAGTGATTACCTCATCGACCCATTCGAGTTGCCACCACACTGGCGCCGCGCCTATGCGCTTGATGTCGGCTGGAACCGGACAGCAGCAATATGGGGGGCGTATGACCCGGAGACTGATACCTGGTATTTGTACAACGAGCACTACCGAGGGCAGGCAGAACCCTCTATCCATGCGTCAGCGATTAGGGGTCGTGGCGATTGGATTCGCGGCGTCATTGATCCTGCTGCTCGTGGTCGTTCCCAGCGTGATGGTCGCCGTTTGTTCTCTGATTATTGCGATCTTGGACTCTCGCTTAGCCTCGCTAACAACGCAGTCGAAGCAGGCATCTACCAAGTCTGGGAGCGACTAAGCACTGGGCGTCTCAAGGTCTTTAGCACACTCCAGAACTGGCTAAAGGAAGTACGCCTCTACCGCAGAGACGAGAAGGGGCGTATAATCAAGGTCAACGATCACTTGATGGACGGTACGCGGTACTTGATTCTGAGTGGGGGAGAGGTGGCGGAGCCGGTGCCGGTGAAGAAGGATGAGCGGCTTGAGCGCCTCCCGGTGCGGGCACTTGGTAGGCATGCATCGCAGGCTTGGATGGGGTGAGGAGTACGATGAGCAGGATTATTGTCAATATTTATGGTTGTAAGGGAGTGTATCTCATGCCAATGAATTACGGATCACGGACGAGTATGACGAAGAGCAAGAACAAGCGCGTTGCCACTGAGCACAAGTCTGGACGTGGCAAGGGGCGGCAGGGTGTGAAGCAGAACATTCAATCAGGGAAGTAGCCACATGGAAGGGCGGAGCAGTGACTGAACGGCCAGAGTGTTGCGAGAGGCATGAGGAACTGACTGCTGACTCGACTTATGAAGGCGAGGTTTACGTAGATTGCTATAAGTGCAGAAGGTTCAGCCGTGCTGGCGGAGAGGTAGATATTTCAGGGTTCTTCGGTGCGTTTGCAAGGGAGCAGCCGGAGTTGTTTGCGGCGTACATGGATCGCTTCTCGCCGATGGATCGGTCTCCCGAGGTTAAGCCGAGGCCTCTGCCCCCTGGCTGTAGTCAGAGATTTGTTTCTTTGAGGACGCATCCGTGATTTAGCGTGTGCGTAGGAGTGATGGCACTAAGCCCTCGTGTACTGGGTAGACAATGAGCAGATGTGCTTTGGGGCCTAAAAAGTATCGACGAATTGAGCGAATGACAGGCAGGAGGGTGAGTGCAGCACTCACCCGTGGTGGCTGGCCTCATCATTGGGCGTTGGTATGGTTTGAAGATGCTCCTAGTGAGCCGGAATGGTTGCAATATCAGACCGGGGAGAGGCAGCCGGAATATTGCAAAGCTGGGATTGGGGATGTTCCCTTCATTGAGACTCGTTCGCATGATGGGCGCTATACAATTGTTTCGATGAAAAGGCTAGCAGTGGATGGCTGACCAACCATACTACAATCCCGAAGAATACGATGCCGACGTGCGGGATGAGCTCCAGTCCGACGAATCCCTGCTTGCCGTTATGCGTCAGCGGTTCTCGAAGGCTGAGGAGGCAGAGGCAAAGAGCCGTATCGAGGAGCTTGATGACCTTCGCTTCAGCAATGGTGACCAGTGGCCAGATGAGGTAAAGAATCGGCGACGCATGGATGGCCGGCCGTGCCTGGTCATCAACCAAATGCCGCAGTTCATTCGCCAAGTGACGAACGAGCAGAGGCAGAACCGGCCACAGATACGTGCCATACCCGTAGATGATACAGCGGACGTTGAGACTGCCAAGGTTCTTCAGGGATTGATTAGGCATATCGAGGTGGATAGCGATGCAGATATTGCCTACAACACGGCATTTGACCATTCAGTGCGCTCAGGCAAGGGCTACTTCCGGGTCATCACGGAATACGTAAGTGAGAAGAGTTTTGAGCAGTGCATCAAAATTCGCCGCATACGCAATCGATTCGCGGTCTACATGGACCCGGATGCGCAACAGCCAGATGGATCCGACTCGGATTGGGGTATGATCTTCGAAACGATTTCCCGGGAAGAGTTCACGTACCAGTGGCCAGACTCAGAAGTCACGTCAATGCCGAGCTGGACGACGCAGGGCGATGGCTGGGTGGACAAAGATACGGTACGCATAGCTGAGTACTTCTTTTGTCACCGGGTCAAACGTGAGGTATGCCTGCTGGACGATGGGACGGTTGAGGAGAAGCGACTGCTTCCGGAGAACATGCGCGGCCGTAAGGTTGTAGACTCACGCCAGGCGTTCTTTCCTGAGATTTGGTGGGTGAAGACGAACGGGTACGAAGTGTTGGACAAGGAGCGCTTTCCGGGTCGCTACGTCCCCATTATCCCAGTAATCGGAGATGAGGTAGACATAGATGGCAAGGTAGAGGTTTCCGGCATTGTGCGCCACGGCAAGGATGCTGCCCGGATGTACAACTACTTCACAAGTAGCGAGACCGAGACGATTGCGCTCGCTCCTCGTTCGCCATGGGTAGGGGCTGAAGGGCAGTTTGAAGGCCATGAGGCGGAGTGGCAAGCCGCCAACAATCAAAACATTGCCTTTCTGGAGTACAAGCTTACAAGCCACACAGATGGCACGCCTCTGCCACCGCCTCAGCGCAACAACTTTGAGCCTAATACGCAGGCCATTACGCAGGCGCGTTTACTTGCGAGGGATGACGTCAAGGCAACGACGGGCATTCATGACGCATCCCTGGGGGCCCGCAGCAACGAAACATCGGGGCGTGCGATTGTGGCTAGGCAGCGGGAGGGAGATGTTGCCAACTTTCATCACGCGGATAATTTGGCGAAAAGCCTGAGGCAATGTGGCCGCATCATTATTGATATCATCCCTGAGATTTACACGGGACCGCGCATTCTTCGCATCCTTGGGGAGGACAATACGCCACGCCAGGTTGAATTGAACAACCAATTCACTGACGAAGACGGCATCGATCGCATCTTTGACGTTGGAGTGGGGCGCTATGACGTAGTCGTTGATGTCGGCCCCTCGTTTGCCACAAAGAGGCAAGAGACAGTCTCGACAATGATTGAGCTCACGAAGACGTATCCGGCGCTCTTTCAGGTTGCAGGCGATTTGCTCATCAAAAACATGGACTGGCCTGGTGCTCAAGACATTGCCGATCGGCTTATGTCGCTTCTACCTCCCGAGCTACGGCCGTCTGGTGATCCATCGAATCCAAAAGAAGAACTAGCTCAGCTTCGTGCCGCCATCCCGCAGCTTCAAGAGCAGCTCAAGGCCCTCAATGAGTATGCCAAGCAGTGCGAAGCCGAGAAAGATGATCTTGAGCAGAAGAACGGTGAACTCACGGTGGCATCAAAGAGCAAGGCAGCCGAGTTGACGCTGAAAGAGGAAGAGGCTGCGGCCAAGGATGCGATTGAGCAGCAAAAACTTGAGCTTGAGCGTGAGAAGCTGACGATCGAGCGGCAGAAGCTAGAGATTGAAGAACAGCGCTTGGCGCTAGAGGTTGCCGAGGCGAGGGCGAACATGGCGCTTGCTGCTCGCAATGGGAGCGATAATGGTGATTCAGAATGATGTGCCCTTGTTTTGCGTTGGGGGCCCAATGAATGGGCAAAGAGTGTCGTGTTCGAGCGAACACATGTACGCACTTGTGAAGTCGCCGTTAAAGATGAATAACTTATACGAAATTGGTCCTTTTCGGCTAGTCGCCGAGCCTGAAAAGGTGCGTTACAGTCGCCGCCTTTTCATACGGCCGGACAGGGAACGAGAAGAGCTTTGGGTTCTGGACTGCGTCCCAGACGAAGAGGTGACGTCGGCACTCATCGATAGAGACTTTAGGTAAGTTCGAAATAACCCGCGTCCACACGGCCGGCCAGTCGTGGAGCGATGCAGCATGAGCCCTATCCTAGCTAGGCGGATAGGGCTTTTTTGTGTCCGGGCGCGGACATCCGTCTCCCATCGTGTAATTGGGGAAGTGAATGGCAGAGCAGAATTATCAGACATACCGGACGCAAAGACTGAGCGACATGGGTGACTCGCGTGAGGCAGCACCAGAAGACTCGCCAGTTGATGAGCCCGTGGCAGAAACGCAGGATCCGCCTCCTGCAACTGAGGCACAGACTGAAGCCACAAACGAGGATGAGGCGAAGGAAGAAGAGCCGCAATCTCGCCGCAACGACCGAGTGGAGAAGCGTTTTCGCCGCCTCTCTGGTCAGTTGCGTGACAAGGATACTCAGATTGCGGAGCTTAAGGGACAGGTCGACACGCTGACAAAGCTTGTGCAGCCAAAGCAGGATGACTCGCCACAAACCTCTGATACGTCTGGCAGGCCATCGCGAGGCAACTTCGACGATGACGATGACTACTTCGAAGCACTCGCAGATTGGAAAGCCTCAGAAAGAGTTGCTGCTGCTCTGTCGCGTCGTGATCAGGAAGAACGTGAGCGTCAGGAGGCTGAGAAGGCCAGTGGAGTAAGTGAGACTTACGCCGGGCGCTTGCAGGAAGCTAGGACACGTTATGACGACTACGATGAGGTGGTGGAAAGCTCTGATCTCATTATCTCAGACGATGTGACAGGTGCCATTTTGGAGAGCGAACAGGGTCCGGATATTGTCTATTACCTGGCGCAGAATCCAGAAGAAGGCAAGCGTCTCAATGGTCTAAGCGCTGTAAAGTTGGGCAAGGAGCTTGGCAAGATCGAAGCCAAGGTAGCTTGGGTACCCGATGACGACGGCGATGGAAATGAGGAAGAGCCGGATACCCCTCCACAAAGACAGCAACGCCAGCGGTCTCGGCCGATTAGTCCGATCAGTAGTGGCGGAAGTACAGACACTCAGCCACAGGATACGGAAAAACTCTCATACAGAGACTATCGTGCTCGGAGACTAGCCGGCAAAGTCAGATAGAGGTGTGACGAATGCCGACCAATAGCCTGCTCTCGATTGATATGATCACCCGAGAGCTCATGTTTCAGCTTGAAAATAACCTGACGTTCACCAAGTACGTCAATCGCAATTACGACGACACCTTTGCTCGCACGGGCGCTAAGATTGGGGATACGGTGACCATTCGCTTGCCCCCACTCTTCACTGGCCGTGTTGGGCGCGTGGTCAATATTGAAGCGCTGCAAGAGCAAAGCGTTGCCTTGACGCTTGATCGCCAGTTCGGCGTTGACCTCGATTTCAGCTCCAAAGACTTGGAGTTGACAATCGACGACTTCTCGGCTCGGTTCCTACGTAGCGCAGCTGCGACAATTGCAAACGACATTGATTTCCAGGGTCTGTCCGAGTATATCAATGTGCACAACGCCGTTGGTACGCCAGGAACTATTCCCAATGCTCTGCTGACTTATCTGGACGCTGCTGCGCTATTGGACGAAGAGGCTGTCCCGCGAGACGGGATGCGATCTAATATCGTCGATCCACGCATGCAATCGTCGATCGTCAACGCCCTGTCTGGCCTCTTTCATAGCTCGTCTGAGATTGAGCGGCAGTACGAAGAGGGCACGATGGGGATGAACTCCGGCTTCAAGTGGAGCATGGACCAAAATATCAACAAGCACACAGTGGGGCCTCAGGGAGGCACTCCGCTGGTCAATGGGGCTTCGCAGACTGGTTCCAGCTTGATTACGGACGGGTGGACTGCGGCCGCAGCGGTTAGGCTGAACCGGGGTGATGTGATTACGCTAGCTGGTGTCAACGCGGTCAACCCCAGGTCCAAGCAAGACACGGGGCAACTGCGGCAGTTCGTGGTTACTGCGCAGGCGTCCTCGGATGGCTCAGGTAACGCCACGTTGTCGATTGATCCGCCAATTACTACCAGCGGCGCGTATCAGACGGTTACCGCCTCTCCTGCGAACAACGCAGCGATTACGGTGCTTGGGGCGGCCGGCATTGTCTCGCCACAAGGCTTGGCATTCCACCGCGATGCGTTTGTGCTCGGAATGGCGGACTTGCCCCTGCCGCGTGGGACGCATGAGGCAGCGCGCATCTCTGATGAGCAGTTGGGGGTCTCGGTGCGTATGATCTGGGACTACGACCCTGTGAATGATTTATTCATTTGCAGGACCGACGTTTTATATGGCTGGGTGACCGCAAGGCCAGAACTGGCTGTCAGGGTGGCTGCGTAAGCATAATGTTGCAAAGAGCAACTCCAGATATTTATACCAGATACGATTCGCCGGATTCGCTCCCGTCGTATCTGGAAGCACGTAGCATAGAAGGAGGGCACCATGCCCAGAACAACTCTGACCGATACTCGGATCATCGCAGCTGACTACGAGGTTATTCCGATCTACCTCCAGTTGAACGACGTTACCACGACTGCTGGCACACATTATATCTTCACTCCAGCCAAACCCGGCCAGATCATGGGGCTGGACTTTGTCACTAGCGAAGCTGGCACTGGGGCGGGTGCAACGGTCACGTTTACCCCTGCTGTTGGCGGTACGGCTGTGGTGGGCGGCACTTGCGTTGTAACGCTCGCGGGAACCAGTGACATCGGAGAAGAGACGACTGGTGCAGCGATCACAGCGGGGCAGAAATTCACCGCCTCGCAGACGGTCAGCATCCAGTCGTCCAGCACTACGGTGTTCACTGCTGGCTCAGGGTACCTTAAGCTGAAGGTGGAATACGGTACGCAACCGAATTAACCGACGGGGCTTCGGCCCCCACTGGGAGACCTTATGCTGCACGAGTACCCAAAGTGGCTGTACACGGAAGACGGCCGAAGAGCGCTTGTGGACACGCCAGAAGAGCAGGAAGAATTGGGCAGGGGGTGGGGCGAGGGGCCAACTGGTCCCTTTAACCGTGGCCCTGGCCGTCCCCCGAGCAGGAATCCGCAAGCTCCTGACGTAGTGTCGCCTGTTGAGGGAACTGATGACGACAGCGCGTGAAATAATCACCGCTTCCTTGCGCCACCTTGGCGTGGTGGCGCAGGGAGAAGTGCCGACGAATGGGGAAGCCCAGGACGGGTTGCGCTTGCTCAATGAGATGCTCGATCTGTGGTCCCTAGAGAACATGTTGATCGTGGCCGATACGATTACGACGTTCACGATTACGTCAGGCAAGAAGAGCTACACGGTAGGCCCGAGCCAGGATGTCAATATCACGTGGCCTGTTCAGATCGAGCAGGCCCAACTACGTGTCGACAACTTCAGCCCTAACCTCGACTTGCCCATGCGCGTGCTGAACGAGCAAGAGTACGGCCTTGTTAGGCTAAAGGATCAGCAGTCGACGTACCCACAAGCCATCTTTTTGCACACGACCTTTCCGACAGGCACACTCTTTCTGTGGCCAGTGCCGAGTCAGCAGAACGAAATGGTCATTTGGCATAAAGAGACGGTAGCGTCGTTTGCTACGCTCGATACAAATGTGACGCTGCCCCGAGGTTACGCGCTGGCGCTTCGCTACAATCTCGCCACCTTCCTGGCATCGGATTATGGCATAGATATATTGCCAAACTCCAATGTTGACCGACAGGCACGAGAGACTAGAGCCGTGATAAAGCGGTCTAACACAAAGAAGACGCTAGGGTACGTAGATGTCCCGGCTGGGCAGAGACGGGATTACGGATCGTACAATTGGCAACAAGATAGCGGTGCAGGGGATAGATAATGGAAAACTTTGAACTCCAATTAGTGTCGACAGACGATTTAATTGAGGAGCTCAAATCTCGCTGCGAAGGCTATGCGTTGGTTATGTCGCGACGGTGGGAAAGTGAAGCCAGGTGTGTTGCGACGTATTATCATCATGGTGGATTTTTCTTGGGCTATGGCCTTGCTGTCTCCATGGTGGATTGGTTCAAGGATGAGCGGCGACCGATGAGTGATGCCGAAGTTGAAGAATTGGATGATCTGTAATGCCTAATCTTCCTTCCTTCATATCGTCAGCTTACGTGGCGCGGTCACCAAATGTGGCAGCCGATCGCCTAGTGAACCTCTATCCTGAGGTGGTAGAGACGACCAAGGGGAAGAACGTGGCGGCGTTCTACGGGACGCCTGGACTTCGCGGTACGCACGCGTTGCCGGGAATTGGCGGGATCCGTGGCATGTATACGACTGCTGTTGACCAGCGCATATTCGCCGTTCGTGGTGCAGCCTTGTACGAACTATTCGCTGGAGGAACTCACCAACTCCGTGGGCCTCTCAGCACGACATCCGGGCCTGTGTCCATGGCAGACAACGGTTTGCAATTGATGGTTGTAGATGGAGCTTCAGGCTATATCTTGACACTGGCAACGAATGCGCTCCAAACCATCACCGACCCTGACTTTCCAGCAACGACCCGCGTGGCTTTCCTTGATGGCTATTTTGTCTTCTTCTTTCCGGGCACTGGCCGTTTTGGCATCACAGCGCTACTGGACGGCTTCACAATTGACCCGCTCGATTTTGCCACAGCGGAAGGGTCACCGGATAATATCGTTTCCATTCTGGCCGACCACCGAGAGTTGTGGATTGCGGGCACGCGCTCAATCGAGGTGTGGTTCAATTCGGGGGATGTGGACTTTCCCTTTGACCGGATCCAGGGCGCTTTTATCGAGTATGGGTGCGGCGCAGCGGAGTCCCTGGTTAATCTAGACAACACGGTGTATTGGTTAGGCAGTGAGGAGCGTGGGCAACATATTGTATGGCGAGCCGATGGCTATCAGCCTATTCGAGTAAGTACGCATGCCGTAGAATTTGCCATCGCAAGTTACTCGGAGATAAGTCGCGCCAATGCGCGAGCCTATGCTCATTGGCAGGAAGGGCATGCGTACTACGTGCTGACTTTTGATGAGGCGACATGGGTATACGATGTCGCTTCTAGGTTGTGGCACGAGAGGGCTTCTCTGACCAATGAAGGATTGCTGACGCGCCACCGGGTCGCTACGCACACGGTAGGGCTTGGCGAAAACCTTGTGGGGGATATTGAAGACGGTCGTATCTACGCCCTCGATCTCGACACCTTCACAGAGGATGGTCGAGAGATTATCCGGTTGCGCCGGTGCCCGCACTTTGCCGGGGAGGAGCTACAGCGGCTTTTCCATCACTGGTTTCAACTCGACCTGGAAACGGGTGTCGGTTTGGATGGATCGCCACCAATAGGGGCTGATCCGCGATTGGTTTTGCGTTTCAGTGATGATGGCGGCCATACTTGGAGCAATGAGAAAGAGGCGCGCATAGGAAAACTTGGCGAATTCAAGTTTCGCGCTTTTTGGAACCGATTGGGCACGAGTCGCGACCGGGTATACGAGATCAGGCAGAGTGATCCAGTGAAGACGGCCTGGATCAATGCCAAGGTGCAAGCGAGTTCTGGGAAACATTGAGGGGGATTTGTGGCCTATCTCAACATCAATATTCCAGTGATGGAGTGCCTAGTGCGCGAGGAATTCTTGCGCGACATGACACAGCCGCCCGGCTACTACCACGAATGCGTCGTGTTCGGCATGGCAAGCATACCGGGACAGGCTCCACTCTTTCACTGCTTGATGGCCGATGGAGGATTGTTTTGGAGACTCCCGATACATGCTTTTTGTTGGAAAGAATGCGAGCCGCTAGAACTCTCCGAGCTTGTCATGTGGGACTCCTTCAGTTCGCACGCAAGCTCTACGGTGTTCAGTTTGATACAGAACAAACGGATGAAGTATCTGGGGAGGGACAAAGTTTGGAGGGAGGGCTCCTATCTGTTTACGCTAGACTGGAGTCACTCAGACCCGAACTGCACGGATACGGGATTCAGCGAAGTGCCGGGTCAACACAAGAGCGGCCATGTTATGAAATTAGACTCAGGCCACTATGCGATCCAGCCGAACAACCGGGTTCGCGTGTTCGATCCTAGCTTTGTCACCAAGCCTGGCGAGATGGTGTGCGAACGCCTACTCCACACGCACCTATGGTCAGCTGAGCAGACAGTGAAGTGGGTACTCGGAGATAACGAGCAGTATGAGTACAGCGTGCTAGAAAATGGTAGACAGGAGCTTGCCTCAAGGGCAGTACTCCCTCCTGTGCCTGGTGACTTCGCAGCAGCGGCTGACGAGTACTACAGAAGTCACCCCGATGCCGGCCCTGGAGAATTTCGTAGAGTGTGGGATTGGGCAGGGCGGTGGACTGACGGGAAGCAAAGATCGGCGGTGAAGGAGGAGACTAAAGCATGCCTGCCCCCAGAGGGCTTTGTTGAGGTCAGCCATGGCTGACCTCTCTCCCATTCCATATCGTGTTAAGATCGCCGATCCTAATGGGTTAATCACTAGAAATTGGCAACAGTTTTTTGAGGCATTACTTCGTCGAGTAGGTGGTGCCGGGACAACGCCCAGCTTAGATGAGATCAATGCGACGGCGACAACCGAGTCTGATTTTTCGAGTGGCGTTGCCAGGGCTGAAGCTTTACGCGGTGCACTGGCTGACCTAGAGGCTCTCGTGGTGATGAGTGATGCAGTATCAACGATAGCGCCACCCGATAGTATCGACCTATTTGAGGTGCCTACGCCAGCCGAGGTTGAGAAGCTTCGGCAGGCTCTTCGGGACTTGGAAGCCATAACTCTATTCTCATGGTAGGACGCAATGGCGAACACAGTGACTCATGCAGCGGCTGGCGCATTGACGGCATCATTCGCGACTCTCTACACAGTGCCCACCAATCGGAAGTTTGTAGTCAAGGCGTTCACGGTAAGCAATAACACTGCCGGCGCATTGACGTTAGACATTCGCGTAACATTTACCAGTGGCGGCACAGCGAGAGTTATGGTCCCCGGTCGCAGCGTGAGCAACGGCAGTACGGACTTAGTGCCAGAGATGATCAATCAAGTGATTGACGCAGCAGGGATCATTGAAGGGCAGGGAAACGGCATGGAGTTCGCCATTTCGGGAGTTCTCGTTAATGCCTAGAAGCGACTACCGCAGAGCTTTCAAGATAGAGCGTTGGAAGGATTGTCGTGAAGAACTTGCTCCGCTTTGGAAGGCATATGCAGATGAGGCAGAAATCGAAGTGGAACCGGATGATCAAGTCTATGAGTGGCTTGAAGACGATATTATCCTCGCCACCATGCGCGGCTATGGAGAGTTAGTCGGCGCTCACCGCAGCATTATAGGCCCCGACCTGCACCGGGCAGGTGAGACGTGCGCGTTCTGCGACGGCTGGTTTGTGCTTCCGGAGTGGCGTCAGGGCCGGGCAGCCTTCCATCTTCTCTGGCTTGCTGAGGATGAGGCACGCAAACGCGGGTGTGCCTCAATCTGTCAGTCATCGTCGCCGCACCGACCTATTGACAATTTGCTTGATCGAGAGGGCTGGACACGTAGCGAAACCCTTTACAGGAAACGACTGTAATGCCTGGCAATATCGTTGGGGCAATCATTGGAGGCAAAGCCAGCAAGAAGGCAGCGAGTACGCAAGCGAAGGGTGTCGAGCGCGCAGCGGAATTAGAGCAGGAAACTCAGCGCGAAGCCTTGGCTGCGATTCGTGAGATGTTTGATATTTCACGAGAAGACCTTGCCCCATTTCGAGAAGAAGGGCTCGCTGCGTTTCGGCAGCTAGGCGAAATGAATCAGCCTGGGGGCTACTTCCAGCAAGACTTCGAATTTGGGATGGAAGACTTCGAAGCGGACCCCGGCTATCAATTTCGCCTAGCGGAAGGCACGAAGGCAATCGAGCGGGGCGCAGCCGCTCGGGGCGGGCTTGTCTCCGGCCGAGCCCTTAAGGACCTCCAGCGCTTTGGGCAAGGGCTCGCATCTGAGGAGTACGGCCGTGCATATGGTCGTGCAGCGGGCGAGTTCTTCGGCAATCGAGAGGCACGGTTCAACCGCCTGGCCTCCCTTGCCGGCGTCGGGCAAAGTACTGCTACGATAGGGTCTCAGCTCGCTAGCCAAGCCGGGCGAGATCTTTCTGGCACTAGAAGCGCTAGTGGCGCGAGATTGGCCGATTTGCAGCTCCAAGGAGCCAATACTAGGGCAAGTGGGTATATCGGCTCAGCGCGTGCTTGGACAGGGGCATTGCAGAATGTTGATCAAATGGGCGTGGGTCTTTTGGGCGGATTCCTAGGTAGAGGAGGGGCGTAGCATGCCAATTGATCCGTCAATACCATTGCAGACCCTGATTCGTCCACAAGACCTTGGTGGTGCCTACTTCAAGGGAGTTGAAGCAGGGCAATCTCAGCGCTTGCGTGAAATGCAGATTGATGAAGCGACTCGCCAACAAGAAGAGGGGCGGGCACTTCGTGACGTCTATCGTTCTCATGCAGAGAGTGGCACGGTTGGGAGCGAAGACTTCTTGACCGATGTTGGCACCATTTCCCCAGGCACCTCTATGCGCTTTCGCAAGGAAAGAGATGAAGGAATCAAGCGCAAGCTTAGCATCCAGCAAGACTTCCTAAAGCAAGCGCAAGAGACGAATGAGTTCATCCTGCAAAAAATTGGAGCATGCATTGATCTCGGAGATACGCCAGAGGGGCAAGCATGCTACGAGCGGAGCAAGTCTGAGGCAAAAGACTTCCTCTCGGCAGCTGGCATAGACACCAAAATGGTTGATAGTTTGCCAGAGAGGATCGATGTTCAGATGCTGAACAATGTGCGGATGCAGCGTCTCTCGACGAAGGAGCAGTTGGATATTGCCTGGCGAGAAAAAGAGACAGAACGCAAAGTTGCTGAGCAGCAAATGCTACAAGCTGGACGAGTAGAAGAGGCGCGACTCAAGGCAGAGGCGACTGAGCCCTCTCGGTTGCGGGTAGCCGAGCGGCGCGGGGTGCAAGCCGCTGAACGTCAGGCTGAAGCACAAATCAGAGCGGCAGAGATTGAAAAGACAGCGAAGCCAATCACAGGAGCCGAAGCAAAGGCGGTTGCCGATATTGATACGACTCTTGAGCTTCTAGGCGACATTGATGATATTTTCAAGCCAGAGTTTGTAGGTCAAGTTGCTGGGCGTGCGGGTAAATTACGTGAAGTGACAGGCCAGATTAGTGATGATGAGGTGGAACTCCGGCAAGTCGTCGCCGACGTTAAAGACTCCCTTCTGCGTGCACGGTCCGGTGCAGCGATTACAGAATCAGAATATCGACGCTTATCTGCCATCGTGCCAAATATCACTGACCAACCGAACGTGTTTAAGGCAAAGTTGCGACGCTTTAGACGCAACTTGCAACGCCTGAGAAGTTCGAAAATGGCTGTAGCAACGACAGGGCGCGGGGAGCTTCAAGGTGCAGGGGTGTCTTTAGACACGCCGATTCCGCCTTCAGATGACGATCCTATAGGAATACGGTAATGCCGGATATCACAGAGCTCGGTGCGCGTGTCAAGGAAAAGTATCCCGGCAACTATGATGACATGTCTGATCTCGACTTAGGGCGTCGTGTCAAGGAAAAGTACCCAGATAGCTATGGCGACTTCACCGAAGAAACCACAGGTAATATGCGCCAGCCTAGAGGATCTGAGTTGACTACGGTACACGACCGAGTAATGGCTAGTGCTGATGACATTATTGGCGTGCAAAAGACCCTACTTGGTGATGTCCCTGTGCGCAGGCCACTAACGATGGAGCAACTGCAAGGGCGCGCGGCTGCGGGCACAGACCCTGTGGCTCAGGCACCTGAAGGAATTGGCGCAACGATTGGTGAGTTTGCCTTAGGCACGGCGGGAAGTGTTATTGCACCCGGCGTAGGGACTATCGCAGGCGGTGCCTTAGGTGCTGCGGCAGGGCAAGCTGTAGAGGACTTCGTCTTAAAAGGCGAAATCAACCCAAAAGCGGTGGCGGGTGAAGCTGCTCTTAGCTTACTTCCTGAAGTTGCAGAGACGGTTGTGCGAGGTGCCGCACGAGGTGTCATTCGAGCTACGCCTGGCGCTAAGCTCATAAGATTCGAAGAAGCCGCTCAGCGTGCTCGCAAGCTCCCTGGCGTTGTTTTCGATCCCCCAGGGAAGAAAGAAGTATCCGCACTATTTGAACAAGTGCGCAAGTCTGGTGTGAAAATTGATACAAGCTCAGTGCGTGGCTACGCTCAAGGCTTGACGCCGGGGAAGTACGACGAGTTGCTTTCTGAAGTTCGCCGCATAGATCGGGGTCTAAAGACGGGTGGGCGGTACGCGACGCTCATGGAGAATATGCGTGCCCAAGCCCCGGGTGCGAGTATTGCCGGATATGACATTGGTGATCTCCAGACGCTCAGATCGGAGTTGCGCAAGCGGAAGGAAGCGCTTGTTCCTGTCGAGGCGAAGCAGTTGCTTGACGACTTCCAATCTGAAGTTGACGACGCCATTGACTTTGGCCTAGCGAGGGGTAGCGTGGTCGCTGGGAGTACTCCGCAGATATTAAAAGAGGCACGACGCGGGTGGGCACGCATGAGATCAGCTGAAGAGATGTCACACATGATTGAGGGGTCAATCACATCAACCCCTGATCTCAGAATGCAGACGTTTAACTTGCGAAGCTTCTTCGACAATATCCGGAAAGGCGCAAGTCGCCAGGCCAAGCAAATCAATCGCAGCATGGATTTGACGCCTGGAGGTAGAGCGCAGTTCGATAAATCAGTAAAGAAGATCAGTGAGCTATACAAGACAATCGAGATGCCACTTACTGACGTGGCTACCTTCCGTCGTGCCGCAGTCGTCGGTGGCTTGGGGCAAATGCTCTCAGCGATCATGCTCACCGATGTTGGGCGTCGTCTCTTTACGGACGCGGTGCTTTACGGCAGAGGCCGTGTTTCGCCAAACCTAGTGGCGATGATCGCCAGCTATGCACGGCGTGAGTTCATGGGGGAAGAGATTCCGTTTATGGAATCCACTGAAGGACCATAACGAAGACAAGAGGCAGTAGCGCATTCTCGTGCAGAAGTCCTAATATGACCAAGGCGATGACTAGGATGATGCTCTCCAGTACTTGTTTATCCTCTTGAATCATCCCGGGTCTCTTTCGAAAAGAGGTTGTGATGGCAGCCAGGTTATTCGAAACCATACAATTCGTTGACAATGCTGGCAACCCCCTGTCGGGCGGAAAGGTGCATACGTTCGAAGGTGGCACAACGACTCCCAAGGCTTCATTTACCGATAGCACAGCGGGAACTACGCACCCCAACCCGGTTATCCTTGATTCATCTGGTCGTGCTCAGATCTGGATACAGGGTACGCCCTATAAGTTTCGAATTGATGATTCGACTGATGTGACGATTCTAACAATCGACAACATCCCGGCGACGTCTCAACTCGCCGGTGGCTCCATCGGCGTGAGAACGAGTGCAACGACGACTCTCGCATGCTCTTCTGGTGCCGAGATCTTGACTGCCAACTCAATACTGCCAGCAAAGGCTCGGGCGATCAATGTCTTCACTGAGAATCTAATTGCCCCGGGGACCAGCAATGGTCTCTCCGGCTATGATATTGGCAGTCATGGAATCGAAGACCGCTGGGGGGCCAACATCCCATTGACGTTAAGCAACAAAACAGACATTGGTGACTTCCAGCTGAACACGACACCTATTTCGTCAGCAACAAGTGATGTAAATATCGTGCCGCGTGGTGGTGCATTCGATGGCACTGGGAGCATCGAGGTAACCGTTGAGTACGAGACAGGGACAGCAGCCTAAAGGTTGAGAAAATGCCTAATACCCACGGCTTAAGCAGCATTGACGCCGAGACTCGCTCGTGGTGGTTCGACTCATTCGCGGGATACGTACGACCAGATGGCTTCCCATCCGTCCCTGCTTCATCTTTGACTTTTGCTGCGTTCGCGACTAAGGGGTATATAACGAGCGGCACCGAGTTGTTCTATATTGACCAACCATCGGCTGCGTTAGGTCCGCTGAACTCAGGCGACGGCACCTACTGGATGGCACTGCACAGCGACCGCACGAGCAGCGTCTCGGGATGGAGTCGGCAACAGCTGACGCACTATCTTTTCCAGCAAAATGCGACCAAGCCTGCTGAGCCTGCAGGGGGCATTATTTTTGGTCAAGCCACAGTGTCTGGTGGCGTCATCACAGCTGTAGACCGGGTGGCTCCGAAGGGCCCTATCCGTTCGACGACTGTAACACCAGGTGCGTTTGCAGAGGAATTCGGTGTTCTGGCCGATGATGCGACTGACAACTCGCTAGCTCTTCAGCGTGCGTTAAACACGACTCAGCATGTTACTCTTCCTTGCGGCACTATACGATTCGGCACAACGCTGAACATTCAGAAAGGCCAGCTCCTTGAAGGATGTGGCCATGGTGCTCCAAATGCCGAACAAACTGGTACAGTATTGCGCTACACAGGGACAGGGGACGGACTTTTGATAGATGGTAGCACCCTTGGAGCCGCCTTCAACTTCGGAGCGACGATTCGAAATCTGGCAGTGCGAACGACAACAGGTGCTACAAGCCTAAGAGTTTTTGGTGCGGCCGACGTTGACATACAAAATGTTCGCGTCGAGGGCCGCATGGTGGAAGGCGGAACCCAGACCGGGAACACAACGGCAGGCATCCTTCTAGACGATTTGGCGACGGGCGGAATAACATTGGTTGTCCGTCTTAGTAATGTATACGTGCAGGCCTGTGTTGGCGACGGCATTAGGATGGCAGGCCTAAGCCAAAACCTTAACCAAATTACAATAGAACAATCTCGTATTCAGGGAAACTTTGGGTGGGGGATAAATCATACGGTTTTGGGTCGCGGCCTGTCGGTCCTTGGCACTGACGTTGAAGGGAACACATTAGGACAAATTAACCACGCTGGCCCAATTGGAATGGCCATTATGGGCTGTTACTTCGAGGCTTCATCAACTAATCTTTTGCAGCTAAATGGCATATCCGGGGGTCTTGGGGCGGGAGTTAACATTGCCGGCAACATCTTCCAGGGCTCAAGTACAAATACAGCGATAAAGTTAGGCACTACCATCCCGTTGGAGGGAATCTCAATACAAGCCAATATTTTTTCTAGCTTAGGCGTTGGGATTGATTTCTCTTCGGTGGGCGTAAATGATGCGAATCTGGGCCCAAATCGATTCGCATTTACAACGACAGACTATACTGGCCGGCCAGGAAGCGGAGCGGTTATCAAGCGGGCTGGTGACAACACAGTGCAGCTTACAGACCACAGCGTAACCCCGGGGGCTGCCGTCGCGAACACAACGACAGAAACAACTGTTACCACCGTTACACTTCCTGGGTATACAATAGACGGGAATAGTGGGTTACGCCTTGATGTCGCTGGAGAATACACGAACAACAGCGGGTCAAATCAGAATCTAACTCTGCGCGTTTATTTCAAAGGAACAGCGATCGCAACCTTTCCATTTGTAAACGTTTCGGCAAGTAGTTCTCAGCGGGTATGGACAATCTCTTTACGCGTGCATGGTGACCCGAACAATCTGACAACCGCTGGCATCTTTGGTTCTTCTGACTTATCTGATCCCACTGGCGTTGGAGGGTCAGCGGGCGCGACGACTCGTCTTAACGCATTGGGAGCAACGTCAGTGACAACAACATCCACGTCTGGTGATTTGACAGTTACCGCACAGCATAGTGGGGCTGCTGCAACAGTTACTCTTACGCGAAGAGCTCATTTCGTGGAGTCACTGCCGCAGTGATTTTCTCTAGCCAGGATCTTTCTGCCTTTGAATCCCTTCTGCAACGGCCCTCATCGCCTCATCCATCCTGGCCTTGCCTACCAATCCGGCGGAACTAAAGTGAATCGCTCGCCACCCATTCATGTCATCCCCATCCTCTTCATCAGGGGCCCAGCACTTCCAGTCGTCGATCAAGACGACCACCTTAGCGTCAATGTTCCAGAACACATTGTTGTCCTGTGCATCGACGCAGAAGGCATCTCCGAACTCAGCGTCTAGCCTGGATTCAAACACGTCGATCGTACTCGCCTTTAGAGTCGGCACCTCCTCCTTCTGCGCCCTAGTCTTACCCTTTTGCCCCTTTAATCGTCTCTGCGCCTCCTTGGCTTGCCTCTCACTCATGCGTAACATGTCTTCTACCACCTTCTCATTCTTCAGCCGCATCACGTATCCCATCCGAGCACTCATAACATTTCTCTGATCGTGTGTTCGTCTGGGTTTCCGGGTTGTGCTCAGTATGTACTGTCCCACATGCATACGACGTAGAAATGGCCTCTCCATTCACCCACATATTGATAAATTCACTGTGACAAAATGGACATCGCATCTCTTTCATCCTCATAAATCACTCGTGTATTTTTCGACGCCATCAAAACACCCCAGGCCATTGATCATGTGAATGAACTTTGATCTATCCCACCCAAATTCGGATGCGGTGTCGTGCGAAGATTGAATATCTGAGATGTCCTCAAGGGACAGTTCAGTTGGGAAATATTTAGTAATAATGGCCTCATCTATTTCGGTTACCTCTTCGTGAAGTAACTCGTCCTCCTCTAGTTGATCCAGCACATGTTCTGGCAGTCTTATACCGATTGCACATTTTGCGACCGTCTTATTCTCTCGAACACGTCGCATCGTGCAGTAATTATTCTCCTCAGACATTGTACCTGGGAACGTGCCGTCACCGGCCGCCCTAATCAGTTCATCGTAATACTGCTGTAGGCTTATACTCATCACCTTCTCCTTATTTTCGTAGAATCCTAGTAGCGTCGAATATTGATCATAGGCCCTGAGTATGCGCAGCGCTCAGCTTCGGCATGGAATGAAGCCATGTAGCTGCCGAACCTAAGTCCACTAAACACAATCGTATCTAGCGTATACTCCCAGGCTACGTCGCCCTCAGCTATGTCTATAACATGGCGTTTAGGACTGGGAATAGGTTTTTCTTCTTTGCATGGCTTCGCTTCAAAATTTCTCCGGCATTTTAAGCATAGGAATGTTCCGTTGTCACACTTAAGCCATGTATGCGGCCGCTTGTTGATATACCGTGAATCTTCACATTGCTTGCACTTAAATATTCTTTTCGCCATCACCTATTCCTTTCAACGTTTGCACGCCAAATCTTTACATCCCTGCCAAGAATGACGTAGCCTCCTCCTTCGTACTTAGAAGGAAGCGTGCCGCGCCGAATGGCCTGATAAACATTAGAGGTGCCGCAACCGATATAGCCCGCGACCTCCGTGATTGTCATGCGTGTCTTAAATCCTTTGTCTGGCATTTCACGCCCCCTTTTTGGCAGAAAGTTCGCCTTGTGGCTGCTCTTTGCGATCTTGTTCATCTAACATCTTTTGTATATTCCGACTAAATGTGACCGGATCAGCTAGGTGCCCAGTGCATGCGAGCCCCTCCCTGTCGTGTTGGCAGAGAACCATTATTTCTCGTGTCGTCCCATCTGACCACGTTAGGGTCTCTTTCTTGATGCATGGTGGGTTGGTGTTCACTCCGTATAGCATTTGGCTTCTCCTTCTCTAATCTAGATCACGCGTAAAGGCGTCCTCTTCATGCCCATATTTGACAAAGTGCTTGATAGCATTCCTTAGGATTTCGTCTGATGCCTTCTCGATGTCCACACGACCAAATTGGGATTGCAGCCATCGGTCCATCAGCGTCATGTTTGCAGCTTCTCGTATCCTGCCAAATGCTATGGTCAGGCTCACCCGGTCTCCGTCTCCGTGCTGCTCATCAGCTTGGGCTTGATTCTGCGCCGCTTCTTTCGCCTCCTGTCTAACGGTCTGTTCGAATACATCCATTTGCGTAACAGGCTTCCCGCTAAGCTCCGCGATCGTCTCCGCTATAGGTGACGGGGTTAATGCCGGTGCTGCCTGAGGCTGTCTCAGCTGCAAGATTTGCCCCATGGTTAGCTCACGAGGCTGAAGGGTAGGCACCGGGAAAATGCGCGTTTGCCCATTAGAGCGTCGCTTGCGCTGCGATATGCCAAGGTCAGCCTCGATATACATACCGCGACGACTTGCCTCTTCCAGCATGCCCACAATACCTTGCAGTTCCGTACCGGCATAAAAACCACGAGTATCGAGTCGCCATACACCGACCCCTGGGAGCTCGGGAAGAAAGAGGGAGACACGTGTGACAGTGGGTACGCGCTCGCTGAATTGCTCACAGACGCACGGCATGCCCTCTTGTATGCCTCCCACCTCGCCAAGTCCAGGATAGTCTTTGTGTGGCTGTGTCTTAAGGATTGATGTGCCATCACACCGGTAAATGCACTCGGCTCCACTCCATAGCTCGTCATACTGCGAGAACGCAGCGATCTTTGGCACCACCACCGTGAGACTATCCATAGTGCCATACATCTGCCACTGACGCCCCTCAGGAGCATCAGGCCATTCAATTACTTCTTCTCCCCACCCAAGTTTGACGGCATACTCCAGCCTTGGCTTGTTGTCGCTTGTGAGGCGAAAGTGATCGAGGCGCTTCGGAGCGTTGTTCCTGCCGCTGCGATCACCGGCGCGGATACGGCCAAGGAGGGGCAGTGTTGGGCTAAGCGTGGGCATTCTTTTCTCCTAGTCAAAATGTAATAGCCGAGAAATCTCTCTGGCAATACGCCACCGACGCACCGAGCGATCCATCTGAGTACCTAAATGCTTGGTATGACATGCGATTACCGCACTTCGGGCATATGCAATCCCGTGCCACGCCTTCGTCAATCGGATTTCTCTCACGGCTGGGAGCCATGCCGATCGCTTTATATTGTTCCGCGTAGTCCTTAAGCATCAGCCCTGTGTCTTCCTCTGCCTCTCGATCCTTGGCAAACCACGACATGATCCCCTCCTGTCCCGTTGTTCTCACAACCCCAATTCCTTCTTGAGTTCTGTGGCAGTCAATTCCAAATTTGCACCTTCGTTTAGATCATGTGCTTCCCAGATAGATTGCAGGGCATTCCTATACCATCTATCAATCTTCCCAGAAAGTACTGGGCTTTGATTTTTCGTATACCACCTTATTAGGTTGACATACACAATTTTGTATCCTTCTGCCTGAAGGGCTCTGGCGAAGAGTCAAGAATGTATGCTACCAAGGTCAATAAGCTCATCCGGATCCATACTCTCCAGAAACTCCCGTGCCTTTTCCTTCGTGAATTCGAATTTCATTTTCCCCGGTCTCCTCATCACCAAAGTTCAAAAAGCACATACGGCGTGGCTTGATTGCCGTACTCTTCCCTCACCGAAAATGGGGTCTCCGCAGATATCACCGTGCCATCCATGTTTCTAATAGAAATGATTCCCCGGCTTCTTGATGCCTCGCAGCATCTATGAGCGGACATCTGCCGTGCCACTTCCTCAACCTGCATCAGAGGGGCAGGCATAGATGTCCATATTACATGCGCGTGCACGGGTGGCTCACACCACGTGTTGCACGAGTGTATGAAATCGACGTCTTTCCCACAGCACTCAGATATTGGCATTCCCTAGTCATCCTCCCAGTCTCTTATATCAAAATCGTCTTCCTGAAATCCAAAGTTAGGAAGACTTGTCCAGCTATCCGGCACTACAGGGGGCGTCAATTTAGACAATTCTTCCGACGCCATTCCCCCTGGGTCCTCACCTTCTTCCCTGTCTACGCTAAAAGTAAATTCTATCCAATACCTAACAGTGACCAATGACTTTGGCATTCGCATCTCCTCCTTTGGTTATGCCTTTGTTCATCCGACCTATTGACAATGTACTGCAATTCTAGTATGATGTCAATAGTGAATCGATAATTGATCCGCCAAGCGAAGGAGGTGACCATGAAAATTGCAACTCAAGACTCTTTGATTCATGAGCTTAAGAGGCTCTCAGCGAAGGCAGGGAGTCAAACTGCGTTGGCTCACAAATTAGGAATTTCCCCAACCTACCTCTCCTATATGTTGCGTGGCGTGCACCCGATTAGCGAGGGAGTTGCAAAGTGGCTGGGCTATCAACGCAGGATGGTCTACGTAAAGCTAGGAGAGAACGAATGAGTTACATGTTAAATGACTACTGGTTTGACGAGCCGCAAGAGGAAGCGGGTTGCGGGAATTCGCATTGCCCTGGGTGTAATGAATGTGATTTAGATGGTCTCGTGGCCGGCTACGATGACACTGACGATTGGCTAGATTGTGAGGTGTGAGGTGGGAAGATTCCTAGGAGAATTTACCGTCGGGTTCGCAGCAATCACTTTTATCAGCTTCTCGGTATGGCTGGTGTGGGCTGTGTCATGAGGGATCGAGGATATATCCACCCAGAGGACGAAATATTCCACGACCTAATCGTGCATGTCAGGGCCCATGAGCGTCTTGGAAGCTGCCGCTATCCTTGGGCTCTGGGAATTCAAGAAATGCCCCCGGGCTATGCTTTAATGCTCTGTCCAGATTGTTTGTGGTACGGCTTAAGATACGATGGGGGTGAGACTGTGAGGTTTCGTAATCGATGGGTAGTTTACCGTTGGGCCATGGCGGATCGACAGAGGGAGGCATGAAGGAGGGGATGATGAAAGAAGAGTTGGTGGATATCAGTTGCCCCTATTGCGCGATGGTAAGCGACCCATCTCGTACTGCTTACACGTGTGGCTCTGCTGAATTCGAGGATCGCTCGGGCGATGGCGAGATTAAATTTCACCGGACTGAAGCGTGCAAGAGGATTCAGTTTCTGCAGGAATGCGTGGATGATCTTCTTGACGATTACCAGCTACTCGTGAGTGACTGGCAATCGTATCTCCAGCATAGTAAATCAAGAAGAGCCCCGACGCCTGGATAAGATGCACAGGGCCAATAGAAGGAGAAGTAAAGCTATGACAGGTGAAGGAATTGTGATCGACAAGACGTTGCCTAATATCCAATCACGAGAGGACCTAATTGCCCGCGTTCATGCGCTAATCGCCTTGATGCAGCAAGGTCGAAAAATCATCTCTAAGGCCAAGGGCACGACCGCTGAGACGCGATTTCAAGGCGGAACGTACCGCGTAACAATTACGCATCTCGACCGTGTGTCTAGGTGAGGAAAGGCATGGGTTACATGGGAGAACATATAACGCTCGACGAGTACTTCGACATCGATAATCCTAGCCATCTCCGTGCCTATCAATTTTTGAGTGAGCACGGGCATTGGCCATCTGATTTCTTTTCACGCATGCAATCAGATGGCGTGTCTATAGAGTCAAATATGCTCTATATCTCGGCAGTTTCCGCAAGAATGGCAGCAAGATGGGTGGATCAAGCCTTGCATGCACCTTGCGTAAATATTCGTCAGGGCGAGAGGAAGGTGGTGCGGCATGAGCGATGAATACATGCAAGAATCTGATCTCAAAATCACTGAGCCAAGCCGATCATTTCTCGTATTTTGTAGAGCTTGCCAGAAGAAACACAAGATGGTTTGGGAAGGGTGCCCAGTCTGTGGTGGCTACGACACTGCGCAGCCGATGTCAGAAACCGTTTATAGTAAGTGCCTAGCGGATTATAGCTGCGGGAGTTGTGATGCTGTCTATAGCTGAGGGACGGTCGTGTTCTTATAGGATGACGAGGGAAAAAGGGGCGCCTGCACCACCCCTCACTCCTTGCTGCGCAACCCCTGCGGAGGGCCTTATGGCGAATTCTTACCCTGCCGTTATAAAACTCCGTTATATCAAGCGATTACGTAAATTCCAATTCTGCATATGGTGCGGGACTTGTCTCAGCGTTGGCGCCAACGCTGTATATCGTGTTAGCGTATACGACCAATTCCAAGCTGATTACTTTCATGCCGAGTGCTATGCGTCTATGGATGAGCAAAATCGTGCGTTGTTCGAGTTTGAGACTGGGCATCCTAGGGGCGGAATTGATGAGGAGAAGATATTTGAAATATGAGCACATCCTTGGTATCTGCGGGAATTGTGATGCTGTCTATAGCTGAGGGGGGGAGTCGACTGATGAGCCAATCAGATAAATATGTTGTCACCGAGGGCCGCGCCGGTTATTGGGCTTATCATCTGAGCCTTGAAGGAAGACAATCCAAGGCCCTATGTGGTGCTCTGACAATGCCTACATCCATACCATTATCGGCATGGGACAGGACGCCAAAGAACTATCATATCTCTGAGTCGTGGTGCTCTGCGTGTGCGAGGGTGTCCAATTTGTGGTGGCTACGACACTGCGCAGCCGATGTCAGAAACCGTTAAGCGCGGCATCCTGAAAAAAGAGCGGGGACGCCTGGAGAAAAGCGTCCCCAACCAAACGATAACCTCAAAAGAGATAATGGGTATCGACCAACTGGAGACAAATATGGCCGACCGACCACCGCCAGAGTGGCTTCCCGCAAATCCGTATCCTGAAGTTGTGTTTACGATGACTGAGGATGAGTATGAAAGGCTCATGCCCGATCCAGACGTGCGCACAGCCATTTCAGGATATCTAATGCGTGAAGGATACAGGCTTGCATTAGAGGATTGCGTCAAGGCCTTCACAGAACATCAATACGACAACCCTGGCAACACCTGGAATGAAATTCGCATCGCTCTACTGAAAGCGAGCGATCGTCGCCATGGATGACGAGGGAAAAAGGGGCGCCCACTATGGCGCCCCCATAGTCCTACTACCGCGTCTGGCGCGGGGTCAGACCCAGGATATGAGAAGGAGTTTACCATGACCGTTAAAGAATTGAAAGAGCAGATGGAGATTCTCATAGAGCAAGGGCATGGGGACTTTGATGTAATGGCATGGGATGCCAACGTGGAAAATGAGGCAGTTGTCACCGGCTATTGGATTTATGGTGCCTCGTTTATGATTTTGTTACAGACAGATGAGTTGTGATGTGATATACTCTTTGTGATCTCCCAAGATCACCTCCTTTGGGGCGCGGGCAACCAGCAGTGCGGGTAGCTCCCCACTGTGCCGGACTACAGCGACCGGCCGCCCGCCGCCTTCCTTCACGCTGTGCAACCCTTCGTTGTGAGGGCGCTATGCAATCCTGCCTAAGCTCCCCGCACGGGAGCAAATCATGCCTTACGAGATTGATCCACATACGCAGAATCTAATGCGTCAACGCATTCAGAAATATTTCGAATCACCACCCCGAGGCCCTGCCGAAGATTACCCTTGCGTTCTCGCCAATACAGAGTGTGTTCCCAGTCGTATGCTTTTATGGTGTGGTTGGATGTGTATGCATCATGCCATTCAGTGGGCGCTAGACACAGCCGATCCAACACACGCCAGCTCTGATATCCTGGTTAAGTCTGATACCAGGAAGCTCTGTCAGCTATGCTTAACAATGCAATATCGGATTGACCTTGCAGGAGACCCAAGGCCAGGGCATAAAGGTGAGATAATTTGTGAGGATTGTGCCCTGAAAGTATTTGAGGAAATGAATGAGCTGCCATTGGATGAGGTGCAGCCATGATCGTCCGAGCCCCTCGTCGTCAACACTATTCTGTTATCTCCAACACGGCCCTAGAAGACGAGCGCTTATCTTGGAAGGCACGCGGTCTCCTCGCCTACCTTTTGTCCAAGCCGGACAATTGGGAGGTGCGGATGGAGGAACTCAGGGGCT
>JBPCXA010000146.1:0-5579 GCA_051008975.1 Gammaproteobacteria bacterium
ATTCCGGCTTGGCGCGCTTTGCTGTCGATTCGCTCGGTGCGCCGGAATGGCGTTTTTTATATTTTCAGATACCGCCAAATTCGGCATTGTCCGCAAAGACAAAAAGCGCCGCCATTCCGGCGAAAGCCGGAATCTCTTTCCATTCCTAATTCATTAAACGTTAAATCGGAAATGCATCACGTCGCCGTCTTGGACGAGGTAATCTTTGCCTTCGGAGCGGAGTTTGCCGGCGGCGCGGACCGCCGTTTCGCCGCCCAGGCGGACGAAATCTTGCCAGTCGCATACTTCGGCGCGGATGAATCCGCGCGTGAAATCGGTGTGGATGACGCCCGCCGCCTGCGGGGCGGTCATTCCGCGGCGGAAAGTCCACGCGCGCGCCTCTTTTTCGCCGGCGGTAAAATAGGTCGCCAGTCCCAGCATTTCGAACGCCGCGCGCGCCAGCCGCGAAAGTCCGGTTTGCGTCCGTCCGAAATCGCGCAGCATTTCCTCCTTTTCGCTTTCGGACAATCCCGCCAGGTCGGCTTCGGTTTGCGCGCAAATCGTCACCAGCGGGGCGTTTTCTTTTTGCGCGATTTCGGCGGCGGCGCGCACCAGCGGCGAGTCGTCGGAATCGGTCTCGCCGATGTTGGCGACATAAATCACCGGCTTGCGGGTGAGCAAAAACAGCGAGTCGGCGGCGGCGGATTCTTTTTCGTCCAGTTGCGCGTCCCGCGCCGCGCCGCCCGCCGCCAGACAGGCGGAGAGTTTTTCGCACGCCGCGCGCATGACGCGGGAATCGGCGTCTCCGCCTTTCGCGGTTTTGGCGTGTTTTTGCATCGCTTTTTCGGTCGTCTCCAAATCGGCGAGCGCGAGTTCGGTGTTGACGACGGCGATGTCGTCGGCGGGTGATACGCGCCCCGCGACGTGCGCGATTCCGCCGGAATCAAAACAGCGGACGACATGCGCGATGCCGTCCGTTTCGCGGATGTGCGACAAGAAGCGGTTGCCGAGTCCGGCGTTTTGCGCCGCCCCGGCGATGAGTCCGGCGATATCCACGAATTCCGCCGCCGCCGCTATCGCCGCCGCCGAATTGGCGGCTTTCGCCAGTTGCGCCAGACGCGGGTCGGCGAGTTCGGCGCGTCCGGTATTCGGCGCGATGGTGCAGAACGGATAGTTTTCCGCCGCCGCGCCGCCCGCCGTCAGCGCGTTAAAAAGCGTGGATTTGCCGGCGTTCGGCAGTCCGACAATTCCGCACTTAACGCCCATTGAGATTCCCTCCGCCGTCGCGCGCGTTTTCGTCCCGCGTATCCGCCGCCGCGTTTTTTATGTCGGCGGCGGGGGTGTGCAATTTTAACATCGCGGTCTGCCATTCGCCGGCGGCGATTTGCGGCCATATTTCCAAGGCGCGGGCGACGGCGTCTTCAATTTGCGTCCGTTCCGATTTGGACGCGCGCGAAAGTACGTAGCCGGCGATGTCGCCGCCGGATTTTTTTCCCACGCCCAGACGCAGCCGCCAATATCCGCGTCCGCCCAAGGCGCGGCTGATGTCGGCGAGACCGTTGTGTCCGGCGTCGCCGCCGCCGAATTTCAGTTTCGCCGCGCCCGGCGGCAAGTCGGCTTCGTCGTGCGCGACCAGCACATTTTCCGGCGGCAGACGAAAATAGGCGCGCGCCGCCGCGACCGCCCGCCCGCTTTCGTTCATAAAAGTGGCGGGGCGCAGCAGGCGGCAGCCCGGAGTCGCGGCGAATTGTCCGTGGAATTTATTGGCAAACGTCGCGCCGATTTTTGCGGCGAGCGCGTCCAAAAACCAGAATCCGGCGTTGTGGCGCGTATGCGCGTATTGTTCGCCCGGATTTCCCAATCCGACGACGAGAATGCCCATCCGCGAAGTATAGCGCAAACCGCCGCCGCCGCAAAATCCGTTTCGGCGGCGGGGAATGGTATACTTGCGAAAACGGAGGAAAATATGGCGAAAAAATCGCATCCCTATTTGGAGGCGCTGAAAATCAGCGCGCTGCTTTTCGGCGCGACGATTCTGATTATCGTTTTTCTGGCGCTGTATGTCGCGGCGACGGTGCGCGAAGGGCGGACCGTGGAACCGGCGCGCGCGGAAAAAAATATCGCCCCGCCCGGGCGGCTGTATTCGCGCTGATCCGTGCCGCCGGACGCCGCCGCGCAATTCGCGCCCGACGGGCGGCTGCGCCACTTAATTACGCTGTCCGGAATTTCCCGATCCCTGCTGCGCGAACTTTTCGCGGAGGCGGACGGATATGCGGCGGGCGGCGGAAGACCGCTGGCGGGGCGGCTGTTCGTCAATATCTTTTTTGAGAGCAGCACCCGCACCCGCGCCGCGTTCGAGGCGGCGGCGAAACAACTCGGGGCGGACGTGGTCAATCTGGATCAAATGACGATGTCCGGGGAGACCAAGCGCGAATCGCTGGAAGATACGGTGCGCACCGTCGCCGCGATGGGCGCGTCCGGAATCGGGCTGCGACATTCCGAATCCGGCGCCGCCGCCCGCGCCGCCCGCGCCGCCGACGAATCCGGCGTCGCCGTCGTCAACGGCGGCACCGGCTGCGAATCGCATCCGACGCAGGGATTGACGGACGGCTATACTTTGCGCGAAATTTTCGGCGAGGATCTTTCCGCGCCGGCCGTGGCGATCGTCGGCGACGTGCTGCATTCGCGCGTGGCGCGCTCCAATATGCAAATTTTGCGGACGATGGGCGCCGCGGATATTCGTTTAATCGGTCCGCCGCCGCTTTGTCCGCCGTCCCTGCGCGACGAACTCGGCGCGCCGGTGTTTTCGGATATGGACGAGGGACTGCGAAACGCCGACGTCGTAATGCTGCTGCGGGTGCAGCGGGAGCGGCTGCGCGGGGAGTTTTGCGCCGCGCCGGACGCGTATTTGTCCGCCTACGGAATGACCGACGCGCGGCTGGCGCGCCTGAAATCTTCGGCGGTGGTGATGCATCCCGGTCCGATCAACCGCGGAATGGAAATCGCGGACGCGGCGGCGGACGGCGAACAGTCGCGCATTTTGCGGCAGGTCGCGAACGGGATGGCGATCCGCAAGGCGGTGCTGGCGCGGCTTTGCGCGGCGCGATGAACGACGGCGGAGATCTGGCGGCGTTCGTCCGCGCGGTGCCGGATTTTCCGAAACCCGGAATTGTCTTTCGCGACATCACGCCGCTGCTGGCGGACGCCGCCGCCTTCGGTCGCGCGGCGTCGACGCTGGCGAATTTCGCGCCGCCGGACGCCGATGTCGTCGCCGGGATGGAGGCGCGCGGATTTATTTTCGGGGCGGCGGTCGCGCGGGAATTGGCGTTGCCGTTTGCGCCGCTGCGAAAGCCCGGCAAACTGCCGCGCAAAACGGCGTCCGCATCCTATCGGTTGGAATACGGCGAAGATTCCGTGCATATTCATACCGACGCGTTCGCCGCCGGGGCGCGGGTGTTTTTGGTGGACGATTTGATCGCGACCGGCGGCACTTTGCGCGCCTGCGCCGAAGTAATTGAAACGCTCGGCGCGCGCGTCGCGGCGGCGGCGTGTTTGATTGAACTGCCGTCGCTCGGCGGACGCGCGCATTACGCCCGCCCGCTGCATTCCGTTTTGCGATATTGACAAGGGGGACGAAACAATGAACGACGACGCGCCCGCCGGCGAAAGAATCCGGCGTTTATACATCGGCGACAATGCGCCGATACTGCGGTGTATGGAATCCGAATCGGCGGATTTGATTTATCTCGATCCGCCGTTCAATTCCAAAAAACAATGGTCGGCGCCGATCGGCAGCGCGGCGGAGGGCGCCGAATTCAAGGACACCTGGACGCGCACCGACATAAAGGACGACGAGTTGCGCGTGTTGAAAAACCGCGACGAAATCCGCGAAGCCGGGGGGCTGACGCGTCTTACCGACCTCATTAAAATCGGCGGCGCGATTAACGGCGAATCGTGGGAGGCGTATCTCACCTTTATGGCGGTGCGTCTTTCGGAGATGCATCGGATTCTCAAGCCGACGGGATCGCTTTATTTTCATTGCGATCCGACGATGTCGCACGGCGTCAAACTGCTTTTGGACGCGATTTTCGGCGGCGAGAATTTCATCAGCGAGATTATATGGAATTACGGCACGCCTTCGGGCGGACGGGTCGCCGGCAAAAAGCCCGTTAAGTCCCATGAAAATTTGCTGGCGTATGCGCGCTGCTTCGGGCGGCACACCTATCATCCGCAGTTTCTTCCTTACAACGAAAAGTATGTTAGGGACTGGTTCCGGCATACGGACGAGGACGGACGCAAATATCGGACGCGGACGCGGAAGGGGGAAATCGTCCGCCAATATTTGGACGAAAGCAAGGGCGTGCCGCTGTCCAATGTTTGGACCGACATTATGCAGTTGTACGGTTCCGCCGGATGGTTTCCGCGCAAAAACGACGAACGCACCGGCTATCCGACGCAAAAGCCGGTCGCGTTGTTGGAACGGATTATAAAAGCGTCCAGCAATCCCGGCGACGTCGTGCTCGATCCGTTTTGCGGCTGCGCGACGACGTGCGTTGCGGCGGCGGAGCAGGGGCGGTCGTTTATCGGAATTGACGTGTCGCAGACCGCCGCCGGTATTATGGGGAAGCGTATGACCGGGCAGCAGCATCTCATCGCGGACTGGCAAAAATGCGAGGTGATGCACGTCGTGAATGCGTCGCGGGTATTCCCCAAACGCGCCGATGTGAAGCGCGAAGAGCGCGCGGTAAAAGGCGAACAGCATCGCAAAATGTTGTACGAAAAACAACACGGGCGGTGCGCCGGATGCCGCGAGGACGAAAAATTGAAAAATCTGGAGAACGACCGCATCGTCGCCGGGGCGATGGGCGGGCATTACACCCGCGACAATGTGCAGTTGCTGTGCGGGCGATGCAACGGTAAAAAGCGCGACCGCACAATGAACGAACTCCGCGCCGCGTTAAAAGAGGAATATGTGCGCGAGAAAACGCGGGAGGCGCGCGCGGAATTCGAACGTCTCCATCTCGACGACGGCGACTAATCGGCGGCGCGACGAAAGCCGCCCGGCTTTGGCGCGGAACGGCGGCGTTATTTGCCGTAGATGTCAAACGAAAAATACTTGTCGTTGATCGCCTTGTATTTTCCGTTGCCGCGGATCGCCTTGATGGCGGCGTTGAGTTTGTCGCGCAGGGCGCCGTCCTCTTTCCGCACGGCGATGGCGATGTCGCCGAAATACTCGGAATTCGTGTAGGTGTGTCCGACGGTCTCAAACTCCGGATTTTTCTCCGTCCAGTCCGTCTGCACGAATTGATCGGCCAGCACCAAATCCAGACGCCCCTGCGACAGGTCGAGATGCGCGTTTTCCAGCGTGTCGTAGCGGCGGACGTCGGCGCCCTTGAATTCTTCGCTCAGAAAAGAATCGGTGACGGTGCCGCGCTGGACGCCCACTTTCTTGCCCGCCAATCCGTCGTAGGAGACGCGGACGCCGGAGCCCTTTTTGCGGACGAATTTCGCGCCGTCCTTGTAATAATGTCCGGTGAAGCCCACCTGCTGGCGGCGTTCTTCGGTGTCGGACATGGAGGCGACGATGGCGTCGTATTTTT
>JBPCXA010000147.1:0-7372 GCA_051008975.1 Gammaproteobacteria bacterium
GGTGCGCCTTGGCGCGTTTTTGCTGCGGACGAATCAGCAGCCAGTAAAACACCGCCATAATCAAAATCAGCGGCAGAAAACTCGCCAGCGGACTGCCGCCGTCCGCCGCGGCGTCCTGCGCGAACGCGAATTCGGCGGCGAATATCGCGGCGGCGGCGACGGCAAAAAGCCGCGCAAAAAACGGCGCGGCGGCGGGCGGATGAATTTTGTTCATAACCGCCATTATATCACACTCCCCCGTATTCCGCCGCCCGCCGGACGCCCTGCGCGATTAAATACAGCGCGAATCCCGCCAGTAAAAATGCATTGGCGAAACTCATTTTTTTGTCGCCCGCGATTCTCGCGCCTTGTCTGGCGACCGCCGCCCAGAACACCGCCGCCGCCAGATACACCGGCACGCCTAACAGCGCAAACGCCGCGATATTCGCCGCCTCCGACGCGGAAAAATCCGCCGCCAAAGAACCGGCGGGAATGGACAACCACGCTTTCGGATTGCTCCACACCAAAATCGTCATCGCCTTCCAGTTAAAATCCGCGCCGCCCGCGCCGTCTTTTTTGGCGGAGACGGCGGTTTTGTAGGCGAGATACAACATAAACGCGCCGCCGAAAAAATGCATTCCGATCAACACCGCCGAATGCAGCCCGCCGAGTATGCGGGCGATTCCGGCGGACGCCGCGATAAACGGCAGCCAGCCGGCAAACATATACACGCCGATATTGCGCGTCAGCCACGCCGCGGAAGCGGTTTTTGCAGTCGCCATATACGCCAGCCACCACGGTCCGACCGAAAACTGAAACGCCGTCCAAAACCACAACACCGCGGCGAAAGATTCGGCGGCGGCGGCGGACATTAAAGAACGCCGCCCGCGAGTTTTTGTAAATGTCGCGCCAGCAAATCCGTTTCTATGTTGATTTTGTCGCCGGGGGCGAGACGCCCCAAAGTCGTCGCCGCCAAAGTGTGCGGGACGAGTTGCACGGCGAATTCGCAATCGTCCGCCGCATTCACGGTCAGCGATACGCCGGACAAGGCGACCGAACCCTTGACGACGACGAATTTCATCAGCGGCGGCGGCGGCGCGAAAACCGCCGTCCGTCCGCCGTCCCCGGTGTTTTCCGCGCGGACGACCCGCGCCGTTCCTTCCACGTGTCCGGAGACGAAATGCCCGCCGAGACGGTCGCCGACGGCGAGCGGATGTTCCAAATTGACGGCGGCGTCTTTTCGCCATTCCGCGCAACACGCCAGCGTTTCCGAAGACAACGCGGCGGCGAAAGAATCCGCCGCGATTTCCGCCGCCGTCAAACATGCGCCGTCCACGGCGATACTGTCGCCGACGCGCGCGCCGTCCAAAAAACCGGCGGGGACGCGGACGCGCATTTTCGCCCCGTCCGTATCGGCGGAAATTTCCGCGACAATTCCGCGGGCGGTGATCAATCCGGTAAACATAAGCGAATACACTCCCCGCGCCAATGGTGGGTCTGGTAGGACTTGAACCTACGACCCCACGCTTATCAAGCGTGTGCTCTGACCAGCTGAGCTACAGACCCGCGCGGCAATTGCGCATTATATCGCGTTTCGCGGCGGTTTTGCAATTCAATTCCGGCGGCGGACGGTTTTCGCACGGATTTTTGCGCGAATAAAAACGAAACGAATTTGGGGCGCACGGCGGAAAAATTTCGCGTCCGCGCCGCCGCCGGATTCCGGTTTATAATGGCGGCGATGGCGGCACAGAATTCATTCGTACATTTGCGCGTACATAGCGAATACTCGGTCAGCGAGGGCGCGGCGCGGTTGTCGCCGAAAAACAAAAACGACGACGACACCGTCGTCCGCCGCGCCGCCGAATTGGAAATGCCCGCGCTCGGACTCGCCGATTTGGGGAATATATTCGGCGCCGTGAAGTTTTTTGAATCGTGCCGCGGATTCGGCGTAAAACCGGTCATCGGCTGCGAAACGCCGCTTTCCGGCGGCGAAGACGGCGGCGCGCATCATTTGCTGCTGTTGTGCGCCGACGCCGGCGGTTATCGCAATTTGAATCGGCTGCTGACCCGCGCCTACGACGGCAACGGCGGGCGCGTCAATCCGGAATGGCTGCGCGGCGAAGACAACCGCGGACTGCTCGCGCTTTCCGGCGGCGTCCGCGGCGAAATCGGAATCGCCCTGAAACGCGGCGACGAAAAACGCGCCGCCGCCGCCGCCGGAAAATGGGCGGAATGTTTCGGCGACCGGTTTTATGTGGAGGCGTGGCGCGCAGCGGAGGACGACGACGGCGCGGCGGCGGCGGCTTCGGCGGTGGCGGCGAAAATCAACGCGCCGCTGGTGGCGACCCATCCGGTGCAGTGCGCGCGCGCGGAGGATTTGCAGACGCTGGAAATCCGCCGCTGCATCGCCCACAACTGGCTGCTGGGCGCGGACAATCGCGACCGTCCGTTCGCCGACCCGCCGTATTTGCTGGACGCGGCGGAAATGCGGCGGCGTTTCGCCGACATGCCGGACGCCTTGGAAAACAGCGCGGACATCGCGCGGCGGTGCAATTTCGCCTATCCGCCGCCGCGTCCGCATTTGCCGAAAATGGACATCCCCGGCGGCAAATCGGCGGCGGACATTCTCGCGCAAACGGCGCGCGAAGGTCTGCAAAAACGCGGCGTGCCGCCGGGCGAAGAAGAACGATACGCCGAACGTCTGCAGTACGAATTGGACATTATTACGGGAATGGGCTACGCCGATTATTATTTGATTGTCGCCGATTTTGTCGGCTGGGCGCGGGGGCGGGGCATTCCGGTCGGACCGGGGCGCGGTTCCGGGGCGGGTTCTTTGGTCGCCTATTCCATCGGCATCACCGAGCTGGACCCGATTTTTCACGGACTTTTGTTTGAGCGGTTTTTGAATCCGGAGCGCGTATCTTTGCCGGATTTTGACATTGATTTTTGCGTGGACGGGCGCGACCGCGTGATTGAATATGTCGCCGAAAAATACGGCGCGGAGCGGGTGTCGCAAATCGTCACGTTCGGGCAAATCGGCGCGCGCAGCGCGGTGCGCGACGTGGGAAGGGTGCTGGGCTATCCCTATTCGCTGTGCGACCGGGTGGCGCGCGCGATTCCCGGCACGCCGGACATGACGATAGACCGGGCGCTGGAAGAATCGGCGCAACTGCGCGACGAATCCGAATCCAACGGGGAGGTGCGGGATTTGCTCGCGCTGTCGCGAAAAGTGGAGGGATTGCCGCGCAACATCGGCACCCACGCCGGCGGCGTTTTGATTGCGCCGGAGCCGATCGTCAATTACTGTCCGCTGTACGCCGCCGCCGACACGAATAGTATGGTGAGCCAGATGGATATGGCGGACATTGAAAAAATCGGACTCGTCAAGTTTGATTTTTTGGGACTGAAAACGCTGACTATTTTGGCGCGCGCCGAGGAAATGCTGCGCGAAATCGGCGCGCTGCCGGAGGAATTCTCGCTGGAAAAAATTCCGACGGACGACGCGAAGGCGTACGAAATTTACGGTCGCGGCGAATTAAAGGGCGTATTCCAGTGCGAATCGCGCGGGATGTGCGAAATGATGCGGCGCGTAAAACCCGACCGTTTCGGCGACATCGTCGCGCTCATCGCGCTGTATCGTCCGGGGCCGATGCAGTTTATGGACGAGTTTATCGACGGCAAGCACGGGCGGCGGCGAATTACGTATCCGCATCCGGCTTTGGAAGAATCGCTCGCCGAAACTTACGGGGTGTGGGTGTATCAGGAGCAGGTGATGGAAACCGCGCGCCGCGTCGCCGGCTATTCGCTGGGCGAGGCGGATTTGCTGCGCCGCGCGATGGGCAAGAAAAAACCGGACGAAATGAAACAACAGCGCGACCGTTTCGTGCGCGGCGCCGAAAAAACAATGCGGCGGGCGGACGCCGAACAATTGTTCGACAAACTCGCGCGTTTCGCCGAATACGGTTTTCCGAAGGCGCACGCCGCCGCGTACGCGCTGGTGTCGTATCGCACGGCGTATTTCAAGGCGCACTATCCGGCGGCGTTGTACGCGGCGGCGATGAGCGTCGCCGGCAACGACCGGGACGTGAAGGAATTCGCCGTGCGCGCGCGCATGGACGGCGTCCGCCTGCTGCAGCCGGATGTCAACGAGGGGCGGCGCGATTTTTATTTGAACGACGGCGGCGAAATCGTATACGGTCTGAAAGCGTTGAAGGGGGTGGGCGGCGCGTTCATCAGCGACATCCGCAACGCCAACGAAGACGGCGGGCGTCCGTTTACGAGCATATTTGATTTTTGCCGGCGGCTGTCCGGCGAGCGGATGGCGACGCAACTGGCGACCGAACATTTAATTTTCGCCGGCGCGTTTGACCGTCTGCACAAAAATCGCGCCGCCGTTTTTGAGACGCTGCCGGCGGCGCGGGAGGACGCGGCGCGTCCGGGCGACGGACTGTTCGGCGAAAACGCCCTCTCCGACACGCCGCCGTGGGACATGCGCCAGAAATTAATTCACGAACAAAAATCGCTGGGCTTCGCGCTGAGCGGTTCCTTTTATAAATTGTACGAGGAATTCCTGCGCGACATCGCGCCGCGCCCCGCCGCGCTGGCGGACGCCGATTCGTCCGGCGGCGGATTTCGCATGGCCGGCATTTTGGGGGGAGTTATCGCCCCGCGCGCGCTGCGCAAACTCGGGCGCAAACTTTTGCTTTTGGAGGACGACGGCACCCCCGAATTTGAAATCTCCGCCGACAACGCCGTCGTGGACGCGCTGGGAAAATTGAAGGAGGGGCGGGAGTTGTTAATTGTGGAGGGGGATTTCGTCCGCGGACGGCCGCGCGCCTCCGGCGTATGGACTTTGGAAAATTTCATCGCCGCGCGGGCGCGCAAAATCACCGCCCGCTGCGACCGCCGCGCCGACGCCCGCGCGCTGTGCGAAACCTTGTCGCCGGCGAAGGACGCCGACGGACGCTGCGAAATCGTGCTGGAATACGAGGACGACAATTTGCGGTGCGACCTGTCGCTGGGCGACAAGTGGCGTCCGGGCGCGTTGCTGTGCGACCGCCTGCGCGCGCACGCCGCCCGCGTCAAAGTTGAATACCGAAGCGCAGATTCCTGAGCATCGGAAACTCGCGCCGCATTTCTTCCAGCAGCGAATTTTGCATCTGCCGCAAACGCGCGCAGGCGGACGAATCGGCGACCGTCAAACGCAACTCGCCGTCCTCGCAGGACGCCGCGCGGCAGATGATTTCGGCGAATCCGGCGGCGGCGATGCGGCGGCGCGCGACATCCTCCATCCGCGCCAGAAGCGCGGCGCGGCGAATGTTGTCGCGCCAGTCGCCGCCGGACAATTCGCCCAGCACGTCGTCAATTGTTTTCATCGCCGCGATTCCGCCTTCATAAACGGCAGTGTACAAAATTTCCGCCTCGTTCGCGCCGCCGAATCATTTGCGAATTTTTTTATAAATGAATTACGAAACAAATGCGAGAATTAATTTTTTTACAAATACGAAATGCGGCGCGGACGGACGGCGCGAAACGCCCGCCGGTTTTACCGAGGCGAATTGCGGGCGTATAATGCGGCGGCGATGGAAGATTCGGCGGCGGCGTTTTTGCGGGGATTCGCGTTGAACGCCGGACTCATCGCCGCCATCGGCGCGCAAAACGCGTTCGTGCTGGCGCTGGGTCTCGCGCGGCGGTTTGTCGGCGCGGTCGCGCTGGCTTCGGCGTCGTGCGACGCGCTATTAATCGGAATCGGAATCGTCTTCGCCGGCGCGGCGGAGGCGGCGGGGGCGGCGTCCGGTCTGGCGCTGGCGGGCGCGGCGTATTTGTGCTGGTTCGGATTTCGCGCCGCGCGGTCGTCCGTCCGCGGCGAATCGCTCGCCGCCGCGGAAGTTCTGCCGCAAACGATGCGCGGCGCGCTCGCCGCGTCCCTGGCTTTGAGTTTGTTGAATCCGCACGCCATTTTGGATATGGCGGTGGTCTTCGGCGGAGTCGCCGCCAAACTTCCGGCGGCGCAAATCGCGCCGTTCGCGGCGGGCGGCGCGCTGATGTCGTTCGTCTGGTTTTTCGCGCTCGGTTTCGGCGCCCGCCGTCTCGCGCCGTATTTGCAAAAACCGGCGGCGTGGCGAATCCTCAACGGCGGAATTTCGCTGCTGATGTTCGCCATCGCGTTCTCGCTGCTGCGCGGCGTGTTCGTTTAAGAATCTTAACACCGGACGGCGGCGAAAGAATCCGGACAAAAACGGCGTTTACTTTTTTTTTTAAGAACCCGCGCGCGCCCGATTCTTTTTGCGAAACGGCGATGCGGTTTATTTCGCCGCCGCCGGAGTTTCCGCCGCCTTGTCGTCCGCGCCGTCTTTGCCGTCCTTGCCGTCCTTAAGAACGCCGCCCGCGCGTAAAATTTTACGCCGCAGTTCTTCGGCTTCCTTCGGATGCTCCTTCATCCACTGCCGCGCGTTTTCCTTGCCCTGCCCGATGCGGACGCCGTCCAGCGAATACCACGAACCGGACTTTTGCACAAAACCCCGGTCGGCGCCGATTTCCAAAATCTCGCCTTCCAGCGAAACGCCCTCCCCGTACAAAATCTCAAACAGCGCGACCTTGAACGGCGGCGCCATTTTGTTCTTGGCGACCTTCACCTTCGTTTCGTTGCCGATAATCTCGTCGCCGCGCTTGATCGCCGCGGAACGGCGGATGTCCAGACGCACCGACGAATAAAATTTCAGCGCGTTGCCGCCGGTCGTCGTCTCCGGATTGCCGAACATCACGCCGATTTTCATCCGCAACTGGTTGATAAAAATCAGCAGCGTCCCGGACATATTGATGGAACCGGTCAATTTCCGCATCGCCTGGCTCATCAGCCGCGCCTGCAAACCGGGCAAAGACGCGCCCATCTCGCCGTTCAACTCGGCGCGCGGCGTCAGCGCGGCGACCGAATCCACGATAATAATGTCCACCGAGCCGGAACGCACCAGCGTATCGGCGATTTCCAGCGCCTGCTCGCCGTCGTCCGGCTGCGACAACAGCAACTCGTCGGTGTTCACGCCGAGTTTCGCCGCATACGCCGTATCCAGCGCATGCTCCGCGTCTATAAACGCGGCGAGACCGCCGGTTTTTTGCGCGTTGGCGACGGTCTGCAAAGCCAGCGTGGTCTTGCCGGAAGATTCGGGACCGTAAATTTCCACCACCCGCCCGCGCGGCAGCCCGCCGATGCCGAGCGCGATGTCCAATCCCAGCGAGCCGGTGGAGACGACCGAAACATCCTTGGAGCGGGTGTCGCCGTCGCCGAGGCGCATAATCGCGCCCTGCCCGTAGGATTTGTGGATTTTGTCCAGCGCGGCCTTAAGTTGCCGTTTTTTGTCGTTATCCTGCATCGTCGCGTCCCCTTCGTAAAGTT
>JBPCXA010000148.1:0-34137 GCA_051008975.1 Gammaproteobacteria bacterium
TTGACACGCCACTTTTTTATTCATTCCCCGGAGGAGAAATCCGCCATGCAAAAATTCATTGGAAGTTGCTGCTGTGGAGCCGTCCGGTTTGAACTGTTGGCTGCGCCGTCCATGATGGTGACTTGTCACTGCACGAGATGCCGCAAGGTCGGCGCGAGCACAATTGTTTTTGTGAAGAAAGAAGACCTGAAATGGATTCATGGCCGGGAGAATGTCCGGCTTTTTGAGCCGGTTGCGCCCTACAAATATGGCCGTTGTTTTTGCGGAACTTGCGGTACTTCGCTCGGAGAAATCCTGTCGGAGGCGGACAGTTTTCCTATCGCGGCAAATGCCATTGACGGCATTGACTTGAAAAATCAATTGCACGAGTTTGTCTCCGAAAAGCCGTCGTGGTGCAAAATATGCGACGATGCGAAGCAGTTTGACAAGCATCCCGTATCAAGTGAAAGCGCGTGAGCGGCAGCGGAATAAAAAAGGGCGGCGGTTGTCGCCCTTTTTTTGTTAAAACGGCGGCAGGATGCGGATGACGGCGGGGGGCGGCGATTTTACAAGTTAAGCGCGGCGGCGTTTTTTTTCCACCATTCGCGCACTTGCGAAACATCCGCCGCCATCGCCGCCCGCAATTCGGCGGTGTCGGCGAATTTTTGTTCGTCGCGCAATTTATGTAGCGGGCGGACGACGAGACGCCGTCCGTACAAATCGCCGGAAAAATCCGGCAAAAACGCCTCGGCGCGCAACTCCCCGCCGCCGACGGTCGGATTTCCGCCGATACTGAGCGCGGCGGGGAGAATTTTGCCGTCCAAAAACGCGGCGGCGACAAAAATTCCCTCGCACACCGGCAGAAAATGCAGGTTGAGATTCGCGGTCGGATAGCCCAAAGTCCGCCCCAAACCGCGACCGCGAATCACCCGCCCGCGCAAAATCCACGGGCGTCCCAGCAACGCCGCCGCCGCCGTAAAATCGCCCCGCCGCAGACATTCCCGAATGCGCCCGCTGCTGATCGCCGCGCCGTCAATTGTTTGCAGCGGCACGCCCGCCACTTCCGCGCCGTATCGTTTTCCCTCGCGCCGCAGCAGCGACAAATCGCCGCGCCGCCCCCGCCCGAAACGAAAGTTTTCGCCCGCAGCGACATACTTCGCCCGTAGGCGGGAAAACAGCAGGGCGGCGAATTCTTCCGCGCTTTGCGAAGAAAATTGTTTCGTAAAACGCAGCAAATACAATATATTTATATCCGAAAGATAAGTTATTTTCTCGCCCGCGCCGCCGAGCCGGCGCACCGGTTTTCCGCCCAGCACCGCCAGCGGATGCGGCTCAAAACTGAGTACCGCGCTTTGTAAATTATCGTCAGCCGCCCGTCGCCGCACGAGATCCGCCAGCGTCCGGTGTCCCCGATGTACGCCGTCAAAGTTGCCGACGCAAAGCGCCAGCGGCGCGCCGGTTTCGCCGGGGCGGGGAAGATCGCGCAAAATTCGCACTTGTGTGATTGTACGGCAAAATCGGGCGAAATATGCTATACTGGCGTCCGTATTTTATTACTGACCACGAAAAACGGGAGAACACCGATGGCTTTTGAATTTTTTGACCTGCCCTACGACCACGGGGCGTTGGAGCCGCATATTGACGCGCGGACGATGGAAATCCACCACGGCAAGCACCACCGCGCCTATTACGACAAAATGGCGGACGCCCTCAAAGACAGCGAGGGATGGATGATGCCGATTGCGCGTCTGCTGGGAAGCGTGTCGTCGATGGGCTCCGCCGTGCGCAACAACGCCGGGGGATACTACAACCACAATCTGTATTGGGCCTCCATGTCGCCGGACGGCGGCGGCGACCCGCAGGGCGCGCTGGCGGCGGAAATCGGGCGCACTTTTAACAGCGCCGACGAATTGCGGAAGGAAATGGCGGGCGCGGGGGTCGCCCGTTTCGGCTCCGGTTTCGCGTGGCTGATCGTCCAAAACCGCAAACTCAAAATCATTTCCACGCCGAATCAGGACAATCCGCTGATGGATGTGGCGGGCGAAGAGCATCGGGGCGCGCCGGTGCTGGCGCTGGATGTCTGGGAGCACGCGTATTATCTGAAATATCAGAATCGCCGCCCCGATTATATCGCCGCGTTTTGGAATGTCGCCGACTGGAAAAGCGCGAACGAGCGTTTTGAGAAGGCGATGGACGGCGCGTAATTTCGCGTCAATTTCCGCCGCCCGCCCCGTTTTATTAAAAGCGGCGCGGGCGTTTTTTTACCTTAACCACCCTTCCCATTCCTGCGAAGGCGAGAATCTCCGCCGCCGCATAGCGGCGGGAAATTGTACATTTGTACGCCTTCGGCGACAATTTGCGCCTTTCGGCGCGGAGATTCCTGCTTTCGCAGGAATGGGACGGAGGGCGAAAATGGAATTGCGGGAGAGGCGAAAAACGGCGGCGGCGCGAGGCGGCGGCGCGATTTACCGCGGATCTTCGGAGACCGTTTCCACCTGCCGCAACGCGGGAGATTCTTCGGCGGCGGACGGACGCCCGCCGTTTGTATCGCCGCCACCGTCTTCCGCCGTCAATTCGCGCACTTGTTGCCGCAATTCCGCCGGGGCGTCGTCGTCGCCGACGGTTTCCACTTTGTGCAGCGGTTCATTGGCGGCGTCCGCCGTCCGCGCGGCGCGGCGATTAAAATATGCATCCAGACGCGCCGTCAGTTCCGGCGGAATTTCGTCCATACATTCGCTTCCGGCGTCTCCCGTCGCCGCAAGGGCGGCGGAAATTTCCGCTTCGCCTTTGCCGTAGCGGCGCGCCAGACGAGCCGCCAGCGGCATAAATTCCTCGCCGTCATCGGCGGCGGAATCGGAATCGTCGCCGCCGTCCCGCGATTTTTCGCCGCCGTCGCCGTTCGTCGCGGGAGGAGAAGTTTTATCCGCCCCCGAATCGTCCGCACCCGCGCGCGATTTTTTATCGTCAGTTTTTTCCGGGACAACGGGCGTTTCGGCGGATTCGGATTGCGCGGATTCCGATTCCGGAACTGAAACATCCGTCCGCGCGGAAGTTTCGGATTTGGATTCAGATTCAGATTCAGCCGCGCGCGGTTTTTTATCATCCGGCGGTTTCGCGGCGGATTCCGCGCCCGCCGATTCGGGAGACGCGGATTTGGCGACCGGCGGCGGCGCGGCGGATTCCGCCGGACGAGTGGCGGAATCCTTGTCGGAATCTTCGGGCGCTTTTTTCGGCGATTGGGAATCGCTCTGCAAAGCGGCCGCCGTTTCCCCTTCCGTCTTAAACCGTCGCGGAGAACGCCGCCGCTGTCCGCCGCGCTTCTTTTTATTGCCCGCGCCGCCGGATTCCGCCGCCGAAGAACCCGCGGCGGTTTTCGGCGCGCCGTCCCGCGTTTCGCGGCGTTGCTGCGGACGGCGATTCGCGCCTCCCGCCGCGCCGCCGCGCCGCTGTCCGCCGCGCTTTTTGTCGTCGGGGCGACCGTCTTCCGCGGCGGAATCGGAACGAAACATATTGCGCGCCGCCTTCCAGAGACGTCCGAAAACGCCGATTTTTGGCGCCGCCTCCGCGACTCGTTCTTCCGGCATCACGGTTTGAATCAGCGGTTTTTTCGCGCCGGCGTCTCTTTTTTCGAACCGCCGCCGCATTTCTTCGGCGCGGATTTTTTCCTCGCCGCCGCCCCGCGCCTGATAACTGACGCCGACCCGCCCGTCGCTCTTGATTTTGCGGACGGTGAAATCCGGCGGATGCATATCCGACAGCGGCGCGACTAAAATTTCGCAGTTATATTCGTCCTCCAAACGGCGCAGTTCCACCCGTTTTTCGTTCAACAAATACACCGCCGCGTCCGCCGGCGCCTGCACCACCAGCGCGCCGACTTCCTCGTCCGGCAGCAGCGCGCGGATTTGCCGCAGCAGCCGCAGCGCGAACGATTCCGGACGCCGCTGCCGTCCGGTGCCGCGGCAGGTCTGGCATACGACGCTCTGCGATTCCTCCACCGGACGCGACAGCCGCTGGCGCGACAATTCCATCATTCCGAAACGCGACAGCGGCGTCCATTGCACGCGGGCGCGGTCTTTGCGCAGCAGCCCGATAAAATACTCCTCCAATTTGCGGCGGTTTTCCTCCGTCGTCATGTCGATGAAATCCACGACAATCAGCCCGCTCATGTCGCGCAGCCGCAAGTGGCGGGCGACGACCTCCGCCGCGTCCATATTCGCGCGCAACGCCGTCGCCTCTATGTCGCTTTGTCCGCGCATCTGCCCGGAATTGACATCCACCGCCACCATCGCCTCGGCGACGTCAAACACCACCCGCGCGCCGGAGGCGGTCTTGATTTCGCGCTTGTAAATCTCGTCAATCTGCCGCTCCACCAAATCCGGCACCATCGCGCCGGCGCCTTCGTAGTAGTGGACGCATTCGGCGTTTTCGGGGCTGATCAATTCCATGAAATTCTTCAATTCCCGGAAACTGTCGGCGTCGTCGCAATAAATTTCGTCTTCGCCGGGACGGTAATAGTCGCGCACCGCCCGCAGCATCAGATTGTTTTCGCGGTAAATCAGCACCGGGCCGCGGTTGTTTTGCGCGGCGGATTCCACCGCCCGCCACAACTTCAGGAGATAGCACTCCAAATCCCAGCGCAAATCCTCCCGCGGACGGCCGAGTCCGGCGGTGCGCACAATCACGCTCATCCCCTCCGGTACATTCAATTCCGCCAGCGCCTCGGCGGCGCGCCGCCGGTCGCGGCCGCCGATGTTTTTGGACATCATCGTCTTGTCCCTTTTGGTGTTCGGCATCAGCACCAAATAGCAGCCGGCCAGCGAAATGTTGGTGGTCATCCCGGCGCCCTTGTCGCCGACATGATCCTTTTTGATCTGCACCAGAACGCTGTCGCCCTCGGCGAGCTTGCGTTCGCCGCCGTCCGCGCCGGATAATTCCGGCGCGACATATTTCAACGGCAAAAAGCCGTTTTTGGATTCGCCGAAATTGACGAAGGCGGCGTCCAAACCCTCTTCTATGCGGGTTACGACGGCCTTGTAAATGTCGCCTTTCCTGTTCTCCCAGCCGACGATGTCCTGCTCAAATCCGGTCAGATGGCCGTCTTTGACGATGACAATGCGGTGCTCCTCCGACTGCCGGGTGTTGATGTAAATTGTGCCCATGAATTAAACGCTTTCTCGCCGGCGGCGCGCAAAGACAAAACGCCCGGACTTCCGTCGCGCGGAAACAAATACAAATGCGATTTCGCGCCGTCCGCGGCGGATTGCCGATACACGCCAATTCTCCGACAAATACCGCCGTTGAAAAACGCGGCAGCGGTTCGCCGCGGGATGGCGTCTGCGCCATCGCTTCGTCGCAAACCGCCGCGTCCCTTTCGGAAACCGCCGCGCCGGTCCGCGCATCGGCGTCATTATACGATACACTTGCACTTTTTGCACCGATGCCGAAAAAAAAACATTCCGCCCCCGCCCGCACGGTCGCCGCCGATTACAGCGGACAGCGGCTGGACAACTACCTCGCGCGCGAAATGCGCGGCGCGCCGCGGCCGCTGATTTACCGCCTCATCCGCACCGGGCAGGTGCGAATTAACGGACGCCGCGCCGCCCCCGACTGCAAACTCCGCCCCGGCGACCTGCTGCGCATTCCCGATAACATTTCGCTCGCCCCGCCCGCCGCGCCGGCGCCGCCGGCGACACTGCCGGTCGTGTACGAAGATCCCGCGTTTTTGGCGGTCGACAAACCGCCCGGAATGGCGGTCCACGGCGGCACCGCGTCCGCGCACGGAGTCGTGGAACGCCTGCGGGCGGCGCGCCAAGACCGCTTTTTGGAACTCGCGCACCGTCTGGACAAAAACACTTCCGGCGTACTTTTGCTGGCGAAAAAATCTTCCGCGCTGCGCGGCGTCCAAAGCGAATGGCGGGCGCGACGGGTGCAAAAAATTTACCACGCGCTGGTCTTCGGACAATGGCGAAAACGCGCCGCGACGATTGATCTTCCGCTCAAACGCGCCGCCCAAGGCATCGGCGGAATGGTCGCCGGCGACGGACGCCCCGCCCTCACCCGCACTTCGCTTCTGAAACAATTCGCCGCCGCCGCGCTGTTGCGGGCGGACATCGCCACCGGACGCACCCATCAATTGCGCGTACATCTCGCCGCCGTCGGACTGCCGATTGTCGGCGACGACAAATACGGCAACTTCGCCGCCAACCGTTCTTTTATTGCGGATTTTGCGGGAAAATCCCGGACGCCGGGAAAATTTTACGCGGAAAAATCGCGGGCGGAAAAATCCGGCAAATCCCGGACGCCGCACTCCCCGCCCAAAATCCGAATGTTTTTGCACGCCGCGCGGCTGCGTTTCCGCCATCCGCTGACCGGCGAAACGGTGGATTTGCGCGCGCCGCCCCCCGCCGATTTCGCCGCCGCCGAAAATTGTCTGCAATCTTTTAATTTGCCGAACGAATTTTCGCAATGAATATCTTGCGCGCGTTTTTGTCGGTCGGAATCTGGACTTTTATTTCCCGCATTTTGGGGCTGGCGCGCGATGTCGTCGTCGCCTCAATTTTCGGGGCGGGCGCGCTGATGGACGCCTTTTTCGCCGCCTTTCGCCTGCCGAATACGCTCCGCCGCTTCACCGCCGAAGGCGCGCTGACGCAGGCGTTCGTCCCCGCCTACGCCGCCGCCCGCCGCGAAAACGAAGAAAATGCCGCCGCGTTCGCCGGCGAATTGCTGTTTGTCGTGGCGACATTTTTAACAATCTTGTCGGCGGCGGTCGCGCTTTTCGCGCCGCAAATCATGCGCGTTTTCGCCCCCGGACTGGCGGAATCGGACGCCGCCGCCGCGATGCTGCGGGTGGTATTTCCGTATATCGCGCTGATTTCGGTCGTCGCGCTGCTGGCGGGAATGTTGAACGCCGGACGACATTTTCGCGCCGCCGCCGCCGCCCCGGTTTTGCTGAATCTGTGCATGATCGCCGCCGCATTTTTGTCGTCTTCCGCGCATTCGCCGCCAAATATCGCGCTGGCGTGGGGCGTTCTGGCGGGCGGAATCGCGCAACTGCTGTGGGCGGCGTTTTTCGTCCGCCGCGCCGGTTTGCGGCTGCGAATTCGCCCGCGCCGCCCGGATGCGCGAATGAAATCGGCATTAATCCGAATGGGACAAAGCGCGCTGGGGGCGGGCGCGACGCAAATTAATTTGCTGATTAATCTGGGCGTCGCCTCGCTGCTGCCGGCGGGGGCGATTTCGTGGCTGTATTACGCCGACCGCCTGATGGAGTTGCCCGCCGGAATTTTGGGCGCGGCGTTGGCGACCGTCGCCCTTCCCGCCTTGTCGGACGATTCCGAAAACGCGCACGCCGTCTTGGATAAAACTTTGCGTCTGGCGGCGATTTTGTCCGCCCCCGCCGCGGTCGGAATGGCGTTGCTGGCGGAGCCGATTGTCGCCGTTTTGTTTATGCGCGGCGCGTTTGACGCGACGGACGCCGAAATGACCGCCCGCGCCGTTGTCGCGTACAGTTTGGGCGTCGTCGGATTTGTCGCTTTGCGTCCGCTGGCGGCGGCGTTTTTCGCGCGGCGGGACGCGGCGACTCCGGCAAAAATCGCCGTCTGCGCGCTGATTCTCACGCAAATGTGCAACGGCGTCTTCGTTTTCCTGCTGGAATGGAATCACGCCGGAATCGCCTTGTCGGTCGGAATCGCCGCGACTTTTAATGCCGCCGCCCTGCTGTGGATTTTGCGCCGCCGCGTCTGGTATGCGCCGATGGCGGGATGGCGAAAGTTATGCGCGGCGTTGGCGGCGGCGTTGGCGGCGATGTCGGTCGCGCTTTTGGCGGCGCGTCCGGCGGCGGAGTTTTGGTATTCCGCCGCATTATTTCCGCGCGTTGCGGCGTTGGGCGGTCTGGTCGTTTTGGGGGCGGGCGTATATTTTGCGATACTGCGCATCGGCGGCGTCCGCCTCTCCGATTTCCAAGATCGCCCTTGACCGTCTCGGCGTGTAATTCCATTCCCGCGGCGTATTCGCCTTCGGCGAATGAGATTCCGGCTTGGCGCGCTTTGCGCTTTTGTCGCTTCGCTCGGTGCGCCGGAATGGCGGCACTTTTAACCTCCTAATTAAAATACACCATTCCGGCGAAAATTTGCGGCGGAGAGAAAGGGATTCGAACCCTTGATGCGATTTTTGTCGCATACACACTTTCCAGGCGTGCGCCTTCAACCGCTCGGCCACCTCTCCGAAACGCGTATTGTATCAATTCGCGGCGGCGTTAAACGTTATCAACGCAAACGCGCGGCGTCATTCCGCCGCCGGTTCAATTTCCACCAGCACTTCGTCGGGCGTCACGCGGTCGCCCTTTTCCGCCAGCACGCTCAACACCACGCCGTCCAGCGGCGATTGAATTTCGGTCTCCATTTTCATCGCCTCCACGACCAGCAGCGGCGCGCCCTTTCGCACCGTCTCGCCGGGGACGGCATGCACCGCCGTCACCGTCGCCGGCATGGACGAAGTGATATGCCCCGGCTTGGTCGGCGGCGGACGCCGTCCGACTTCGCGCCGCGCCCCCGCGCCGCCTTCGTCCGCCGCCGCCAGCGTTTCCAGCAGTACTTCTTCGGGCATCCCGTCAATCGTCAAATATACCGGCCGCTGTCCGGCGTTTTTATGCCCCATTCCGGTCAGCGCGATGTGATAGGTTTCGCCATGCACCGCCAGACGAAATTCGGACGGAGACGGCTCGCCGCCGCCCGCCCCGCCGCCCGCGCCCCGCGCCGCCAAAGGCGGCGGACGCAACTGCCCCGCCGCGCGCTCCTGCAAAAAAATCGCGCCCAAATCGGGGAACATCGCAAAAGTCAGCACATCCTCGTCGCTTTGCGCCGCCGGGGCGCTGTCGGCGCGAATCCGCTCCAACTCGTTTTCCGGCGGAGAATACGGCGCGGGCGGCTCGTCGCCCACCGCCAGCCGTCGCACCTTCGCCGAAACCGCGCCGGGAATTTTTCCGTAATGTCCGCGGAAATAATTCTTCACCTCGTTGGAGACGATTTTGTAGCGCCGCCCGGCGACGACATTCAACACCGCCTGCGCGCCGACAATTTGCGAAGTGGGCGTCACCAGCGGCGGATAGCCGAGATCGGCGCGCACCTTCGGAATTTCGGCGAGGACGTCGTCCATTTTGTCCGGCATATTCTGTTCGCGCAGCTGCCCGCCGAGATTGGAAATCATCCCGCCCGGTACATGATGTTCCAGCACCCGCGGATCGAAACCGGTATGCTCGCTTTCAAACTGCCAGTATTTCGGGCGGATATAGCGGAAATAATCGGCGACCGTGCGCAAATGTTTTTCCGCCAGCCCGGCGCGAAATCCGTTCTCGCGCAGCAGCGAATGCATCGTCTCGGTCGGCGGATGACTCGCGCCGCCGGCGAACGGCGAAATTACCGTGTCCACCACGTCGGCGCCCGCCTCCGCCGCGCGCAGCAGACAAAACGGCGCCAATCCGGAAGTGGAATGACTGTGAACATGCACCGGCAAATTCGTCCGTTCCTTAATCGCCGCGACAAGATCGCCGCAGGCCGCGGGGGTCATAATTCCCGCCATATCCTTCACCGCGACGCTGTCGCAGCCGGCTTCCGCCAGCCGCTCCGCCAGCGCGACGAATCCCGCCGCCGAATGCACCGGACTCGCGGTGTAGCAGACCGTCCCCTGCGCGTGTTTGCCCGCCTTTTTTACCGCCGCGACGGCGTCCGCCATATTGTCAAAATCGTTCATCGCGTCAAAAATGCGGAATACATCCATCCCGTTGTCGGCCGCCTTGCGCACGAAAAGTTCCACGACATCCCGCGCATACGGGCGATAGCCGAGCAAATTGCGACCGCGCAGCAGCATTTGCAAACGGGTGCCGGGCAGGGCGCGACGCAAACGACGCAGCCGCTCCCACGGATCCTCGCGCAAAAACCGCACGCAGGCGTCAAAAGTCGCGCCGCCCCACGCCTCCAAAGACCAAAATCCGGCGGCGTCCAACTCGCCGCAAATCGGCAGCATATCCTCGGTGCGCATCCGCGTCGCCAGCATCGACTGATGCCCGTCCCGCAGCACCAGTTCGGTGAAGCCAATTGTTTTGCCGCGTTTCATTTCCCTATTGTACACCGCCGTCCGCCGCGGCGGCGATTTCGCGGACGATATTTCGCGCCGCCGCGCGCGGATCGGCGGCGTCGCGAATCGGACGTCCGACGACGAGATAATCGCCGCCGTCGCGGACGATTTGCGCCGGAGACGCGGTTCTTTTTTGATCGTCCGCCGCGCGATTCGTCGCCGGACGGACGCCGGGGACGACCAAAATCAGTTTGCCGTCCGTCGCCGCGCGCAAACTCCGCACTTCCCATCCGGACGACACCGCGCCGTCGCAGCCGCAGGCGAGTGCCCGCCCGGCGCGCGACAATACCAAAGAACGCGCGTCGCCGGCGAATCCCAAATCGCGCAAATCGTCATCGCTCAAACTCGTCAATACGGTGACCGCCAGCACCCGCAAACGCGCGCCGGACGCCGCCTTTACCGCCGCGCGCATGATCGCGTCGTCGCCGTGGACGGTGAGAAAATCGGCGTCCGATTCGGCGATTTGCGCGGTCGCGCGCGCCACCGTCTCCGGCACGTCAAACAATTTCAAGTCGGCGAATACGCGGCAGCCGCGTTTTTTTAATTCCGAAATCAGCGGGCGCCCCTCTCCGGCGGCGAACAGTTCCAGCCCGATTTTATAAAACGAAACGGAATCGCCGAGCGCGTCCGCCAGCGCCAGCGCGTCCCGCGCGCGCGGCACATCCAGCGCGACAATCAACCGTTCCTCCGCGGCGGGCATTCCGGCATTATATCAGCCGCATTCCCGCGCGGCGTTTTATCGCGCGAACATTGTCCGTCCGGAGCCGGAATCCGCCGCCGATGATTTACAATATATCGCGATGAAAGAATTTCGCATGCATGATTGATTCCGATTCCGCCGTCCGCCCCGGAACCGACCGCGACGAACGCGGGCGGGCGGCGCGATGTTAAAAACCCGCCATCGGATAGTCATCGGCGACGCGCGGCGGATGGACGAGGTCGCCGACAACTCCGTGCATCTCATCGTCACCTCGCCCCCCTACTGGCAGTTGAAGGACTACGGCGAAGACGCGCAAATCGGATACAACGATTCCTATCAGGATTACATTAATCATCTCGGGCTGGCGTGGGCGGAATGCCGGCGGACGCTGGAAAACGGCTGCCGTCTGTGCGTCAACATCGGCGACCAATTCGCGCGCGCGGCCTATTACGGCAGATACAAGGTGATTCCGATCAAGATTGAAGTCGTCAAATGTTGCGAGGCGCTGGGAATGGATTATATGGGGACGATCATCTGGCAAAAGACGACGACCGCCAACCCCAGCGGCGGCGGCGCGGTGATGGGATCGTATCCGTATCCGCGCAACGGCGTCGTCAAAATTGACCACGAATCCATTCTGTTGTTCAAAAAGACCGGCGCGCCGCCGCGCCGCGCAATCGACAAGCGGTTGAAGGAACGGTCCAAACTGACCGCCGCGGAATGGAATACGTATTTTTCGGGGCATTGGAATTTTCCCGGCGCGCGCCAGCGCGGCCATGTCGCGATGTTTCCCCCCGAATTGTCGAATCGTCTGATTAAGATGTTCTCTTTCGCCGGCGACGTCGTTATGGATCCTTTTCTCGGCAGCGGCACGACTTCGCTTTCCGCGATGAATTTGGGGCGGCACTCGGTCGGCTACGAAATCAACGGCGGCTACGAAAACATCATCCGTCAAAAATTGCGCGCCGCCGAAAGCGCGTCCATGGCGGACGCGGAATTTATGCGCGCCCGCGCCGTCCCCGGCGAGGACGAACTGCGCGAAAAAATCGCCTCGCTGCCGTATGTTTTTTATGACGGCGCGCCGATGAAACGAAGGGCGGATCCCAAAAAGTTCCACTTCGGCTCCAAACTGGACGGCGAAGGCGGCGGAAGCCGGCGCGAAAATTTTTATCGCGTCCGCGCGGTCGTCGGCCCCGACAAGCTGTTGCTCGGCAACGGCGCGACAATCCGCCTGCTGGGAATTGCGCCGCTGAAACAAAAGGCGGCGGCGGCGACGGCGATGTTGCGCGAAAAAACGCGCGGCAGGACGGTCTTTTTAAGATCCGACCGGGAACGGCGCGACCCGGAGGGCAATCCGCTCTGTTATCTGTATTTGGCGAACAAGACGTTCCTCAACGCGCATTTAATCAAGGCCGGCGTGGCGGCGGCGGACCGGACGGCCGCGCACCGCCATCTGAACAAATTCATCAAGTATCAGGAGGAGTGCAATGGCTAAGGAGTGGATATTGAACAGCGCGACGAACCGGTTTCAATTGAACTTCAAGCGCAATGTCGGCGCGGTGTCGGAGGCGATACGCCGATGCGCGCCCAAGACGATCGACGAATGGCGCGGGTATTATTTCCGCAATGTCCGCGACCGCGCGCACATAGAGGAACTGGGGCGCAAATTGTACGTCAAAATTACGGAGGTCGTGGCCTCCGAAATTGACGCCGTCACCGAACGCGACTGCATTGACTATGTTCTAAATCTGGTGATCGACCGGACCTACGACGGCTATGAAACCGAAATCAGAACCGTCTACGGCCAACTGGAACGTCTCCTCGGATGCGCGATTGAAGCGGCGCCCGACGAATGGGACAGACTATACAACGTCGACTTTTTCGCGCGGGCGGGGAAAAATTTTGTCGGCATCCAAATTAAGCCGGTCTCCGGCGCGTCCCACATATCGCAAATCCATAAGGAACGCGCCCTGCAAAAAAAGACGCACGCGCGCTTCCGCCAGAAATTCGGCGGCGACGTCTTTTATGTCTTTTCCGAAAAACAAAACGGAGAAAAGGTCATTCAAAACCCGGAAGTCGCGGAGCAAATCAAACGGGAAATCGCGCGTCTGAAATGACGTTTTTTTTCGTTCGCCACTTTGCCGCGCATTCCGCAAAAAGATTATTGCGGCGTGATCAGCAGGCGCAGATGGCGGAACTCTTCCAGCAGCCCCGGTTCTTTCGGCATCGGCAGCGGCGACGCCTTCAATACCGCGCGATACGCCGCCTCGTCGTATTCGGGAACGCCGCTCGATTCGGCGATCTCCGGCAAACCTATCAACTCGCCGCTCGCCTCCAAACGCACTTCCACCACGACTTCCAAACCGTCGACGCCCCGCGCTTCCGGCGGCGTAATCAAAAACGGGCGGATGCTGCTTTTTATGCGCCCGATATAACTGTCCCGCAATCGCGCCGTCCGCGCCTCGGCGGCGCGCGATTCGGCGGCTTCGCGTTCCGATTTTTCGCGTTCTTTTCGCGCGAGTTCCTCCTCCCGCTGTTCGGCGAGACGCGTACGCTCCTCTTCCTTCTCGCGTTCTTTTCGTTCGCGTTCCTCCCGTTCTTCTTTAAGACGTTTTTGTTCGGCGAGACGTTCGCGTTCTTCTTTTTCGCGTTTTTCCTCCTCGCGTTTTTTCTTCAACGCGATGTCGGCGGGCGGCGGTTCCGCCTTTTGCGGCAAAGGTTTCGGCGGCGGCGCGGGCGCGGGCGTCGGCGTAATTTCGGGGGACGGCGGCTGCCATACATACAAAACGGCGTCCGCCGCCGCTATTTCGCGCGGAAAACGAAAGTCCGCCCCGAAGGCGACGGCGGCGAAAAAAAACGCCAGCAAAAAAAACGCCTGCGCGGCGCTCGTCCATTTGCCGTCCTCGTCCAGTTCTTCCGGCGGCGTCATCGCTCGCCGTTCTTGACATTCAAGCCGATGCGCGAATAATTCAAGTCGCGCAAAATTCCGGACAGTTCCATGACCTCCCCGAATTTTAATTCGGCGTCGGCGGAAATGACGACCGGCGCGTCCGGACGCAGCAGTTTTTCCTCGTCCAGTTTTTCCTTCAATTCTTCCGCGTTCAACAGCGCGCTTTCGCCGCCGTGTTCGTGATCGATCAATTGAAACCGGTTGACGCCGGACGGTTTGTACACAATTTCCAGCACGCCCGCCTCCTGCGCCGGCAGCGGCTTGTCGCCGACCGACGGCAAATCCACCACGCCCTGATTAAACAGCGGCGCGGTGATCATAAAAATCACCAGCAGCACGAGCATCACGTCCAAATACGGAACGACATTAATGTCGCTGATCGGGCGGCGGCGTTTTTTCACAGGTTGCGGTGCAGAATATTCAGATACTGGTTGGCGAAGTTCTCAAACCGCGCCTCCAATTGTTCCAGACGATGCGAAAAATAGTTGTAGGCGACCAGCGCCGGTATCGCCGCCAGCAATCCCATCGCCGTCGCCACCAGCGATTCGGCGATCCCCGGCGCCACCAGCGCCACCGTCGCCCGCGACGTCTCGGTCAGCGCCTGAAACGCGTTGATAATCCCCCACACCGTGCCGAGCAGTCCGATATACGGCGACACCCCGGCGGCGGTCGCCAAAAATTGCATGTGCCGTCCCCAAAATACGTTTTCGCGCTGCACCGCCGCGTCCATCGCGCGGCGTACGCCGTCCAAAATTAAATTGACATTGTCGCCGCCGGTCTCGCACGCCTTCTTAAACTCCTCCTGCCCGTCCAAAAACACCCGCGACAACCCGCGCGTACCATAGTCGCCCGCGCGCGCGCGCGCTTCCAGGGCGTCCAAGTCGCCGCCGTGCCAGAAATCCTCCTCGAATAAATTGCAGTCGTTCTCGTAGCCGCGCAGTCCGACGCGCTTGCGCAAAATCTTCCACACCGTCAAATATAAAATCAGCGCCAGCACCAGCAGAACCATCTGGGCGACCGGGCTGGCCTGCAAAATCAGCGCGAAAAATCCCCTATCCGACATGACGGTCTATTGTACCAGCAAGCGGCGGCGGCAGGGCGGCGGCGCGCAACGGCATGCCGGAAACGCATACCACCCGCGTCTCCGCCGTCGCCAACACCTCGCCGCCGCGCGACGCCGTCTGCGCGAAATCCGCGAACACCCGCCCCCGCCCGCGCGGACGCGCGTCCACCAAAAGCACGTCGTCCAAAAACGCCGGACGCAAATACTCCATCCGAATCGTTCGCACCACAAACAACACGCCCCATTCCTCGCGCAGCCGCCGATGATCGAATCCGGCGCGGCGCATATATTCGCTGCGCGCGCGCTCGAAAAAACGCGCGTAGTTGCCGTAGTACACCACGCCGCCGGCGTCCGTATCCTCGTAATATACGCGCACTTCCAGCGCGCCGTCCGCCGCCGCCGTCATTCGCCGCCCCCCAAAAGCGGCGCGTCCGCGCCGTCCAAACCCAAATGCCGCGACGCCGCCGGCAACGCCACCCGCCCGCGCGGCGTCCGCGACAAAAATCCCTCCTTGATCAAATACGGTTCGATAAAATACTCCAAATTATCCGCCGTCTCCCCGATCGTCATCGCCAGCGTCTCCACGCCCGCCGGACCGCCGCGGAAATTGTACAGCAGCGCGCGCAAATAACGATTGTCCATCGCGTCCAGTCCCGCCTCGTCCACGCCCAGCATCGCCAGCGCCGCCGCCGCCGATTCGCCGCCGATTTCGCCGTCGCCCTCCACTTCGGCGAAATCGCGCGTACGCCGCAACAGACGATTGGCGATGCGCGGCGTCCGGCGGGCGCGGCGGGCGATTTCGGCGACGCCCGCTTCGGTCGCCCGCAGCCCCAAAATCTCCGCGCTGCGGCGGACAATCGCGCGCATGTCCTCGTCGTCGTAATACTCCAAACCGCAGTCAATCCCGAAACGGTCGCGCAGCGGCGAAGTCAGCCGCCCCGGACGGGTGGTCGCGCCGATCAGCGTAAAACGCGGCAAATCCAAACGCAGCGAGCGCGCCGTCGGCCCCTCGCCGATAATAATATCCAGCCGAAAATCTTCCAGCGCCGAATACATCGTCTCTTCAATCGCCGGATGCAGACGATGAATTTCGTCAATAAACAACACGTCGCCCGCCGCCAGCGCGGTCATCAAAGCCGCGATGTCGCCGGCGCGCTCCAACGCCGGGCCGGTCGTGGAATGCATTTTCCCCCCGCTTTCGGCGGCGATAATCGCGGCGAGAGTCGTCTTGCCGAGTCCGGGCGGACCGAAAAGCAGCACATGATCCAGCGCCTCGCCGCGATTTTTGGCGGCGGTGATAAACACGCCCAGCTGCCGCTTCACCGCCTTCTGCCCGATATATTCGGCGAGCGTTTTCGGACGCAGCGCGACATCGGGCGCGGCGTCGGCGAAATCGGAATCCTTCTCCGGAACGGCGGAATTTTCGGGCGGAAGATTGTCGGACGGCATGCCGGAAATTATACGCCCGTTAACCGCGAAAAAACGCGGTCATACAATCCCATGTTTTTTCAGATACGCCAGCAGATACGACATCGGGCGCGGACCTTTGACGCTGTTGCACGCGCCGCACAACAGCTGCAAATTCGTCTTCGCATTCCGCGTCCGTGCCGGCGCGTCCGCGTCCTTATGATCCACCGTCATATTGCGGAACGGAAACTCGTGGCGGCAGCCCGCGCATTCGCCGTTCTGCATTCCGTACAATTCGTGGCGATACTCTTTCGGATTCACCATCAAATCGCCGCCGTCGGTGCGCGCCGGACGATCGCGGCGGGTCGATACTTTTTTCCACGCGCCTTTTGTCGTGAGCATATCCTGCGCGTTCTGCAGGCGCGTTTGAATCAAATCCGTCGCCTTCGGGGAAATGTCGACACCGATCCATCGGCGGTTCAACCGTTCGGCGGCGACCAGCGCCGTCGCGCAGCCGCAAAACGGATCGAGGACGACTCCGCCTTCGTCCGAAGACGCGCGAATGATTCGTTCCAACAACGCCAGCGGCTTTTGCGTCGGATAACCGGTGCGCTCCTTCGCCATCGGATTGATGATCGGAATATCGCCCCAAACATTGCCGACGCTCGGACTTTGGGATTTTGTATGCGCGACCGCCGTCCCTTCTTTTTTGGCGGCGGCGATTTTGTCCGCCGCTTTTTTCCGGTCATAAACCAGCAGCCGTTTCACGCCGTCGTCCACGACCGTGTGATACCCTTTTTCGTACCGCGTCGCGTCCCTGGCGGCGACGGGCAGTTTATTAAACAGGGCGCCCCTTCCCTTTCCGTAGAAAAGAATGGTGTCGCTCATGGACGGAAACGCGCCGCCTCTCCGGCTGAACCGGTTGTACGACCAGATCACTTCGTTGCGAAACTGTCTTTTGCCGAAGACGGAATCCATCAGCATCTTCAGCGAATGCGACATCGTCGGATCGCAGTGCAAATATATGCTGCCGGTCGCCTTCAAGATGCGATGCATCTCCAAAACACGGCGCGCCATAAAAATCAAATACGCCTTGTCGCCCTTGCCGCCCGCCAGTCCGGCGGCGTTAATCACCGCCGCCAAACCCGGATGACGTTCGGCGATCTGTCCCACCCACGCCAGATCAATGTCGTCGAGAGTCCACGCATCCTTGAACGCCGCCCCCGCCGCGCGGCTGTCGATCGGCGCGGAATAATGACGGTTGGAATTAAACGGCGGATCCAAATAAATCAAATCCGCGCATTCCGAATTCATCCCGTCCAAAACCCCCACATTGTCGCAAATGAACAATGTACGATTGGCGACATTTAATTCGCCCTCCGCCCCCGCCGTTTTTTTAATCATTCGTCAGCCCCCCCCCCCGTAAATCGGAAAAATGTTATCACGCGCCGCGCGACTACGAAAGCAAAACTTCCAAAAGTTCGTCGTGGGCGGCGGTGCGCGCGTCGGGCGGAGTCATCACGGCGGCGGCGGCGGCGCGGCGGCGGGTTTCGTCAATCGGCGGCGGATTTTCGCACAGCGCGGCGACGACCTCGCGCGCGCGGGCGATGGATTCGCCGAAACGCGCGATAATCGTCTCCACCGTCGCGTGATGCGCGGGATCGTCCATCCAGCAGTCGTAATCGGTGCAGACCGCCAAGGTCGCGTAGCACATTTGCGCCTCCAACGCCAGAAACGCCTCCGGCACATTCGTCATTCCGACGACATCCGCCCGCGCCGCGTCGCGCAAAAAGAAACTCTCGGCGCGGGTGCCGAGACGCGGCCCCTCCACGCAGGCGTAGGTTTTGTCTTCGTGGACGGCGAAACTCCGCGCCCGGCAGGCGGCGGAAAGCGCGGCGGAAAGCGCCGGACACGCCGGACGCGCCGAAGAAACATGCCCCACAAGTCCGTCGCCGAAAAACGTGCGCGCGCGATTTCCGCGGGTGTGGTCAAAATACTGCGACGGGACGATAAAATCGCCGGGGCGGATTTCTTCGCGCAAACTGCCGCACGCCGACACCGCGATCGTCTGCCGCGCGCCGGCTTTTTTCAGCGCCCAAATGTTCGCGCGATAATTAATTTCCGAAGGCAAAAGTTCATGACGCCCGCCGTGGCGCGGCAAAAACAAAGTTTTGCGCCCGTCCGCGGCGGACAGTTCCGCAATCGGCGCGGACGGTTCCCCGAACGGCGTGGCGATCTTTCGCTCCGAAACCCGCGCGCCGGGCAGCGCGTAAAACCCGGAACCGCCGACGACGGCGAGCATCGTTTTACTGTTCCGCGTTTTCTTCGAGCAGCGCGCCGCCGCACGAGGAGCCGGCGCCCGCCGTGCAGCCGTAGCAATGGTTGTCAAAGGCGACGCCGGCCGGAATGTCGGCGAGCGAATTGATGTCCCACAGCGTCCGCCGCCGTCCGGGCAGCGGAATTTCCAGCATCTGGTTGAAATCGCAGTCGTAGAGACGCCCGTCAAACCCGACCGACAGCATTTCGGTGCACATCACGCCTTCGGCGGCGCGCACATTGAAGTTGTCCACCAGCAGGCGCATATAGTCGTCCAGCGCGTTCTCCCGCTGCAAAAAATGCCGATAGCGTTTGATCGGCATGTTCGTAATGGTGAAAAGCGAATTGAATCGCACGTCCAAATCGGTGGTCAGGCGGGCGCGATATTCCTCCTCCAAACGCGCCTGCGGCGGCGGCAAATGCGGCCCGACCGGGTTATAGACCAGATTCAAAACCAGCCCGCTGCCCGGACGCCCGTAGCCGAGCGCGTTGAGCCTTTGCAGCCCGCGGATGCTTTTGTCAAAAACGCCCTTTCCGCGCTGTTTCTCCACATTGTCCGGCGTATAGCACGGCAAAGAAGCGATGACGGTAACGCCGTGTTCGGCGAGAAATTCGGGCGTATCCTCCTGTCCGGGTTCAAACAGCACGGTGAGGTTGGAGCGGTCGTACACCGTCTTGCCGAGACCGCGCGCGAAGGCGGCGAGACGGCGAAAATGCGGATTTAACTCCGGCGCGCCGCCGGTGATGTCCAGCGTCTCCGTGTCCGGGGCGTCGGCGAGCAACTCCATAATCCGGTCGACCGTGTCGCCGGTCATATTGTCGGGATGCTTGGGACCCGCCTCCACGTGGCAATGATGGCACGCCAGATCGCATTTTTTGCCGATGTTCACCTGTAGCACGCGTACGCGGGCGCGGCGAATTCGCGCGTTTTTGCGAATCAGCGTCTCTTCAAAATCGGGCAACTCCGCCGGCAGGGGCGTCAACGTCTCCCGCATATAAATCGCCGCGCAGGCGGCGCTCGCTTGCTTGCTCATAACAATTGTGGCCTTCCTTAAAACGGGAAAAACGCCCGCCCCGGCGATTATATCCGATTTTCCCGGCGGATAAAAACGCCCCGCCGCCCGCCGTCATTTCGCGAACGCCGCCAAACGGCACGCCGCGTCCGCCAGCGGCGGCGGCAAAACCGCCGAAACGCGCATACAATGCAGACGCGGGTCGGCGGGCGAATACTTCACCGCGTCCTTTTCGGTCATCATCACAATATCGGCGGGCAGCGCGGCGAGACGGCGGTCGTCCATCCGCCCGTGGTCGGGCAGCGGATGCGCCGCCGCCGCCGCGATTCCCTCGGCGCGGAGGGAATCGAAAAACCGGCGCGGCGCGGCGATTCCGGCGAGCGCGGCGATTCGTTTTCCGGCGAAATCCGCCGCCGTTTTCGCCGTCCGCATGTCGCCCAGCGCATAAAATCCGTCGCACCGCAGTTTTGCACACACCGCCTTCGGATGCGCGAAACCGCCCGCCCCGGACGCGACAATCCAGCCGCACGATTCCATCCTTCGCGCCCCTTCTCGCAGCGGTCCGGCGGGCAGCGGCCAGCCGTTGCCGAGTCCGAAGGCGGCGTTGACCGCGCAAATTTCCAGATCGCGGCGCAGCGCGTAATGCTGCAGTCCGTCGTCGCAGACGACAATGTCGCAGCCGTTTTCCGCCAGCGCGCGGGCGGCGAGAACTCGCTTTTTGGCGGCGCACACCGGCGCGCCGGTGCGGCGGAAAATCAACAGCGGTTCGTCGCCGCACCGCCGCCACGAAGTCGCGTCGTCGATATGCAAAACGCCGGAAAAATCGCCGCCCGTCCCGCGCGTCGCCACGCCCGGATTAAATCCGCGCCGTTGCAGTTCTTGAACGAGGGCGATGACCAGCGGTGTTTTGCCGCCGCCGCCGGCGACGATATTGCCGACGACGACGACCGGTACTCCCGCCGCGCGGGACTGCAAAACGCCGCGCGCATACAAAACCCGCCGCAAAGCCGCCCCGCCGGCGAACGCCGCCGCCAGCGGCAAAAGCAGAACATTCGCCGCCCCCCGCCGCCCCCAAAACTCCCGCGAAAAAATCATAATCCGAAAGTATAACGAAAGCGCGCCGCGCGCGTTTGCATTCCCCGCCGCGAAAGCGGGAATCTCTTGCGGGCAATTTCGCCCAAAAAAGAGCCGTTCCATTCCTGCGGAAAGCAGGAATCTCCGCCGTGAAAAAAAAATGCAAAAAAATAAAAAATGTTGACATTCGCCTCGGCGGCGTACTATAATAGCGTATCCTTCCGAAAAGGAGAGAGAGACAATGGAAAGAAACACCCTAAAAACCGCGATTACGGCGTTTGCCGTATCGTTCACCGCAATTATCGCCGCCCCCGCATTTGCGGCGTGCGATCTTTGCACCCTGACAAAAAACGGCGATCTGGCGGGAATCAACACCCGGCTGGACAACCGTCCCGAAGTATCCAACGAGGCGGACGCCCAAAGCGTCGACATCAACGGGCAGAACAACAACGGCAACACCGCCCTCCTCGTCGCCGCCCGCTATCAGCAGTTCGAGATTTTGGAGCGACTGCTGACCGACCCGGTGCAATCGGCGAATCCCAATATCGCCAACAACAACGGACGCACTCCGCTGATGTGGGGCGCGCAACGGGGCAATTTGCCTGTCGTGCAAACGCTTGTCGAAAACGGCGCAAGTATCTCCACAATCGGCGGCAAGCAGAACAAATCCGCCCTGCAATACGCCTTGGACAAGGGTCGTACCGAAGTCGCCGAGTATTTGGTGGCGAACGGTGCGACGCTGGATTGCGGCGTCGACGAGGAGTTCAACGCGGATACAATCGCCTGCGAAATCCCGGAGCCGGATTGTCCGTACTTTACAATCGCCCATTCGGGAGAATGCATTTCGCCGCCGCATAACGAATGCATATTCACCGGCGGCGAATGGACGGACAACGCCGAATTCAGCGCGGAAAACTGGAACGGCAGTTTTGACGGCGCGGGAGAATTTTGCGATTGCGGCGATGGAATGCATTTCACCGAAAACGGATGCGTCCCTCTCCCCGATTGCGGCGTCAACGAAATCCGGGCTGACGATGGCGAATCGTGCGTCTGCGTCGACGGACATGACCGGGTGGCAAACGGCAGCGACTGCCGCGAAATTCCGATTTGCGTCGAAAACGAAGTGCGCAACGGCGATTCGTGCGTCTGCAAACCCGACTACGAGCGGTATGACGGCGTCTGCGTTGCGAAATGCCAAGACGGCTACGAGCGAAATGCCGATACGGGCATGTGCGAACCGACTCCGAAAACGCAGTGCGAAATGGACGGCGGACATTATGTCAACGAGCAGTTCGGGTGCTTTGACGGCGATACGAGTGATTTTCATCGTCTTTCTTCGTGGGATATTATTTCCTCTACTCCCAGCGATCGGGGGTATGGGATGCATCCGGAAGCGGAAGGGTTCGTCAAAGCGTATATGGATTCAGATGGTGATATGAACCATCCGATTGCAGCATTTTGGTTTGCGTGGACTGTCGCCCATGAGTATTCCAACGAGTATTACGAGATAATGATTCGTTGGACGCAAGCGCCGAGCGTTAATGTTGACGATTGGCGTCCCAATTCGCGGCAAGATGTAAATATTGTGTACGCGGTTGCCGCGCCGGTAAACGACATAGCGAATAATCCGTCATATAAACCGTTGCGCTACTTCGTGGACAATCACCCCGAAGTGTCTGTTAACGGGGAGGCGGGAAGCGTATTTATTCCTCTGCATATTGCTGTTGCACAACAAAGTATGGAGGCGGCGCAAATCCTTATTGACGCCGGCGCGGACTGCAACATCGGCTACATCGATTATCTTGGCTTCTATCGAACGCCGTTTACTCTCGCGCGCGACAACGGGTATACCGAAATCCTTGCGTTGTTGGAGGATCGGTGCGGACCCGAAGTGCAGGCGGCTTATTCGCAGGAATGCGAAACGCACCAAAGTGCGACCCAGCAGGCGGACGGCACGGTAGTTGTAGAGGAAGTGGAAGAATGCGAGGAGGTGGACAATGGACGTCCGCCCGCCCCGATTCCGCCCTTTCCGTCTCTGCCGGAGTCGTTGGATTCCCTTCGGTAAGGACAGGGAATGTAGGGTAAAAAAGGGCGGCAGAGATGTCGCCCTTTTTTTGCGGCAATTTCGGCGGGGGGGGGGGCGGAGTCAGAATTTTGCGGACGCGCCGCGTCAACGGCGTAAAATAACGGAATGACCGCGTCTTTTACCGTCGCCTGCGTGCAGATGAATTCCGGGGATTCGGTTCCGGAGAATCTGGCGCGCGCCGGGGAATTGCTGCGGCGGGCGGCGGACGGCGGGGCGGAATTCGCCGCGCTGCCGGAATATTTCGCGGTGATGGCGGCGGACGAAAAACGCAAACTCGCCGTCGCCGAAAAGGACGGCGCCGGACCGATTCAGGAATTTCTCGCCGCCGCCGCCGCCCGTTTTCGGATGCATCTGGTCGGCGGCGCGATCCCGCTGCGCGCGCCCGGCGGACGGGTATTTTCGTCGTGCCTTTTGTTCGCGCCGGACGGAAAGCGAATCGCGCGCTACGACAAAATGCATCTTTTCCGCTTTGACGGCAAGATTGACGAAACCGAAACAATCGCCCCCGGCGATTCGGTCGTCGCCGCCGACACGCCGCTCGGCAGAATCGGGCTGGCGGTGTGCTATGATGTGCGCTTTCCGGAATTGTTCCGCGCAATGAATTCGCCCGACATACTCGTCATTCCCTCCGCCTTCACGCCCGAAACCGGCGCCGCCCATTGGCGGCTTTTGCTGCGCGCGCGCGCCGTCGAAAATCTCGCGCATGTCATAGCCCCCGCGCAGGCGGGGACGCATCCGGGCGGACGCGAAACCTTCGGCGACAGCGTCGTTATTGACGGCTGGGGGCGGATCTTAAACGCGGCGAAAACGCGCGGCGACGAAATTGTTTTCGCAAAAATTAACGCGGAAGAACGCGCGACGCAGCGCGCGCGTCTGCCCGCCCTGTCGCACCGTCTTTTGTCGGACGGCGGACTTCGCAAAAAGGAAAAACAATGAACGAAAATGGCGCGGGCGAAACAAAAGACATTCTGCGGCGCGCGGAGGAGCAACTTCTCGCCCCCGCCGGTTTGGACATTCGCGGTGTTTTGTCGCGTCTGACGGACGCCGCGCGCGGCGCCGACTGGGCGGACATTTATTTGCAAAGACGCGTGCGCGAAAACTGGCGTTTGGAGGACGGCGCGGTAAAAACCGGCGCGTTTGCGGACGACCGCGGTTTGGGTTTGCGCGCCCTGCGCGGCGAGACGACCGCCTTCGCCGGCAGCGACATTATTTCCGCCGCCGCGCTGGACGAAATGCGGCGGGTCGCGCAGACCGCCAAAACTTACGGCGGCGAATTGAAGGCGGGGAAAATCGCGCCGCCGCCCGCCGCCGAAGCGAAGTTTCCGGCGCGCGATCCGGTGTCGCACACCGGCGCGGACGACAAAATTAAAATGCTGCATACGATTGACCGCGCCGCGCGCGCCGCCGATTCGCGGGTGGAAAATGTCGTCGCCAACCTGACCGCCGCGTTTGACGTGGTGCTGGTTTTGCGGGCGGACGGAATTGTGGCGGCGGACATTCGCCCGCTGGTGCGCGTCAATGTTTCGGCGATTATTCACGGCGGGGGGCGGCGCGAAAGCGGCCACGGCGGCGGCGGGGCGCGCGCGGACTGCGGCTATTTTTCGGACGAGATTCTGAAACAAATCGCCGAAGAGGCGGCGGAAGAGGCGGCGCAAAAATTGGACGCCCGCCCCGCCCCCGCCGGACAAATGCCGGTCGTGCTGGGGCCGGGATGGGCGGGAATTATTTTGCACGAGGCGGTCGGACACGGCTTGGAGGGCGATTTCAACCGCAAGCGGCAGTCCGCATTTTCCGGGCGCATCGGCGAAAAAGTCGCCGCCGCCGGAGTGACCGTGATGGACGCCGGCGACATTCCGGGGCGTCGCGGCTCGCTGTCGTGCGACGACGAAGGCACGCCTTCGCGGGCGACGACGCTGATAGAAAACGGAATTTTGCGCGGCTATATGCAGGACATCGCCAACGCCCGCCTGATGCAAACCGCCGCCACCGGCAACGGACGGCGGGAATCGTACGCCCATCCGCCGATGCCGCGGATGACCAACACTTTTATGCCCGCCGGAAAATACGCCGCGGCGGAAATTATCGCCTCGGTGAAGGAGGGATTGTATGCGGACAATTTCGGCGGCGGCGAGGTGGACATCACCAACGGCAACTTCGTTTTTGTCGCCAGCCGCGCGCGGCGAATCCAAAACGGACGCCTCGGCGAAACGGTGAAGGGCGCGACAATCATCGGCAACGGTCCGGCGATTATGCCGCTCGTGTCAATGGTCGGCGACGATTTTTCGCTGGACCCCGGCGTCGGCACCTGCGGCAAAAACGGACAATGGGTCCCGGTCGGAGTCGGCCAACCCACAATCAAAGTGGACTCCCTCAACGTCGGCGGCGAAGGCGTTTGAATTCGGGGGGGGGGGGGGTAAAAGTTTTCGCCCGAAATGCGGAAAATCGCCGTCGCAACGTCGCAACGAAAAAATTGCAAACTAATGCCGCAAAAGACGCATGCTATAACCGGCGGTGTATTCCTGATACATCGCCACCGACAGGGCGAGATTGAAATGCAAAAACGCCCACGCCGAAACGCCCGCCATCACCGCCTGCAGCCACCATTCGGCGGCGCTCCACGGGGCGGACACCGCCGCCACCGACAATCCGACATTAATCAGCAGGGAGACGGCGACAATTTGCAGGGAATGATTGCGGGTCGCCGTCATCGCCTCGCCGGTTCTCAAATCGTAGCCGTCCATATAGGCGGGAATGCGTACGGCGGCGCGAAAAAAATATCCCCAAAGCCACAATGCGGCGAGAAAAAATCCCGCCGCGAACGCCCGCGAACCGAACACCACGACAATCGTCGCCCCTTCGCCGTAGCCGTAGCCGGCGTATTGCGGCTTCGCCTCCGTCTCCGTCTCCGGACTTTCCCGCAGCGCCGCATAATCGCCCAAAGACATTCCGACGTCGGCGACGAACAAAATCAGCATTCCGCCGAACAAAAAGGACCCCGCCATAAACAGCAAAAAATCCAGGTCCCGCCACTGCCACCGCAGCACCCGCATAAACGGCGGCGGCTTTCCGTGCAGCATGATATGCAAAACGGCGGAGATATACGGCGGACCGAAAACAAAAAACACCGCCGCCGCCAGCAGCGTCGACCCGGACGGCGAAAGCAAATCGCCCCGGCGATATACCGTCACCGCGACGGCCGCCGCCGCCATAAACGGGGCGGCGTATCGGAAGGAATGCGCCATCCCATGCACCGCAACGGCGACCGCCTGATATAAAAGATGAAACATCCCCCCCCCCCCCCTTAATACGGTTTAAGGACGGCGAGCAGCACGGCGGCGACGATCAGCAGGGCGGGAACTTCGTTAAACAGGCGGAAAAACTTCGCGCCGTGCGGCGTTTCCCCGCGCGAAAAACGTCGCATCGCAATCCCGCAATATACGTGAAACACTATCAGCAAAAACGCGATTACAAGTTTTCCGACGATCCAGCCGCCGCGATAATGCGGCAAAAGAAAAACGGCGAACGCCAGCGCCGCGCACATCGCCGGAGTCATAATCCGCCAATACAGGCGCGATTCCATCGCGCAAAACCGCCGCCGTCCGGCGTCGTCGGCGCATTCGGCGTGATAGACGAACAAACGCGGAAGATACAGCAGTCCGGCCGACCAAAAGATCACCGAAATAATATGCAGCGCCTTAATCGTCAGCACGGAATTGTTCCCCCGCAAAACCGGACATGTCCGCGCGTCATATCAAATAGCGGCGGCGCGTAAGAATCACGGCGAGCCACAATCCGCCCGCCCCGTACAACGACAACACCAAAAGACCGGACGGCATCGTCGCCGGAACTTCGCCCGCCAAAAGCGGCCGCAGCATATCCACAAAATGCCGCAGCGGCAAAACGGCGGAAATCGTCTGTAAAAACTCCGGCATCGCGTCCGCCGGAAAAAACGCGCCGGACAAAAGCATCATCGGCGTGAGAAAAAGCGTGAAGTAAAACGAAAAAAACTCGTATCCCTTCGCCAGCGCGTTGAACACCAGCGCAATTCCGGCGAACGCCAGCCCGGCGAAAACCGCCGCCGGCAGCGTCAGAAACGCCGCCGGATAATGCGCGATGCCGGCGGCGGAAAGCACGCCCAGCATCGCCGCCCCGGCGACGACGCTTTTGCCGCCCGCCCACAGCCATTCGCCGACGACGATGTCGTCCAAAGTCATCGGCGTATGCAAAATCGCCGCCCATGTTTTTTGTACATGCATTCGCGTGAAGGCGGAATACAACGCCTCAAAACTCGCGCTGTTCATCACCGCGTACCCCGCCATTCCGGCGGCGAAAAAATGCAGATAGGGGACGCCGTTGACTTCGCCCGCCAGCGCGCCGATGCCGTAGCCGAGTCCGAAAAAAAAGATCACCGGCTCTATCAGATGCACGATGACCGACGACACCATCAGTTTGCGCCACACCAAAAAATTGCGCGCGGTCAGACGCAGGGCGCGGCGCGAAAACGCCGGCGGCGCGTACAAACCCGCGCGCGTATTCGGATTCGGATTTGGATTCATTCGCGCAACTCCCGCCCGGTCAGACGCAAAAACACATCCTCCATTCCCGCCCGCCGATGCACGAAACGAAACGGCGAATCGCGCAACGCCGCCAACAACGGCGCGGCGTCCGGCACATGACAATACGAAAGCCGCCCGAAATTCTCGCGCCGCCCGGCGATGTCGGGGCGGGCGTCCAGCCATTCCGGCGCGCCTTCGCCGTGCACTTCCACGACTTCCGCCTCCACATGTTCCGCCGCCAAACGGGACGGCGCGCCTTCGGCGATGACGCGCCCGCCGTCCATGACGATGACGCGGTCGCACAGCCGCTCCGCCTCCTCCATAAAATGAGTCGTCAGCAAAAGCGTCCGCCCCTCCTCCTGCATCGTCCGCAGACGCTCCCAAATTAAATGCCGCGCCTGCGGATCAAGACCGGTCGTCGGTTCGTCCAAAACAATCAATTCCGGATCATTAATCAGCGCGCGCGCCAGCGCCAGACGCCGCTGCATTCCACCGGACAAATGCCCGATGGCGGTGGTGTTGCGCGCCGACAAGCCAGCGAAATCCAGCAAAGACGCGATTTTTTCCGGCGCGGCGACGGCGCCGAAATAGCGCGCATACACCGACAAATTTTCCGCGCAGGTAAAATCGGGATCCAGCATGTCCTTTTGCGGGACGACTCCGATTCGCGCGCGCGCCGCCAGCGATTCGCGCGGCATCTCAAACCCCAGCAGGCGGACCGATCCCGAATCCTGCCGCAACACGCCGAGGCAGATATTTAACAACGTGGATTTTCCCGCGCCGTTCGGCCCCAAAACGCCGACGCATTCCCCGGCGGCGAGGGAGAACGACACCTCGCGCACCGCCGCCGCGCCGCCGAAACTTTTGCAAATTCGTTCCGCCGCCAGCGGCGGCGCGCTCATGAAAACGCCGCCTGCAGAGTATTGGCGACCAGCATCGCAATCGTCATCGGACCCACGCCGCCCGGCACCGGCGTGATATGTCCGGCGACTTCAAGCGCGGCGGCGAAATCCACGTCGCCGACGATGCCGTCTTCGACGCGGTTAATTCCCACGTCAATCACCGTCGCGCCGGGTTTGATCATATCGGCGCCGACCATTTTCGGGCGTCCGACCGCGGCGACGAGAATGTCCGCCGCGCGCGATACGGCGGCGAGATCGGGCGTCCGGGAATTGCACACCGTCACCGTCGCCCCGGCGTTAATCAACATCAGCGCCATCGGCTTGCCGACGATATTGCTGCGCCCCAGCACGACCGCGCGCGCGCCGGAAACGGCGGCGCCGGAATGCTCCAAAAGGCGAATGCAGCCGACCGGCGTACACGGACGCAGCGCCGGCAGTCCCGCGGCGAGACGCCCGAAATTAACCGGATGAAATCCGTCCACGTCTTTTTCGGGGGCAACCGCGGGAATGATTTTTTCGGCGTCAATATGGGCGGGCAACGGCAATTGCACGAGAATGCCGTGCACCGCGGGATCGGCGTTCAGACGCGCGATTTGCCGCAGCAATTCCTCCTCGCGGATGTCGGCGGGCAACGCGATTTTTTGCGAACGCAGTTTGACGCGCTCGCAGGCGCGCACTTTGTTGCGCACATACACCTGCGACGCCGGATTGTCGCCGACGACGACCACCGCCAGTCCGGGGACAATGTCGTTTCGCGCCGCGATTTGCGCCGCGCAATCGCCCAAAATCGCGTCCGCGACGGCGCGCCCGTCTATAATTTTTGCCGTCATTATTTCCTCCGAATTCGCAAAACGCCGCCCTTTTTCATTCTTCGCAATTAAGCATCCAGCGGACGCCGAATTTGTCCGCCAGCATGCCGAAATATGAACCGAAATAAGTTTCGCCGAGCGGCGCGACAACTTCGCCGCCCGTCGCAAGTCCGGCGAATAGTTTGTCCGCTTCCGCCTTGTCGTCCGGAATGATGTTAATCAAGGAATGCGAAGCGGTCTCGGCCGGCGCTTCGGAGTAAACATCGTAGCCGAACAAGGAATGAGTCGCCGACAACGGCAATTCAATGTGAATAATTTTTTCTCCGGCGGCGGTGGAAGTTTCCGATGCGGACAGCGAGGGCGCGTCTTTGCGCCGCATCAACGCCGCAAATTCGCCGCCGAACGCCGCGCGATAAAAATGAAACGCCTCTTCGCAGGCGCCGTTAAAAACCAGATACGGACTCGCGCTTTTCATGCCGGCGTTCCCCTTAATTCGCCCGTAAATCGGGCGGACGGGCGGAAGTATACACGAATTTCCGCCCGAAAACAAAAACCGCCATTCCGGCGAAAGCCGGAATCTCTTTTGCGCGAAGCGCAAACGGCGGATTCGCCTTGCGGCGAATGAGATTCCGGCTTTCGCCGGAATGGCGGCGTGGGTGTACTTTGGAAGAGGCAGGCGGGAATGCGTATGCGGCGGTTTCGCCGTCCGCCGTCTTGAAATTCGCGGGAATCGCCCCCATAATTCGCATATCGTCCGACAGGGGGAGACAGTGAGCAAATCCAAAAAATCCGGCAAAAAAACCGCCGCGCAATCCGCGTCCGCCGCCGCGGAAACTTCCGCCGCCGACCGCGCCGCCGCGACGGAATCCGCCGACAAAACCGCCGCGGACGCCGTCAAAGACAACCCTGCGGCGGCGGATGACAAATCCGGCGAAACGGACGCCGCCGCCGATTCCGCGCGGCAAAAATCCGCGGACGGCGAGAAATCCGAATCCCGGGCGGAAGATTCTTCCGCTGAAACCGAATCCCGGGACGGAGATTCCGCCGCCGATTCGTCCGAACCGGCGGCGGAACAAAGCGCGGAAGAGTTGCGCGATTTATATGTCCGCGCCGTCGCCGAAAACGAAAATCTCGCCAAACGCGCCGCCGCCGAAATTAAAAAGGCGGGCGATTTCGCCCTGTCCCGCTTCGCCCCCGGCATCTGCGAAGTGCGCGACTGTCTGGAATCCGCCCTCGCCGAATCCGAAACAGACGGCGCGGGCGACAAAACGCGCACCGGCGTTTCGCTGACTTTGCGCAAATTATCCGCCGTGATGGAGGATAACGGAATTCTCCCGGTACGCCCGGACATCGGCGCGTCTTTTGACGCCGGGCTGCATCAGGCGGCGGGAATGAGCGAGGGCGGCGACGACGCCCGCACCGTCGCCAAAGTAATGCAGTGCGGCTACACATTGAACGGGCGTCTCGTCCGCCCGGCGATTGTCTGGCTCGGCAAGCCGCCCGCCGGTTGCGAAAACGATTCCGAACGCGCCGCCGATTCCGGCGCGGATAATTCCTAAACTTTTACCGAAAAGGAGAACGACCAATGGCAAAAATTATCGGCATCGACCTCGGCACGACAAATTCGTGCGTGTCCGTCGTGGAAAACGACAAGCCGCGCGTCATAGAAAACGCGGAGGGCGCGCGCACCACGCCGTCCGTCGTAGCGTTCGCCGAAGACGGACAGACGCTGGTCGGCGCCGCCGCCAAGCGGCAGGCGGTCACAAACCCCCGCGACACCCTGTTCGCCGTCAAACGCCTCATCGGCCGCCGCTTTGACGACGCGGAAACCAAAAAGGAGCGGAAACTCGCGCCCTATTCCATCGTCAAGGCGAAAAACGGCGACGCCTGGGTGGAGGCGAAGGGCGAAAAATACTCGCCGCAGGAAATCTCCGCGAAGATTCTCCATAAAATGAAAAAGACCGCCGAAGAATATCTCGGCGAAGAGGTGACCGAGGCGGTCATCACCGTCCCGGCGTATTTCAACGACGCCCAGCGGCAGGCGACGAAGGACGCCGGACGCATCGCCGGGCTTTCCGTCCGCCGCATCATCAACGAGCCGACCGCCGCCGCGCTCGCCTTCGGAATGGACAAAGCCGCCGACAACCGCACCGTCGCGGTCTTTGATCTGGGCGGCGGCACCTTCGACATTTCCATTATTGAAATCGCCGGCGTGGACGGCGAGAAACAATTTGAAGTGCTGGCGACCAACGGCGACACTTTTTTGGGCGGCGAGGATTTTGACCAGGAACTGATCAATCATCTGGCCGCGGAGTTCAAAAAGGAGCAGGGCGTCGATTTGAAGAACGACATTCTCGCGCTGCAGCGCCTGAAAGACGCCGCCGAAAAGGCGAAGATCGAACTGTCCGCCGCCGCGCAGACCGAAATCAATCTTCCGTACATCACCGCCGACAAGTCCGGCCCCAAGCACCTCGTCGTAGCATTGACGCGCGCGACACTGGAATCTTTGGTGGAATCGCTGGTGGAAAAAACCGCCGGACCCTGCCGCACCGCGTTGAAGGACGCCAAACTCTCCGGCAAAAAAGTGGACGAAGTCATTCTCGTCGGCGGCATGACGCGGATGCCGGCGGTGCAGAAAAAAGTGGCGGAAATCTTCAAGGTAAAACCCAAGCGCAACGTCAATCCGGACGAAGCCGTGGCGATGGGCGCGGCGGTGCAAGGCGCGGTGCTGCGCGGCGACGTAAAAGACGTGCTGCTGCTGGATGTGACGCCGCTGTCGCTCGGAATCGAAACGGAAGGCGGCGTGATGACCCGCCTGATTGAAAAGAACACCACCGTTCCGACGAAAACTTCGCAGGTGTTCTCCACCGCCGCCGACCATCAGCCGGCGGTCACCATTCACGTGCTGCAGGGCGAGCGCGGCGTCGCCGGCGGCAACAAATCCCTCGGCCAATTCAATTTGGAGGACATTCCGCCCGCCCCGCGCGGCGCGCCCCAGATTGAAGTGACCTTTGACATTGACGCCAACGGCATCGTGCATGTCTCCGCACGCGACAAAAAAACCGGGCGCGAAAACAACATCACGATCAAATCGTCCTCCGGCCTTTCCGAGGACGAAATTAAGTCGATGATCCGCGACGCCGAAGAACACGCCGAGGAGGACAAAAAAGCCGCCGAACTCGCGCAGGCGCGCAACCAGTGCGACGCCGCCCTGCATTCCGCCCGCCGCGAATTGGACGAACACGGCGCGAAACTGTCCGCCGAAGAAAAGGAAAAAATTGAACAGGCCGTCAAAGACGCCGAAGAGGCGCGCGCCGACGACGATCCCGATTCCATCCGCGAAAAAACGCAGGCGCTCGCGCTCGCCGCCGCCGCCCTCGCGCAACGGAACGAAGAATCGTCCGATGATTCCGCGCCGGACAAGGACGCGGAAGAAGTCGTGGACGCGGAATTCCAAGAAGTCGCGGACGACGAAAACAAGCCGTCGGATCGCAAATGACCGCCGCGCGTCATCGGTGAAGCCGGATTATTACCGGACGCTCGGCGTACCGCGCGACGCCGACGCCGCGACGATCAAGCAGGCGTACCGCCGTCTCGCGCAAAAGCATCATCCCGACAAAAACCCGGACGACCCGGCGGCGGCGGCGGAAAGATTCAAGCCGGTGCAGGAGGCGTATCAGGTGCTTTCGGACGAAAAAAAGAAAGCCGCCTACGACCGTTTCGGACACGCCGCGTTTGCGGGCGGACGCGGCAACGGCGGCGGGTCGCCCGATTTTTCCGGCGTATTTGACGAACTATTCAGCGATTTTTTTTCCGGCGGAGAACGCGGCGGACCGCGGCAGCGCGTACTTTCCATCCGGCTCGGTTTTGAAGAGGCAATCGCCGGCTGCAAAAAAGAACTGCGCATCAACGAACCGTCGACATGCGACGTCTGCCGCGGTTCCGGCGGCGAGCCGGGGGCGAAAATGGAAACCTGCGGCAAATGCCGCGGCGCGGGACAAATTCGGGTTAATCGCGGCTTTTTTACGATGCAGCAAGCATGCGGCGAATGCCGCGGACGCGGGCGGACATATCGGACTCCCTGCCGCGCCTGCGGCGGCGAGGGAACGCGCCGAATCGCGCGCGCCGTCGCGGTGCAAATTCCGCCCGGCATTTCGGACGGCGAAAGCATCCGCCTGAATATCGCCGGCGTCGCCGATCAATTTCATTTGCGCGTGCATGTCGCGGCGCATCCGCTGTTTGAGCGGGACGGCGATCATCTGCACATTTCCATTCCCGTTTCGGTCGCCATTGCGGCGTTGGGCGGACGGGTGGAGGCGCCCTTGCCGGCCGGCGGCAGGGTAAAAATCACCGTCCCGCCGGAAACGCAAAGCGGCGCGGTGTTGCGGCTGCGCGGACGCGGCGCGCCGAATGTGCGCGGACGCGCGCCCGGCGACATGCTTTGCCATATTTTTGTGGAGACGCCGGTCAATCTGACCGAGGAACAAAAAAATCTGCTGCGGAAGTTCGACGCGAGTTTAAGAAAAAAACACGAACGCCATTCGCCTCGCGAACAATCGTGGCTGGACAAGGCGCGCGCGTTCTTCGGCGACGAATAATAAATCCCATTCCTGCGAAGGCAGGAATCTCCGCCGCCGCATAGCGGCGGGTAATTGTACACCTTTACAATTACCGCCTTCGGCGATGAGATTCCTGCCTTCGCAGGAATGGAATTAAAGAGATTCCGGCTTTCGCCGGAATGGCGGTTTTTTATATTTTCGGATACCGCCAAATTCGGTATTGTCCGCAAAGACAAAAAGCACCGCCATTCCGGCGAAAGTTTATCCTCGCGAACGCGGGGACCGGAATCTCTTTAATTCCATTCCCGCGAACGCGGGAATCTCTTTCGCCGAAGGCGGACGAAAAAAAATCGGGGCGGACGAAAATTTTTTGCATTTTCCGAAAAAAATTGCACTTTTTTGGGATTCTCGTGGTATACTATGCATCGGAGGGCGTTGGGGCGGCGATCTGGGAGATTGGCGTGCACGGCGTTTTTTACGGCAGAAAGGACTTTTTTATGAAAAACTTCATTTTTTCTCTTTCCCGCCCGTTATGGGCGGTGTATGGCGCGCTGAACGCCATTTTCACGCCGGTTCAAGGGGGGGGGGGGGG
>JBPCXA010000149.1:0-13794 GCA_051008975.1 Gammaproteobacteria bacterium
AATCCACCCCGCCCGACAGCGCGACAAAAACGACCGCGCCGGGCGAAAATTTCTGCATAAATCCGATTTTAACGCCCGCCGCCCGAATCGGCGGAAATTCCGTACGCAAAAAAGTACCGGATTTTTCATGTCCCCGAAAGCGCAAACGGCGGATTCGCCTTGCGGCGAATGAGATTCCGGCTTTCGCCGGAGTGGCGGCACTTTTAATCTCTTAATTAAAATACGCCATTCCGGCGAAAGCCGGAATCTCTTTGCGCGAAAGCGCGAACTTTTTTATACGCCGAGTTTTTGCAGTTTGGGGACGATGTTGTACGCGCAGTACGGGTGCGCCGCGTTGCGGTTGTAAAAATTCTGATGCTCCTTTTCCGCCGCCCAGAATTGCTGCAGCGGCGCGATTTCGGTGACAATCGGCGCGCGAAAATGTTTTTGCGCGAGGGTCTTGGATTCTTCGGCGGCGCGCGCCTGTTCTTGCGAATTCGTCAGGATGACGGAACGATATTGCGTTCCCGAATCCGCGCCCTGCCGGTTCAGGGTCGTCGGATCATGCGCGCGCCAGAACATGTTCAGAATGTCGCCGTAGGAAATTTCCGCCGGGCGAAATTCAATTTGAATCACCTCGGCGTGTCCGGTGTCGCCGCGGCAAATGTCCTTGTACGAAGGCGCGTCGGTGTCGCCGCCGGCGTAGCCGCTGACCACCGCCCGGACGCCGGAAAGACGCTGAAACACCGCCTCCACGCACCAAAAACAGCCGCCGCCCAATACCGCAATTTCCGTTTCGTCCGTCATGCCCGCCATTATAACAGACGAAATCCGCGTCGCCAAACGCCGCCGCGATGGAATTTTCGCGGTGGATTTTAAGGCGGAGATTCCCGCCGCGAATTTTGTTATAATGTGGATATGTCCATTTCCGACCGCGACGGAAAAATCTGGTTTGACGGCAAAATGACGCCGTGGCGCGACGCCACGACGCACGTGCTGTCGCATTCCCTGCATTACGGGACGAGCGTTTTTGAGGGCGTCCGCTGCTACGCCGCGGACGGCGGTCCGGCGATTTTCCGGCTGCAGGATCATACCCGCAGATTTTTCCAGTCGGCGCGGATTATCGGGATGACGATTCCGTTTTCGGAGGAGGATCTCAACGCCGCGCAGCTCGCCGTCGTGCGCGAAAACGGCTTTGATTCCTGCTATATCCGCCCGCTGGCGTTTTACGGCGCGCACTCGCTGGGGCTTTCGGCGACCGACAATCCGGTGCATATCGTCGTCGCCGCGTGGCCGTGGGGGACGTATCTGGGCGAAGAAGGGGTGCAAAAAGGCATCCGCGTCAAAACCTCCTCTTTCGCGCGGCATCACGTCAATTCCGCGATGTGCCGCGCCAAAGTCGGCGGGCATTATGTCAATTCCGTGATGGCGAACGCCGAGGCGACGCGGGACGGCTACGACGAGGCGTTGCTTTTGGATGTGGACGGGCTGGTCGCCGAAGGGGCGGGCGAAAATCTCTTCGTCGTTTCCGGCGGGATAATTTACACGCCCGAATTGACTTCGGTGCTGTCCGGCATCACCCGCGATTCGGTGATGCAACTCGCCGCCGGGGCGGGGTATGAAGTGCGCGAGCGGCGTCTCACCCGCGACGCGGTGTATTGCGCCGACGAGGCGTTTTTTACCGGCACCGCCGCCGAAGTGACGCCGGTGCGCGAGTTGGACGGGCGGCAAATCGGCGGCGGCGGGCGCGGTCCGGTGACCGAAATTCTGCAAAAAGCGTTTTTTGACTGCGTCGCCGGGCGCCGCGCCGAATTTCAATCGTGGCTGACCGCGGTGCGATGAATCGTCCGCCGTCCGCGACGGTGATTGTGCCGCCCGACAAATTGCCGGCGTCCTGTCCGCCGTCCGCGCAGTGGGACCGGCATCCGCGCGTATATTTGCCGCTGTCGCGGCGGCATCCGCGTCGCGCCTGCCCCTATTGCGGCGCGCTGCATATTTTGGAGGGAAGCGATTCCGCCGGGGACGCGCCGTCATGACCGCCTTTTTGCGGGTGCATCCCAAGAATCCGCAGATACGTCTGGTGCGGGCGGCGGCGGAGGCGTTGCAGCGGGGGCTGGTGGTGTATCCGACCGATTCGCATTACGCGCTGGGATTTCTTCCCGAAAACACGGACGCGGCGGCGCGGGCGCGGCAATTGCGCGGGCTGGACGGGAATCATTTATTTACGCTGTCGTGCCGCGATTTGGGCGAAATCGGACAATACGGCGCGGTGGATACGGCGGCGTTTCGCGTCATCAAGCAACGGATTCCGGGGGCGTATACTTTCGTGCTGGCGGCGACGAAAAAAGTTTCGCGTCATTTGTGTCATCCGCGCCGCCGCACGGTGGCGTTTCGCGCGCCGGCGAATCCGGTGGCGCGGGCGCTTTTGGAAGAAAACGGCGGTCCGATTCTCACCACGACTTTGCGTCTCGCCGGCGACGAATCGCCGCTGCAGCCGGACGAATTCCGCGCGCGTCTAAAAGACCGGGTGGAGACGGTGCTGGACGCCGGTCCCTGTCCCGCGACTCCGACGACGGTGATTGATTTCAGCGAGACGCCGCCGCGTCTGCTGCGGGAGGGCGGCGGGGCGATAGACGACAAGGATCGTCTCTGATGGCGCGCGTGGTATCGGGGATGCGCCCGACCGGCGGGCTGCATCTCGGACATTTGCGCGGCGTACTGCAGAATTGGCGGGCGTTTCAGGACGCCGGCGATGAGTGTTTTTTTTTTGTCGCCGACTGGCACGCGCTGACCACCGATTACGCGTCGCCCGGCGATTTGTCCGCCGGGGCGCGAAAATTGACGGCGGCGTGGCTGGCGGCGGGAATTGATCCGTCGCGGGCGACGATATTCCGCCAGTCCGACGTGCCGGCGCACGCCGAATTGTGCATATTGCTGTCCATGATTTGTCCGCTGCCGTGGCTGACGCATTTGCCGACCTACAAGGAGTTGAAGGAGCAGGCGCGGCGCGATTTGGATACGCACGGTTTTTTGAGTTATCCGCTTTTGCAAAGCGCCGATATTATGATTTACGCCGCCGATTTCGTGCCGGTGGGCGAGGATCAAATGCCGCACGTGGAAATCGCGCGCGAAATCGCCCGTCGTTTCAATCGTTTTTACGGACGCGCCGGCGCGTTTCCGAAAAAGCGCCGGGAAGTCGCCGCCGAAATCGGCGCGTCCGCCGACGGACGGCTGCGCACTTTGCAAAAACAATACGCCGAGACCGGCGACAAAAAAAAATTGCAGACGGCGTTGGACGAAATCGCCGGATTGTCGCTGGACGATTGCGGCAAAAAAATTTTATGCGACGATATTCGCTACGGCGGCGCGGAAATTTTGCGCCCCCCCCGCGCGCGGTTGACGCCGACTCCGCGACTGCCCGGCACCGACGGACGCAAAATGTCCAAATCCTACGACAACGCGATAGAGTTGTTTGATCCGCCGGAGACGGTGCGGCGCAAAATCGCGCGGATGCCGACCGACCCGGCGCGCGTCCGCCGCTCCGATCCGGGCGAGCCGGAACGTTGTCCGGCGTGGCGGCTGCACGAGGCGTTTTCCGACAAGGAAACGCGGGAATGGGCGGCGGCGGGATGCCGTTCCGCCGCCGTCGGATGCGTGGAATGCAAGGGGCGTCTGTGCGAATGTATCAACGCGGAACTGGCGCCGATTTTGGCGCGCCGCGAAGAATGCGAAGCGCCGGGCGTGGCGGAGGATGTGCTGGCGGACGGCGCGCGGCGCGCGCGTACGGCGGCGGCGGAAACTCTGCAAGCGGCGCGGCGCGCGACCGGGATTGCGCGGTGAGCGGGCAGATTCCGCTGGCGCTGGTATATGGCGAGCCGGTGCACGAGGCGCCGCGGGCGTTGTATATTCCGCCGGAGGCGATGCGGGTGATGCTGGACAATTTTTCCGGTCCGCTGGATTTGCTTTTGTATCTGGTGCGCCGTCATCGGTTTGACATTTTGGATATTCCGGCCGCCGCGCTGTGCCGGCAGTACGCGGAGTATGTGGAGGAGGCGCTGCGGCGGGAGAATAATTTGGAAATCGCGGCGGATTATCTGGCGATGGCGGCGCTTTTGGTGGACATTAAATCCAAAATGATGCTGCCGAAGCCGCAGACGGAGGCGGCGGAGGAGGACGATCCGCGCGCCGATTTGGTGCGGCGTCTTTTGGAATACGAACGCCTGCGGGACGCGGCGCAAAAGATCGCCGCGATGCCGCGGCGCGGGCGCGATTTTATTTCGCCGGAGTTGGGCGTGGAAATTCCGGCGGCGGAAAAAACCAAGCCGGTTTTGCATCCGGCGCAGTTGGCGGCGGCGTTCGCGGCGGCGCTTTCGCGGGCGCGGCGGATCGCGCCGCTGCGGGTGTGGACGCGGAACGTCAGTTTGCGCGAGATTATGAGCGGCGTTTTGCGCGCGCTTTCGCGGGCGCGGCGGCTGGCGTTTCATCGGCTGGTGTCGCGCGGTTTGCCCGGCGCTTCCTTTTTGGCGGTGCTGCAGCTCGCCGCCGAAAGCACCGTGTCGCTGCATCAAGATTCGCCGGAAGACGAGTTGTTTGTGGAGTTGCGGGGCGCGAAGAATGAATCCGCCGGAAGTTAAGAATCTGCTGGAATTCGCGCTGCTGGCGGCCGGCGGGCCGCTGGATATGGCGGATTTCCGCCGTCTGCTGGACGGCGAAGACGGCGACATCAAAGGCGCGCTGGCGGCTTTGGAAAAAGAATGGGAGGGGCGCGGCTTGCGGTTAGCGAAAGTCGCGGACGGCTGGCAATTGATCAGTCGCGGCGGATATTTGGAATATTTGCGCCGTTTGCGCCCCAAAAAACCGGCGCGATTGTCGCGGCAATTGATGGAATCGCTGGCGGTCATCGCCTACCGCCAGCCGGCGACGCGCGGCGACATTGAGCAGGTGCGTGGCGTGTCGGTGTCGTCGGTGCAACTGGCGGCGTTGGAGGAATTCGGCTGGATAGAGGAGGTGGGGCGGCGCGAAACGCCGGGGCGTCCGATTTTGTACGGGACGACGAAGACCTTTTTGAACGATCTGGCGATCGCCTCCCTGGACGAACTTCCCGAACTGGAGCCGGAGGATATTAACGCCGGTTTTGAGGATGCCGAAGAATCGCGGGCGTCCGCCGACGATCCGCCGCCGCGGGAATCCGGACATGAATCCGAACGCGAATTCGGAAATACCTCCGGGGACGGGGGCGGAAATGAATCCGAATCCGAAACCGAATCGCCGGATGACAAATCCGGCGGCGACGTTTAATCGGCGCGTTTTGCGGGCGACAAAATGACGTCGGCGAACAATCGCGCGGTTTCTTCGCGGCGCGTCCGAAATGCGCGGCGCGAAACGAACTCCGCCGCGCCCGCAAAAAACCCGCGCGACGGCGGCGATTCTGACGGCGCGGCGCGAAAACTTCGCCGTCCGAAATCGGAAAAGGCGGCGACGGCGGCGAAACCCGCCGGCGAAAAATTGCAGAAGATTCTCGCTTCCCGCGGAGTTGCCTCGCGTCGCGCCGCCGAACAATTAATCGCGCAGGGACGGGTGACCGTCAACCGCAAACCGGCGGCGTTGGGCGCGCGCGCCGCCACCCGCGACAATATCGCGGTGGACGGCAAATCGCTGCCGCGCGCCGCCGCGTCGCGGATGTTGTATTACCACAAACCGGCGGGCAAAATCGTGGAGCGCGGCGCGCCGGATTCGGTCTTCGCCGATTTGCCGCCGCCGGGCGGCGGGCGGTGGATTAATGTCGGGCGTCTGGATGTCGGCTCCGAGGGATTGCTGTTGTTTTGCACGGACGGCGAAATCGCGAACAAAATCGCGCATCCCGGATACGGCGCGCCGCGCGAGTATTTGGCGCGCGCGGACGGCGCGCTGTCGTCCGCGCAAATTGCGGAAATTCGCGGCGGCATAGTGATGGACGGCGGGCGGTTGCAGCCGTCGGAATTCGCGGCGCATCGCGAGGGCGGCGGACGCAACCGCTGGTATCGCGTGGTGCTGACCGAGGGGCGCAACCGCGCGGTGCGCCGGTTGTTCGCGCATTTCGGACTGCAAACTTTGCGATTGATTCGTCTGCGGATGGGGCGCCACATATTGCCGCGCGATTTGCCGCCCGGACGGTGGCGCGAGATTTCGCCCGGTGATTAATTCCGCCCCCCCCCCCCCGATTCTTTCCGTGGCGGTGTCGTCGCGCGCGCTGTTTGACTTTGAAGAGGAGAATGAAATTTTTAAGACGCGCGGCGAGGACGAATATGTGCGGGCGCAGCGCGCGCGTTTGGACCGGATTCCGAAGCCCGGCGCGGCGTTCGCGCTGGTGCAAAAACTGCTCGCGTTTAATGCGGAGGAGGAACTGGCGCGGGTGGTGGTGGTGTCGCGCAACGATCCGGTCACCGGTCTGCGGGTGTTCCGCGCGGTCGCGGCGAACGAATTAAAAATAGAACAGGGATGTTTTACGCGCGGCGCGCCGTCTCTTCCGTATTTGCGTTCGCTGGGCGCGCATTTGTTTTTGTCGGCGCTGGCGGGGGATGTAAAGGCGGCGCTGGACGCCGGCGTGCCGGCCGCGCATGTCGTCGGCGGCGCGCGGACGGACGTCGGCGACGGCGTGCTGCGCATCGCGTTTGACGGCGACGCGGTGCTGTTCGGCGACGAATCCGAACGGGTGAATCAGGAGCGCGGATTGGAGGCGTTTCGCGAGCAGGAAAAGAAAATGCGCGACGAACCGCTGTCGCCCGGACCGCTGAAACCGTTTTTGGACGCGCTGACGCGTTTGCGCGCGCGTCTCGGCGAGGATTCCAGGCGCATTCGCATCGCGCTGATTACCGCCCGCGGCGCGCCCGCGCACGAGCGTCCGATTCGCACCCTGATGGACTGGGGCGTGGCGGTGGACGAGGCGTTTTTTATGAACGGCGAGAGCAAGACGGAATTTGTCAAACAGTTCGGCGCGGATTTCTTTTTTGACGACAATGTCAAAAATGTGGACGGTCTGGAACAGGGCGGACACGTGCCGTCCGGCGTGATGAATGAATGAGCGGCGCGCTCTGCTTGTCGGCGGCGGGCATACGCATTCGCTGGCGCTGCTGCGTTTCGCGCGCCGTCCGCCGCCCGCGCGTCTTGTTCTGGTTTCGGATTCCGAATTCGCGCCGTATTCGGGGATGCTGCCCGGAGAAATCGCCGGACAGTTTTCGCGCGCGGAATGTTTGATTGATTTGCCGCGTCTGTGCGCGCGCGCCGGGGCGGAGTTTCGGCGCGCGACGGCGGTTTCCATTAATTGCAAAAAGCGCGAAGTTTTGTTCGCGGACGGCGGCGGCGAAAGGTTTGACTTGCTTTCGCTGAATGTCGGGGGCGCGCCGCGTCCGCCGTTTTCCGCCCCCGGAGTCGCGGCGAAACCGGCGACGGCGTTTATGGATTTCGCCGCCGCCCTGCCGTCCGATTCCGAATTGGCGATTGTCGGCGCGGGGGCGGGCGGAGTGGAAATCGCGCTGGCGTTGCGCCGCCGTTTCGCCGCCGCAAAAATTTCGCTGGTCGGAGAACTGCTGCCGGCGGCGAATGACGGAGTCCGCCGCCGATTGCGCGCGTTGATTCGGGCGCGCGATATTTCGCTGCTGGAATCCGCGGCGGAGGAGTTTTGCGGCGGCGCGGTGTCGCTGGCGGACGGGCGGCGGGCGGCGGCGCGCGCGGTGATTTTCGCCACTCCGGTCGCGGCGCCGGAATGGCTGCGAAACGGCGATTTGATTTTGGACGCGGAAGGATTTGTCCGCGTCAATTCCTTTTTGCAGAGCGAATCTTCTCCGGCGGTTTTCGCGGCGGGCGACTGCGCGGCGTCCGGCGCCGACAAATCGGGGGTCGTCGCGGTGCGGCAGGCGCCGGTGTTGGCGTTTAATATCGCGGCGTTTTTGTCCGCGACGCCGCTGCGTCCGTGGCGTCCGCGGCGGCGGTTTTTGTCCATTCTCAACACCGCGGACGGGCGCGCGGTCGCCGGCTGGGGCGGTTTTTCGGCGTCCGGCGCGTGGGTGTGGAAATGGAAAAAATATCTGGACAAAAAATTTATGAACCTTTTCCGATAAAACGATTCGCCTACGGCGAATGAGATTCCGGCTTTCGCCGGAATGGCGGTACTTTGGATTTCCGCCCTTGTTCCAAAGTACACCCCCCGTCCCATTCCTGCGAAGGCAGGAATCTCCGCCGCCGCAAAGCGGCGGGAAATTGTACGCCTTCGGCGACAGTTCGCGCCTTCGGCGTATAGATTCCTGCCTTCGCAGGAATGGGACGGAGGGTTAAGGCGAAAAATCAAAGAGAACAAAGAGATTCCGGCTTTCGCCGGAATGGCGGCACTTTTAACCCATTAATTAAAATACGCCATTCCTGCGAAAAAACACCGCCATTCCGGCGAAAGCCGGAATCTCTTTCGCCGCAAGGCGAATCCGCCGCCGCCGCCGCCCAAAAATTTATTTTGCATTCGGCGAAAAAAAAGTTGCATTTTTCGGAATTTTTGTGTTAAAATTCCCAAAGCGTCCGTAGAGGGGCGATTTTAAGCATCAAGGAGCATTTGTATGAAAAACTTCATTTTTACGATTCGCCGCCCGTCTGGGGCGGTTTTTGGCGCGATTAGCGCCATTTGTGCGGTGCAGCAAGGGGGGGGGGGGGGGAGATGTTTAACCCCTTGTCTTTTCGCGTTAAATTCGCTTTTTGCAGTGTTGTTCTCGGCGCGATTTTTGCGCTGACCGGAGCGGCGTTTGCGGCGGAAAATTTCGCCGATGTCGCCGCCGACAAAAACGCCGTTGAAAGCGGCGATGCGAAAATCGGCGAAGGATTTCGCTATTCCGAATTTTTGCAACACGGCGATTTCCATTCGTCGACAAAAACGGATTCTCTTTCGCATCCGTTTTCGCTGAATCCCGAACCGTTTGATTTGCCCGCCGGGGAATTCGGGGCGGCGGAAGGCGGCGGCGGTTTGATCGAATTTATCTCTTCGCCGCTGGGCGGATTTGTAATTGCGGCGGGAATTTTCGCTGGCGCCACCGCCATCGACAAAAACAACCGGGACGACAACAATACGCCGTCGGCTTCCAATACGCCGCCGTCTTCCGGCGGAGAAAATGGCGGCACGAATCCTACGACTCCTCAACAATGTACCGCACCCGGTGAAATATCGGATGGCAGCGGCGGTTGCCGATGCGACACCGCCAACAATTATATGGATGACGGCAACGGTAATTGCGTGATGCAAACGGCGACTCCGCAATGCACCGCACCCGGCGAAATACCGGACGGCAGCGGCGGTTGCCAATGCGACACCGCCAACAACTATGTGGACGACGGCGCCGGCATGTGCGTTATGCAGCAGGTATGCACGGGACAAATGGTGGCGGACGGAATCGGCGGCTGCGAATGCCCCACCGGGATGGTTCCCGACACGGGCACGAACGACCCCAACGACTGCCGACCGCCGACCGACCTGGAAATGTGCGGGGCGGATTCTTCTTTGCAACGTCGCGTATTTGAACGCGCCAGCGGCACTCTTGTTTTTCCGCAAATCACTTATAATTTGGCATTGAGCATTGAGGACAACTTCGCTTCCCGACTCACGCCCGTAAGCTCGGCCACGTTTTATGTGCGGCGGCCGGACGGCACTTATGAGTCGTCAAACGGTTTTGTGGCGAATCTGCCGCAAACGGCCAAAGGGGATCCGGTGGTGGGCGATGTCGTGGCGATAACGCTCGGCGCGCTCGGCGGCGAGGCGGCAAATATTTTAAATTCGCTGGACAGCGTCGATCTTTTTCGCGTGTATAGGGATCCGGCGGACGGCGAATTGTATCTCGCGCGGGGCGAAAGAACCGACCAGCGGGCGACCCAATGCGCCGCCGCCGATGCGGGGAGCGGTTTTTTCTTCTTGGACGACAGCTGGGAACCGACGCAGGTTCGCGCCGAAAGCCGCACCGATTTCCCCTTCAATTTGCGCGAAGGATTGCGCGGTTTGCTGAACGAAAAACGCGCGGTACGGTTAAAGAATTTCTTCTTTACCGCGAACGATTCGCAACTGCGGGATTTTCATTTGGAACACCGTTTCCATTTGTTCGGAGAGGCGAACGAATCGGCGACCGGCGAATCGCCTGACCCGTCCGGTTTTTCCGCGTTCGCCGAAAGCGGCTACAAACGCCAAAACGGCGGACGCACGGCTTTGCACTACAACAAGTTGACGGCGATCCGCGATTTCACATCCGGCTTCGCGGTTTACGCGCAGGGAATCAGCGGACGAATCAATTCCGAAATTTATCGGAATACCCGCCTACGGGGTTTCGCCGCCGGAGTTTTCGCCGACAAGGTTTTGTCGCACGATGATTCCTATCATTTGCGAATTGAATCGCCGTTGTCCGCGCCGCAAATCGCCAGAACGAGAATGGCGATAGACGCGCGAATCGGCGAGCCGGAAAACTATTGGCGCGTCGGTTTCTACCGCGGTTTAGAGGAAAAGAAATCCGCCGCCAAACTGTTCTGGCTGCGGGAGTTTTAATCGGCGGGGGAATTTCGCGCCTACGGCGCGGAGATTCCGGCTTGGCGCGCTTTGCGCTTTTGTCGCTTCGCTCGGTGCGCCGGAATGACGTATTTTAATTAAAAGATTAAAAGTACCATCATTCCGGCGGAAGCCGGAATCTCTTTGCGCGAACGCGCAAACGATTCGCCTTTGGGGAATGAGATTCCGGCTTTCGCCGGAATGGTGTATTTTAATTTAAGATGTTAAAAGTACCGCCGTAGGGCAAAAGTGCCGCCATTCCGGCGAAAGCCGGAATCTCTTTGTTCCCTTTGATTTTTCGCCTTAACCACCCGTCCCATTCCTGCGAAGCAGGAATCTCTACGCCGAAGGCGGTAATTATACAATTTCCCGCCGCTTTGCGGCGGCGGAGATTCCTTCTTTCGCAGGAATGGGACGAGACGGGAATGGGACGGTCTCTTTCCTTGATTTCGCAGGAATGGCACAAAGGCGGGAATGGAACTTTTTTGCGGGACGCCGGTTTGGGCGGTGTTTTTTATGCGGGGCGAATTCGCATACAATAGATCGCATGAGCGGGACGCGAAAATACGGCGGCGGGGGCGGAATATCGCGCGATTTTCTGGCGCGGATGCGTGCCGCCGCCGATTTGGGCGCGCTGGTCGGCGAGCGCGTACATTTGCAAAAACGCGGCGCGAATCTGTTCGGACTGTGTCCGTTTCACGCCGAAAAAACGCCGTCCTTTTCGGTCAATCCGGCGAAGGGGTTTTATCACTGTTTCGGCTGCGGCGCGAACGGGGACGCGCTGAATTTCGTAATCCAAACCGAGGCGGGCGGCGATTTTGTGGCGGGCGTGGAGGCGTTGGCGGCGCGTCTGGGAATGAAAGTGCCGCGCGGCGATTCGTCCGAATCGGACGCGGTCGTCGAAGTTCTCGCCGACGCGCAAAAGTATTTCCGCCGCGAATTTTCGCGCGCGGAGGCGGCGAAAGAATATCTGCAAAAACGCGGCGTAAACGACGAAACGATCGCGCGATTCGGAATCGGTTTCGCGCCGGCGGGCTGGCGGAATTTGCGCGATGCGATGCGCGGACGCGACGAGAAAGTTTTGATTCGCGCCGGACTTTTGCGCGCGAACGAAAAAGGCGCGTACGATTATTTTCGCAACCGCCTGATATTTCCGATTATGGAGGGACAGAATCGCGCGATCGGTTTCGGCGGGCGCGCCTTGGACGACGATCCGGCGAAATATCTCAACTCGCCGGATTCGCCGGTGTTTTCCAAAAAGAATTCGGTGTTCGGAATTCCGCAGGCGCGGGAGGCGGCGCGCGAAAAAAAACGCGTCATCGTCGCCGAGGGATATATGGACGTCGCGATGCTTTCGCAGCACGGTTTCGCCGAATCGGTCGCGGTGATGGGGACGGCGTTGACCGCGCGGCAAATGCTGAAAATCGCGCGCATGGCGGAGAACGTTATTTTCGCGTTGGACGGCGACGAGGCGGGGCGAAAAGCCGCGATGCGCGGTGTCGCCGGAATTTTGCCGGCGCTGTCGGACGGAATGAGCGCGGCGTTTTTGTTTCTGCCGGCGGGCGAAGATCCGGATTCTTTCGTCCGCAAGAACGGCGCGGAAGAATTGGAACGCGCGATCGCAAAGGCGATTCCGCTGGGCGATTATCTGGCGGAAAATTTGCGGGAAAACGCCGCGGCGCAAACGGACGAGGGGCGGGCGGCGCGGATACTTTCCGAAGGCGAAAAACTCGCGCGCCTTTTGGATTCCGGCCGCGCGCCGTTTTTGCGCGAAGTGCTGATGCAAAAATTCGCCGCCGCCGCCGACATTTCCGCCGCCGCGATGCGCCGCGTTTCCGCCCGCGGGAATGCGAGAACGGCGGGCGCGAACGCGCGGTGGACGATGCGCGAAACCGGTCTTCTTTTTAATTTGCTGTGCAGTTTGGCGGCGCGTCCGCGTTTAATCGGCGAATTTTCCGAGAATCCGCCGCTGCCGGGCGACGCGCGCGAATCCGCCCTCGCCGCCGAAATGTTGAACTACGCGCGTCTGCAAACGGACGACGGCGAAGAGCCGGACATCGCCGCGCATTTGGCGGCGGAGGGATACGCCGCCCTGTCTTTGCAGGTGCGGGAGACGGTGCGGCAGCGATATGCGGCGGCGGCGGATCCGCGGGCGGAATTCGCCGTCTTCGCCGAACGGTTGAAACGGGAGCAGGAAAAACACGAGCGGATGCGCCGGCGTTCCTCCGCCGCCTCCGAACGTGTATAATCCGGACGGTTTTTTATTTATTGCATCACTTTTAGGGGAGAACGGCTATGACGAATGAACGGGTTTTTCGGGGGCGGCGGCTGATTTGCGCGGCGGCGGCGTGCGCGGCGGTTTTTGCGGGCGTTCCGGCGGCGGCGAAGGTGGAGGGCGACGCCATCGTCCTCGGCGCGGCGGTGTCGCTTTCCGGCAAATATTCCACCAACGGGCGGCATACAAAAAACGGCTACGACCTGGCGGCGAAACGAATCAACGAGATGGGCGGAGTCGTCGTGGACGGCAAGACGTATCGGATTGAAATCGTCTATTACGACGACGAATCCACGCCCGCCCGCGCGGCGCAGCTCGCCGAACGGCTGATCCAGCAGGACGGCGTCAAGTTTATGCTGGGGCCGTATTCTTCCGGGCTGACGAAGGCGATCGCGCCGGTGACCGAGCGGTATAAAATTCCGATGATCGAGGCCAACGGCGCGTCCCGTTCGCTTTTTACGAAGGGGTATCGCTATTTGTTCGCGCTGCTGACTTCCGCCGACCAATATTTGGCGTCCGCGGTGCATTTGCTCGCCGAAAAATCGGAATCGCTCGGCAAGACGCCCGCCGAAATGCGCCTCGCGCTGGCGTTTGAAAACGACAACTTCTCGCAGGATGTGCGCCTCGGCGTCGTGGAGGCGGCGGCGAAACACGGAATGGACATTGTTATAGACGACAAACTTCCGAAAACTCTGGACGACATGTCGGCGACTTTGAACAAGGTGCGGGCGGCGAAACCGGACGCGCTTTTCGTCTCCGGACACGCCAAGGGCGCGGCGACCGGCGCGCGGCAAATCGAGCAATTCCGCGTGGATGTGCCGATGGTGGCGATGACCCACTGCGACTCGGCGGCGATAGAATCCAAGGCGCCGGCGGGGGCGGAATATACGCTGTGCGCGCGCCAGTGGCAAAAACAACTCACCTACCGCGACGACGACGGCGTCTTCGGCGGCGGCGAGGATTTCGCGCGCATTTTCCGCGACGCCTACGACTACGA
>JBPCXA010000150.1:0-3100 GCA_051008975.1 Gammaproteobacteria bacterium
GTCGGTATTAAAAATACCGAAACATGTTCGGCCTAGATCGTGCACATGCATGTTTTGCACCACGACACCGACCGATTGAGGAGAGCCATGGGATCCCCCGCCAAAGATGCGCACGGCATCCCATGACGCACGCAAGCCATCTACCACAATTCCGTCAAGAATGATGTGGCTATGAAGCAGGTCGATGGTTTGGCCATACCGGTCGTCACTGCCAGGATATGGCCATTGCACAATCGCCTTGTACCGGTTTTGGGCCGTGATAGTGATAGGCCTACCAGGCTCACCGCTGCGGCAGGTGCGAAATGGCACGCCTTGTGCCGCACTATAGGTGCCGTCCATCAGAGATATCGTGTCTCCAGGGCCAGCACCGCGACACGCAGTGGAATATGTGCATGGACTATCAGCGGAGCAGGCTGAACCCCCACCAGTTGGCGAAACATAGAAGTCGCGTGCATCTGCCGACGCTGTAAACAATACGATCGCGAACAGAATAATCACTTTCATCTCATTCCCTTTCTTGACCGATCAGTCAACTTTGTATGCCGGCTCCGGCCGGTTCTTCGCGGAGACAAACGTGTAACCGCTCGATTCCCATACATCTATCTCTTTTCCTCTAATTGTATCAACTGCTTGCGTAATAATCTTGTCGGGATATCCGGCATCGTTACCACGCATCATCAACGTATCCCACTGGATATCCCCTTGCCCTACAACCTGCCTAAGCCAGGCCACAGCAGCAGCCACTTGGGCATTTCTTACATTGCCACTGCGCATAGGAGGCTTAGCCAATGCCAGCTCGTTCGCGGTGATGTCACGCACGCCACACCAAGCAAAGATTCCATTCGTGAGGGAAAATGCCAGAGAAGCTCCCAAGCTGCCGTAGTTGTTCTTTGCATGAGCCACGATGCGCACATCTGCATCCTCCGGGTCATCACCCACAACCAAGATTGAACGCCCCCACTGGGCAAATCCCTGGCTGCCCATACCTCGACTCTTTGCACTATAACCGACCGCCTTTACCCAGTGTCGCACAAGAAGTACTGCGCAACCCTGGCGTTGCGCCATCAAATGTAGCCTGGCGAGCGGCACAGACACCTCGTTCTGTCGGTAAATGTCCACGCCGTCCATGTAGCTGGTAACCGGATCAATCACCACGATACGGACAGAGTTATCCTCAACATAGCCCTCTAGTGCGTCAAGAAAAGCGAATGAGAAGGGTTGGTTGTCAGACCCATTCGTCGTCACTCCTCGCAAGATGCCGATTGCCGACTGCTGAGCCTCTGAAACACCGAGAGAGGCTATCCTCGGCTTCGTCACGGCAGCTGCGTCGTCTTCCTGCGTGATGTACAGAGACGGCATGGGGGCGTGGAGTGGACTGATCTCGACCCTGCCTGACTGATTAGGCAGACTCTGGGAAGTCCCTTGTGCCATTGACGCCATGATCGCAAGAACTAAGTGTGTCTTGCCACTACCCGGATTGCCCTCAACAAACGTTAGCGAGCCATACGGGATATAGGGCTCCCACAGCCAGTCGATGTCTACCGGCTTAATCTGATCGATAGTCTCCACGATGAGCTCGGCATTTGTGACGCCACCGAGCTTGTTGTTAATCAGGGCAACAAATACCTCTCGACGTGCAGGTGTCCAGTGCTGCATGGCATCGTGTATGAGCAATTTCAGACTGTCATGTGGCCAGCATAATGCGAGGAATTCAAACAAGCCGCTTTGGGTTGGGTTCTCCATCCAACCCTCTGTGGCAAACAAATGGGAGAGCGTGCGGCCGAGGCCCTCAATGCTAGGGTCATCGTTCTGTCTGTGCAACTCCAGTATCGTCCAGCCTTCCAGGTTCATTGCTTGCCCTCCTGCTGCGTCAACCTGTCTCGCTCTTTCGATGCACGCCTAGCTATTGTCTCCAAGCTTTCAGGAGGGGGGTCAGCGGCACTGGCTCCGGTCTCTGCTGCGTCAGGCAATCCGTGCGCGTCAATACCATACGCGGTGCGCTCAACGGAAGTGCGACTTCCAGGAGGTGGTTGCGGACACACTCCTTTGTGGCCCTTAGCTCCTTGGCACAATTGCCATTGTGATCCATGCGCAAAAACCGCACCACATCTCTCACGACTTGGAGCCCTAGGGGAGGGGTCGGCGGAACTGGGGAGGGGGTCTGTTTCCGGATCAGGAGGGTTAGTTACTGGAGAAGATGATTGAACGGACTCCATCATATCGTCATGGAGTTCTGCAATGTGTTCTTGGTCTTCCTCCCATGTCCACTCCGGGATAGGTCTGAGAAATTTCGGAGCCGGCCTCGGGGCGTGCTCCTGCGGAGACTCTTCGGAAGACCCAGGTTGCTGGGAGGGTTGGTTACTGGGTAAAGATTCGATTGGCCCACTACTTTCTTCACCGTGACCAACCCCTTCCCCAGCTGACCCGGGCAGGAAGCCGATCCTATTCGGCTGCGCCGGCAAGGGGTCTATTCGAGGACCGGTATAGCATTGCCCACAAACTCCGAATTCTAACCCCTCGCTCTGTCTCATTGGCCAATGACACCTGGGACAACGAGGTATCGATGACTCTTGTCTTGTCCGCTCAGCAATCTCTGCATTGCCGACAACCGGTTCGCACGGTTCCTGCTGCAAGTGCTCCGAGGAATCCGAGGGACCGAGCCTCAGGCGAGCTTCCCCCTCGGATGGAGGGAGTTGGGGAGAATCGTCTGATTCTCGTGGTAGATATCCTGGAGGGAGAGAGGGAGGGGGTGTTTCTTCTGCCCACTCGCCAGTGCTCGGGTGAAAATGTGGTCCCTGACATGCGTTGTCGTACCGACACTGATCACCGGTATGAGGATGGGTTGCAGAGCAGAAGTCTGTTGGCAACGGATACGGCTTCGGTGGCGCTTCCGTCTTTGCCTCGCGCGCGCGTTGCGCGTCTTTGGTTTTATCTTTCTTCTTAGTAATTACTCTTGATGAGTAATTACTAAGTGAGGCACATTCCTGTCTGGCAGGTTTTTGGGCAGACAGACTAACTGATTGAAATTCTGGGTGTTCCGAAACCACCCATCGGGTGCCCAGTGTCTTCTTTCCATCTGGGGTTCTGACGTTAGTGAGGA
>JBPCXA010000151.1:0-9698 GCA_051008975.1 Gammaproteobacteria bacterium
GGTGATGATCGGCGACGCGCGAAGTTTTCGCCAGACGCGGATGCACCCACGGCAGATGATAATACTCCACCGCGTTTTCAAACAACAGTTTCCAGTTGCATTGAATGTCGTAGTCGCGCGCGCCGACTTCCCGCCACTCGCTCAGACGATAATTCTTCAAACGATGCGGCAGATCGCCGACGACCTCCGAAAGCGGCGGCGCCTCTTCGTCCAGACAAACAAAAACCAGCATTCCCCATTGCGCCGCGCGCACCGGCAGCAGCCCGAAATCTTTTTTGTCGAACGATTTCAGATGCGACATATCGTGCATCCGCACCGCCCGCCGGTTCGCGCCCTTGTCAAACAGCGGCGTGCCGACGCATTCGCCGCGCAAATTGTAGCCCCAGCCGTGATAGGGGCATTGAATATGCTTCTTGACGCCGCCGTCCGCCGCGCACAAACGCGCGCCGCGATGACGGCATACGTTGTAAAACGCGCGCAGTTCGCCGTCGTCGCCGCGCACCACAATCAGCGAACGCCCGGCGGCCTCGGCGAGCATGATGTCGCCCGGATTCCGCACCCGCGACGCCGGACCGGCGACGACCCAGTTGCGGGCGAACACCTGCCGCCGTTCCAGCGCGAAAAATTCCCCGTCGTAATACGCCTCCGGAATCAGCGTCCTCGCCTCCTCCACTCCGGCGCGGGTGCGGGCGTACGCCGCCTCGCGCAAATACCGATGCTCGCCCGCCGACATAATGTTCTCCTCTTCCGTTGCGAATAAATTGCCGAACGCCGGACGCGATTATACGGCAAAACCTCCGCCGAAGAGAAATGTCTGGATTCTGCTATAATAAAAAAATGACAAAAAAGAGCAAAAAACCCGCCCGCTCCCCGGCGGCGAAAAAATCCCCCTCCCCGCACCCGATGACGCACGGCAAATCGCTGGTGTACGGCGACTGTATGGATATTATGGACCGCTGGCTGGCGGAAGGACACGGCGGCAAGGTGGATTTGATTTATCTTGACCCGCCGTTTAATTCCAAAGCCAAATACAACGTTTTGTACGGCAAGGAACCCGCCAACGGCGCGCAAGCGCAGGTTGTGGCGTTCACCGACACATGGGAATGGGGCGGCGGCGCCGCAGAGCGAATGGGCGATTTGTCGCGCAACTATTCGGACGCGATAAAGCGCACAATGGACGGCTTGCATGCGATGCTCGGCGAAAGCGGAATGCTGTCGTATCTGTCGTACATGGCGCAGCGTCTCGACCGCTGCCGCCAAATGCTGGCGAAAACCGGCAACATTTATCTGCATTGCGATCCGACCGCCAGCCATTATCTTAAGGCGCTGATGGACGCGATTTTCGGCGCGCGCAACTTTCGCAACGAAATCATCTGGCACTACGCCACCGGCGGCGCGAGCGAATGGCATTACGCAAAAAAGCACGACGTCATTTTGTTCTACTCCAAGGGCGATGAATACTATTTCGGATCGCACAAAGTGCGCGTACCGCGGACGCCGGAAGTCCTGCGGCGAATTGCAAGCGGCGTTTCCGGCGCGACAAGGGCGACAACCGCGACAAAACTGCCGATGGACGTCTTCACCGACATTAACGCCTTGAATGCGATGGCGAGTGAACGCACCGGTTATCCCACGCAAAAACCGGTCGCGCTTTTGGAACGCATCATAAACGCGTCTTCCGAAAAGGGCGATTTGGTTTTGGATCCGTTCTGCGGCTGCGGCACGACGGTTGTCGCGGCAAACGGATTGAACCGCAAATGGGCGGGCATAGACATTTCCGCCTTTCCGGTGGAATTGATCAGTCGCGCGCGCTTGCACGATATTCGCGGACAAATCCATGTAGAAGGAATTCCGCATGACATGAAAGGTGCGCGATTGATGGCGCAAAAGCCGTTTGAATTTGAAAAGTGGGCGATCGCGCTGACGCCCGGCCTTAATCCGAACGAACAGCAGACCGCCGACGGCGGCGTTGACGGACGCGGCTGGCTGGAAAGAGATATTCCCGGCGCGGTCAAACCGCCCGCGATGAAGACGCCGCTGGTGATCGCGCAAGTGACCAAGTCGCCCGGCGCCGACTTGAACAAAATTCGCGCGCTGCATTCTTCAATGAAGGAAAAGCATGCGTTGTTCGGCGTCTATATCACGCTGAAAAAGATCGATCCGACTCCGTCCATTCGCAAAATTATCGCCGCCGCCGGCAGAGTCAAAGACCGCGAGCGGGAATATCAGCGCTTGCAATTGTGGTCGGTGGAGGAGTATTTCACCGGACGGGAAGCGAAGTTGCCGCCGCTGACGACGCAGCGAATTTTTGCGCGCGGCGCGAAAGGCGCGAAAATCATCCAGCGCGATCTGGAGAGCGATAGTTTTTAAGATGAGCGGCGCGTTTATCCTCCAGGTGCAGAAACCCTACGGACTGGAAAGCCCGGAGGACTGGACGGAGTTCGCGGATTCTTATATTGACACGCTGACTCACGCGGGCGGGAAAATTGGCGACATCGGGGAGGAATTAATAAAAATGTGCATCTTCCTAGCGGAAAAATCCGAACATGCGCGCTTGCTTAAGTGCCTTGCCGATGCACCCAAAATTAATCCGCCGAAAAAACCGCGGCGGGAGCGGGGGAAAATGCGCACGACAAAATGGAAAGGTTGAAATTAAACGAACTTTAATTCCAATTTTCCGCTTTCGTCCATTTCCATCCAGCCACCGCCGTTCGTTTCCCAATCCGGCAGGGCGCGGCGGTAAAAACATTCGCCGCCGTCCGTCCATTCCTCCGCTTCGGCGACGTGGGTATGGCCGTGAATTAAAGTTTGACAGTCGCCGCGCCGCAGAGCCGCCGCGATTTTCGGCAAAGACAACTCCGTTTTGCGCCGCCGTCCGCGGCTCGCGCCGCCCATTTGCGCGGCGATCTTCCGCCGCCGCGACAGCGGCAGCGCGCGCGCCGCCGCCGCGAACGCCGCGCTTCGGACGACCGCGCGATAGCGCAAATAGGCGGCATCTTCGCAAAACAAATCGCCGTGCGCCAGCAAAAAACGCCGCCCGCCGCATTCCAAAATATGCAAATCGGGGAGCAAAACGCATCCGCAATCGCGGCAAAAACGCCGCCCCAGCAAAAAATCGCGGTTGCCGCGCTGCAAATACACCGCCGCGCCGCCGCCCGCCAGTTCTGAAATCGCGCCGCGCGCCGCCGCCGCCAACTCGCCGTTCTCGTCGTCGCCCGCCCACAGATCAAAAATATCGCCGAGCAGATACACTTCCCTCGCGCGCCGCGCCGCGCCGCCGAGAAATGAAAAAAACGCGCGCGCGCGCTCCGGACGGACGGCGGACAAATGCGCGTCGGAGACGAAAAAACGCACGCGGCTACGCGCCGTCTTCGTCCGCGCACTCCGCCGATTCAATCACCACGTCCTGTTCCGGCACGTCCTTGTAGCCGGAACGATCCCCGGTTTTGACTTCGCTGATCGCCGCCGCCACATCCGCGCCTTCGGTCACGCGCCCGAAAACGCAATAGCCGAATCCCTCCTCGGTGGGGGCGGTGTAGTCCAAAAAATCGTTGTCGGCGACGTTGATAAAAAACTGGCTCGTCGCCGAATGCGGCGTCGGCAGACGCGCCATCGCCACGGTGAATTTTTTGTTTTTGAGGCCGTTCGCCGCCTCGTTCTGCAACGCCTCCTCGGTCGGCTTGAGATACATCCCGCGCTCCAATCCGCCGCCTTGAATCATAAAATTCGAAATGACCCGGTGAAACAGCGTATTCGTATAAAACCCGGCCCGCACATAGCGCAAAAAATTCGCCGCCGTCGCCGGCGCCTTTTCGGCGTCCAATTCCAGCGTCATCACGCCGTAATTCGTAACCAAGCGCACTTTCATTTGACCGTCGCCTTTTCAATCATCACCGGCGCCGCCGGCACGTCGCGAAAACGCCCGAAATTCTGCGTCGGTACGGCGGCGATGGCGTCCACCACCTCCCGCCCTTCGACGACCTCGCCGAAGACCGCGTAGCCCGGATTTGCCGCCGAATAGTCCAAATTCGCGTTGTCCGCCAGATTGATGAAAAACTGGCTCGTCGCCGAATGCGGATCGTTCGTGCGCGCCATGGAAAGCGTATATTTGGCGTTTTTCCGCCCGTTGCCCGCCTCGTTTTTGATCGGCGGACGGGTCGGACGTTTTTGCATATCCGCCGTGAAACCGCCGCCCTGAATGACGAAACCCGGAATGACGCGGTGAAAAATCAGCCCGTCAAAAAATCCGTCCCGCACATACTGCAAAAAATTCGCGGCGGACAGCGGCGCGCGCTTTTCGTCCACCGAAATGACGATTACGCCCGCGCCGGTGCGCATTTCCACGTCGCGCGCCGCCGCGGGAGACGCCGCCGCGGCGGCGAGAATCAAGGCGGAAATCAGGGCGTACATTCGTTTGGGCATAACAAAAATTCCTCTCGTTGCAATTGTCGCCCCGATATTGTATACAATTTCGCCGCCGATGCCAACTTCCCCCCCCCGCCGCACCCGTTTCGCCCCCAGCCCGACCGGCTATCTGCATCTCGGAAACGCCCGTACCGCGCTGTTCAACCGCCTCGCGGCGGGCGCGGACGGCGCGATGTTGCTGCGGATTGAAGACACCGACGGCGCGCGCGGCGGCGACCGCCACGCCGACGCCATCGTGGAAGATCTCGCCTGGCTGGGGCTGGAATGGACCGGCGCGGACGCGCGGCGTCCGTGGCGGCAGTCCATGTCGGCGGCGCGACACGCGCGGGCTTTGGAAACCCTGCTGCGCGGGGACGCCGCCTATCCCTGTTTCTGCCCGCCGGCGCAACTGCGGGCGGAGCGCGAGGCGCAGTTGCGGGACGGGCGTCCGCCGCGCTATTCCGGGCGTTGCGCCGCGCTTTCGGAGGAAGAACGCAAACGCCGGACGAACGACGGGGAATCCGCGGCGATTCGTTTTCGCATGCCGCGGCGGGCGATTGTATTTGACGATCTTGTGCGCGGCGAGTGCCGTTTTGACGGCGCGGACATCGGCGATTTTGTCGCGCGGCGCGCCGGGGGGGCGTTTTCGTTCTTTTTCGCCAACGCGCTGGACGACGCGCAGCAGGGCATAACGCATGTGCTGCGCGGCGAGGATCATCTTTCCAACACGCCGCGCCAACTCGCGGTTTTGGCGGCGCTGCGCCTGCCCGCGCCGCGATACGGACATTTGCCGCTACTGCGCGGCGAGGGCGGCGCGCCGCTTTCCAAGCGGGACGGCGCGCTGTCTTTGCGCGATTTGCGCGGGCGCGGATTTTTGCCGGAGGCGATTAATAACTATCTGGCGCGGGTCGGACGGACGACGCCGGACGATTCGTCGGCGACCGTCGGCGGACTGGCGGCGGCGTTTTCGTTTTCCGCAATCAGCAAATCGCCGTCCGAATTTGACCCGGCGCAACTTTTGCATTGGCAAAAGCGCGCGATACGAAATCTCGCCGCCGCGCGGCATTCGGAATGGCTCGCCGCGGCGACGCCGGAGTTGCGGGACGCGCCCGATTTCGCCGCGTTTTGCGCCGCGGCGCGCGACAATATCGCGGTATACGAGGACGCGCGGCGGTGGGCGCATATCGTTTTCGCGGACGCCGGCGATTTGATTCTCGACGCGCGGGCGCAAAAGGCGGCGCGCGACGCGGGGGCGGATTTTTACGCCACCGCCGCCGCCGCCGTCCCGCCGAAAATGGAATGGAAGGCGTTTTGCGAAACCGTCTCCCGCGAAACCGGACGGCGCGGCGGCGCGTTATTTTTGCCGCTGCGCGCCGCCCTGACCGGCCGCGCGGACGGTCCGGCGATGCCGCCGCTGTTCAAACTCATCGGCGAAAAAAGGGCGAAAGAGCGCCTATTAAACGCGCGCCCGCACTGACCCAACCCGCCCCGCCTTCCCACAATTCCCGCGTTCCCCCCCCCGCTCCATTCCTTCCCCACCCGTCCCATTCCTGCGAAGGCAGGAATCTACGCCGCCGCAAAGCGGCGGGTAATTGTACAATTACCGCCTTCGGCGTGGAGATTCCTGCCTTCGCAGGAATGGGACGGGGGGTTAAGGCGAAAAATACAAGTGAACAAAGAGATTCCGGCTTTCGCCGGAATGGCGGTGCTTTTTGTCTTTGCGGACAATACCGAATTTGGCGGTATCCGAAAATACAAAAAAACGCCATTCCGGCGAAAGTTTATCCTCGCGAACGCGGGGACCGGAATCTCATTCCTGCGTAGCAGGAATCCCTCCCCTAAAACCGCCGCACCGCCGACAAATTGAAACGGGCGTTGTCGCCGAACTCGTCCGCCGATTCCCAACGAAATCCGGCGGACGGCGAAATCGTCCAGCGGTTGTAGCGGAGAACGCCCTCCAAATTCAAAGCGTTGTCCGTTTCGCTTTCCGCCTCCGTCAAATGCGAATGCAAACGGTACGTCGGCGACAACCGCCAAATTCCGCCGTGATAATCCGCCGAAAGCGAAAAATCATAATCGGCGGTTTCGCCCTGCACGGTTTCGGAGAACGCCGCTGTCCACAAATCGGCGGAATATTCGCCGCCGCTTTCGTAGCGGAAATCGCCGAATTCGCCGTTGGAATTCGCCTGCCCGGCGGCGGCGTACAAATGCCAGTTGTCTTTGCGGAAATTCAGGCGACCGCCGACATTGTACGCGTAGCCGCTTTCGGTGGCGGAATAGCCAACATTCGGGGCGAAATTAAACAGCGAAAAATCGCCGCCCGAAAGGTACGCCGCCATAAATCCGACAACGCCGACACCCAATCCGATAACCGCCAAATCCCGGGCGTTGCTGTCGCCGCCGCCCGGATTTCCGCCGCCGTTGTCGTCCGCCGCCGAAGCCGCCATCGCAGGGACATAACCCTGCGTACCGTCAACGGCGTCGGTCGTCTCCATCCAAGCCCCGCCGGTCGTGAGCAAAAAGAATTCGCCCGTCGACGCCAAATCGGTGGCGGCGACGGTTCTGCCCGCCGGTTCTTCGCCGTCGGCCAACGCCAAATCGCCGGCCGCATTCCGATACGAACGCAAAGTCACGACAAATACTTCGAACCCCCCTCCCGGCGCAGGCACAAACTGATCCCTTATTTCAATACGGAGACCCTCCCCCATCGCCGCTCCGTTAAAAGCCGGCAAGCCGTTTACGAGCGTGTCATCCGGAGCAGTCTGCGAGTCGTTCGGATTGACCCGATTAACATAGTTTGCCAGCGCGTTCAGATTGGCGTTGCCGACAATAAAGGCGGCGATATCCGTCACCGGCGCGCTTAAACTAATCATATTCCCGCCCAAAGACAAAATATGGTCGGGCGTGGAATACACCTGCGCACGGGCGGGGCGGGCTTCCTGCGCGTTCGCCGCCGTCGTTCCGAGAATCGCCGCAAAAAACACGGCGAAAACGCAAAAAACCCGTAAAACTACCGAGTCACAAGGGGGGGGGGGGGGAAAAATTTTCATCGGGATTCTCCTTGAAATGCAATAAAAATCTATTTTATCAAAGAACGGGGCAAAAAAAGCCGAATTTTCAACTTTTTTTGCGATTTTTTTTCGGGGCGATTTTTTTTTCGGAATTTTCACCATTTTTGCCTCCTCCCCGTCCCATTCCCACCTACATCCCATTCCTGCGAAGGCAGGAATCTCCGCCGCCGCGAAGCGGCGGGAAATTGTACCGCCTTCGGCGACAATTTGCGCCTTCGGCGCGGAGATTCCTGCCTTCGCAGGAATGGAATTAAAGAGATTCCGGCTTTCGCCGGAATGGCGGCACTTTTTGTCTTTGCGGATAATACCAAATTCGGCGGTATCCGAAAATATAAAAAAAACCGCCATTCCGGCGAAAGCCGGAATCTCTTTGCGCGAAAGCGCAAACGGCGGAATTTGCGGGACGATTTTCGGTTATTCCGGGGCGAATAATTCTTGCAGGGCGGCGGCGGGATTTTCGGCGCGCATCAGCGTCTCGCCGATTAGAAAGGCGTCCGCGCCCGCCCGCGACAACAGCGCGACATCCGCGGCGGACGCGATGCCGCTTTCGGCGACCGTCGCGCGCCCCGCCGCCAGCGGCAGCAAATCCAGCGAAGTTTGCAAAGACACGCGAAAATCGCCCAAATCGCGGTTGTTAATCCCAATCCAGGCGTCCGGCGTCCGTAGCGCGGCGCGCAATTCGGATTCGTCGTGCGATTCCGCCAGCACCGCCATTCCCAGCGTCGCGGCGATTTTTGCCAGATACCGCATTTCCGCCGCGGACAGCGCGGCGGCGAGCAGCAAAACCGCGTCCGCCCCCAGCACCCGCGATTCATAAATCTGCCATTCCTCCGCAATGAAATCCTTGCGCAGCGCCGGCAAAGCGCAGGCGTCCCGCGCGCGCCGCAAATGCGAATCGTCGCCGCCGAAATACGGCGCGTCGGTCAGCACCGAAATGCACGCCGCGCCGCCGTCCTCATAACTTCGCGCCAGCGCGGCGGGATCGAAATCCGCGCGCAGCACGCCGCGGCTGGGACTTTTGTATTTAATTTCGGCGATCGCCGGGAATCGCCCGTTTTTGCGCGCGCCCCGCAGCGCGGCGGTAAAATCGCGCGGCGGCGGCGCGGCGGCGGCGTTCTTTTGTATTTCGGAAAGGGAAATCTTGTCCCGCCGGCGGCGGACTTCGGCGCGCTTGTCGGCGACAATCCGCCGCAGCAGATTTTCCACCGTTCAGCCGCCCGCCGCCGCGTCCAGTTTTCGCCGCGCCGCGCCGGAATCCACCGCCGCCGCCGCCTTTTCCACCCCGTCCGCGAAATCTTCGGCGATGTCCGAAACAATCAGCGCGGCGGCGGCGTTCAACAAAACCATGTCGCGCGCCGCGCCCTTTTCGCCGCCCAGCACTTTGCGGATTAAATTCGCCGATTCCGCCGCCGACGATACGCGCAGCGAATCCGAAGCCGAAGACGCGTGCGACATGCCGAAATCGCGCGGCGAAATCGTCCGCCGGACAATCGCGCCGTTATGCAATTCCGCGATGTCGGTGTCGCCGCAGACGCCGATTTCGTCCAGCCCGCCGCTATGCACGGTCATCGCGCGAATCGCGCCCGCCGCCGCCAACGCCTCCGCAAACGGCGTCAATAAAGCGGAATCGTACACGCCGACAACTTGCCGCCGTACGCCCGCCGGATTCGTCATCGGACCGAGCAAATTAAACATCGTGCGCACCCCGAGTTCCTTCCGCACCGGCGCGGCGTGCCGCACCGCCGGATGATGATTCGGCGCGAACATAAAACCGACCCCGACATCGCGAATCATCTCCGCAATCCGCGACGGCGGCAAATCCAGCGGCACCCCCAATTCGGACAATACGTCGGCGCTGCCGGAAACGCCGGAAAGGGCGCGGTTGCCGTGTTTGGCGACGCGCGCGCCGGCGCCGGCGGCGACGAATGCGGCGGCGGTGGAGACATTAAACAATCCCGCGCCGTCGCCGCCGGTGCCGCAGGTGTCCACCGCCGAATCGTCGCCCAGCGGCACCGGCACCGCCATTTCGCGCATAAGACGCGCCGCCGCCGCCAATTCGCCGACCGTCTCGCCCTTGATTTTCAGCGCGACAAGAAATCCCGCCGTCTGCGCCGGAGTCCACGCGCCCTCCAAAATTCCGCGCATCGCCGCCTCCATCCGCCCGCCCGACAATTCCCGCCGCGCCAGCAGATGCTCCAAAATTTCTTTGCAGGAAAACTCCGC
>JBPCXA010000152.1:0-3974 GCA_051008975.1 Gammaproteobacteria bacterium
CACACGTTCCGTTCGGCAGGTTTTACAAATACAAAGGGAGTTGCTAGTATTTTACTGAAAAAGTGAGGCTTGAAAATCGACAACATAACCTGGAAGATCGACGACAGCAACACCGTTCAGGTAAAATTTCCAGGAATCAAATCACTAGGACCCAACAAGTCTTTTTTACCTCTTGTTTCTTTTGGAAACAAAGAAAACGAAAAAACAATCAAGAAATTCATCCGATTAGCTGTTAGAAAACACCTCTTAACCAGAGAGGACGATCGAATGAAAAATATCAGGTGAAATAAAACGAGGTTAAAAATTTGGATTTACTTTTTGCAACAACAAATACGAACAAATTGAAAGAAACTGCTTCCATTCTGTCTTCCCTTGGAAATTTTAATCTGAAGAGTTTGCAAAACTTTCCCTCTTATTGCCCTCCAGAGGAAACAGGAAATAGTTTTGAAGAAAATGCTACTATTAAGTAAGCGTCGCTATAACCCATGTTCTTAAATGATTTGGTCTTTGTTATCCTTGTAAATTTCATAACCTAATACGAGGAAATTACATGGATAAGATAGATCTTGATAAGAAAAGATCAATTTGGGCAAAAAGGGTTGAACTTCAAAAGAAAAGTGGTCTGATCGTAGCTCAATGGTGCCGTGAAAACAATGTGAATTATGACAATTTTCTATACTGGAAAAAAAGAGTAGCCGATTCTTCAACTCCAACGCTTGAACGTTCATCTTTTCAAGAAATTGAAGACAACCCCTTTTCTGGCATCAGTATCGAGTATAAAAACGTCCATATTCATTTAAACAAGAGCTTTGATGTGACTTGTCTTCTTAAGTGCCTAGAAGCCATTCAAAAGGTGCAATGCTAAATATTCCTCATAACGTCAGATTATTTCTCTGTCAGCACCCCATGAATATGCGCAAGAGCTTTGAGGGTCTGAGTCTAGAAGTAGAAAAGTTATTTCCTGGAGAAATTTTATCAGGCGCCTTATTCATCTTTGTTAATCGTCGCAAAAATCACGTGAAGGTTCTCACATGGGATCAAGACGGTTTCGTCATTTGGTTCAAACGCCTTGAAAAAGGTTCCTTTCGAGTAAATTGGGGCGAGCCTTCGACTTTAACTAGGAAGGAGTTTTTTCTGGTTTTAGAAGGGATCACACCCAAGCGTTTAAATAAGCGTTTTTCTCTATGAAAAACCTTCTTTTTTAGAGTGTTTTTTGGTATGATTTTCTCTATGACAACAACACTTAAATCTCAAGAAGACTACCGAATCGAAAATGAATCTCTTAAGCAAAGAATTGTCTCTTTTAAAGAGAGAGTGAGTGTTCTTGAAGAACAAATTGAATGGTTTAAAAGACACCTCTTTGGGAAGCGTTCTGAAAGAGATATCTCTTCTCGTCCCGATCAACTTGAATTTGCTGGATTTGAAACCTTCAAAAATGAAGATCCTCCTACGAATACAGTTCAATCTCATAAGAGAAAAAAGCCTTCTTGTAAAGGTCAAGAATCGATTGTGCTGCCGAAAGATTTACCCATTGAAAAAATCGTGCTCGATCTCACTCAAAAAACCTGTCCAAAAACGGATAAGCCTTTGATTAAAATTGGAGAAGAGGTCACAAACAAACTTTCATTTAGACCGGGCAGCTTTTTTATTAAACAGTACGTGCGTCCTAAATACGCTGTTTCCAATCGAGAAGAAGAAGGTGTGCTTATTGAATCTCTTCCTGATTCGATCATTCCAAAATGTCCTGTTGATGAAAGCTTTCTCGCTCATATCGTGACACAAAAATATGCCGATCACCTTCCTCACTATCGAGTATCAGACATTTTAACAAGAGAGGGAGTATTTATAAGTCGTAAGCTTCTCTCCAAGTGGAGCGTGCGATCTGGGTTAGAATTACTCCCTATCTATGAAGAGATGAAAAAACATATCTTTGCAAGTGAGAACCTTTTTATCGATGAAACACCGATCAATATACAAAGAATAGGGAAATGTCAAAAGGGATACATGTGGACACTTGTTGGTGGAAAAGGGGGAGATCCCCCTTACCGTATTTACGATTTTAGAGAAAATCGCTGTTATGACCATGTGACAGATCTTTTAACAGGCTATGAAGGAAATCTGCATTCTGACAAATATGGAGCTTATCTAAGAGAAGCAAAAAATAAGCAGATTAACTGGTGTCCTTGCTACAGCCATATCAGACGAAAGTTTTTTGATGCGCAAGATATGAGTCTATTTCGAGATGAAGTATTGAGGCATTTTAAGAATCTTTTCATGCTAGAAAGAGTATCTTGGTCGAAATCTCCTGAGGAACGACTGATCATTCGACAAGAGAAAGAATTACGTGTCATTGATAAGCTGATCGAACTGGTTAAAGATAAGCTAAATGACAAGAAGATTTTACCTAAATCTAAACTGCGAGAAGCAATCGGGTATTTTTGTGGATTGATTCCCTATCTTAAAAACTATGCTAGTTGTCCTTGGGCAAGGCTTGATAATAACGTGGCTGAAAGAGCGATCAGACCATTAGCTATTGGACGTAAGAATTGGCTCTTTTTTGGAAGTGTGAAAGCTGGTCAGTCTGCAGCTGTACTTTTCTCCCTTGTTCAAACTTGCCGAGGTCTTGGGATCAATCCGAGAGATTACCTAGAAGATGTAATGAGAAAGCTCATGGGGTATAGCAGTCATAAACTGTATGAACTGTTGCCTGATCAGTGGGCGTATAACCGTAAAAAATCTACATAAAAGGAGTATAACAAATGGCTAGTTCAATAACACCAAATCTTGATAAGTCTATGGCAGCCCCAATGGATCAAATGCAGGGAAATCAACTTCAACTAACAGAAAATGAAACCCAAGTCGACAGAGTATTTCAGCGGTTTTCTGCTCAAGAAAAAGATTCTGAAAACAGCACAAGCATTCTTTTCCTTAGCGACGCTTCTTTATGTCGTGTTTTCTCCTTTTTAGATGTCCCAAGCGGGTAAGCGTCGCCGTAACCCATATATAATTTATGCTCTAACGCTTTACAGTAGTCGGAGCCAAAATCGAATCTGAGGTAAAGCGCAATTTTAAGCCCAGCGAATGCTGGGCTCCCAAGGAATCAAATTTCCAATGGCCGTTGCCAAATTACAAGTCACCAAATCCCAATGCCCTATAACTTCCGGACACCCGCCACGCCGCAGTAGTCGTAGTCGAAGGGGATGCTGTTTGCATCGACAACGAGCCCCCCACGGGCGAAGCCCCCAATGATCACAGGAAATTGGCTTTCTGTAACTGTTTCTCGGCAGCGTGTATAAGTAGACTCATAAGTATATTCATCTGTTTTAAAGTAACACATTAAAATACTCGCTGCGGCCTCTAGTGCACTTGGAAGCTCATAACCCTCTGCTTTCTTCTGCTTAACTAATTGCTTCTGCTCCTCGTATGTCTTGCTGCGGCTGTCAGGAATTACATCTGTTGTCATCAAAACCCAATATGTTTTTTCTACTTCGGCATCTCCTAATTCTTGTTGAACAAGTCGAGAATAATAGAAAAAATCAGTTGCGGTCTTTTCTCTGGGGTTTTGAATAAGCTCTTGCAAACCATTCAAAGTAAAAGGCTTTCTATTTACCGTTTTTGGAATCAGAGTCAGTATATGTGTTTCTCCAACTCTTTTGTCAGGCCAGAAAGGACATGGAGATCTAAGAATTCCCCCTATGTTTGAAGGAAGAGGAGGCACTTCACCCACATTCCCAAAATATTTTTTCCAATCTTGAGAGCCAAAACCAACATTTATGCCGAATTGTCTTTGTAATATTCGTCCTTCAAAAATTGCACGTATTCTTGTGCAGAGGAGGATTGCTAATGCACCGCTTGGGACATCTAAAAAGGAGAAAACACGACATAAAGAAGCGTCGCTAAGGAAAAGAATGCTTGTGCTGTTTTCAGAATCTTTTTCTTGAGCAGAAAACCGCTGAAATACTCTGTCGACTTGG
>JBPCXA010000153.1:0-4086 GCA_051008975.1 Gammaproteobacteria bacterium
TGCGTTATGCAAATTACGGCGGCGGGCGGTTCCGCGCTGCTTTCCGGCGACATTCCGAAAGACGCGGAGTTGCGTTTGGCGCGGCGTTATGGCGCAAATTTGCGTTCGGAAATTTTACTCGCGCCGCATCACGGCGGAAAAGATTCCTCCACCGCGGAGTTTTTGCGCGCGGTTTCGCCGGCGGCGGCGGTGTTTTCGGCGGGCGCGGAAAATCGTTTCGGACATCCGCGCGAAGACGTATTGCAAAGAACGCGACTCGCCGGGGCGGCGATATATCGCACCGACAGGGACGGCGCGATTGTCGCCGAAATTGCGGAAGACGGAATCCGCATAACGAAATGGCGCGACCGTCACCGGCGCTATTGGCATTTTTAACGGCGAAAATTCCGGCGAAAACGGCGTTAAAAAATTTCTTTTGCTGCAAATTTTCCGCCAAGTTATTTTTCGCCGGATTTGTTCGCGTCCGGCGGAAAATTAATTTTTTATTTCGCGCAATATGATAAAATATCGAATATGAGACAATGGAATTTGCAAACTCCGCGGCGCGCGCGAATTCGTTTTGTATTAATCGGCGGGCGCGATGGTTGAAGCGGCGGCGGCGTCTTTTACCGGCGCGGCGATCGCCGAAATTCGCGGGCGCGAAATTCTCGATTCGCGCGGCAATCCGACGGTGGAAGCCGAAGTGATTCTCGCCTGCGGTATCCGCGGTTTCGCCGCCGCCCCCGCCGGCGCGTCCGTCGGCGGCGGCGAAGCCGCGGAGTTGCGCGACAAGGAAGCGCGAATGCAGGGGAAGGGCGCGCGCCGCGCCGCCGCGAATCTCAATTCCCGAATTGCCGCCGCGCTTCGCGGCGCGGACTGCCGCGACTGCGACGGCGTAGACCGCGCGCTCGTCGCCGCCGACGGCACTCCCGACAAATCTTTTCTCGGCGCGAACGCCGTTTTGGCGGCGTCCCTGGCGGCGGCGAAGGCGGCGGCGGAGTTTTGCGGACAGCCGCTGCATCAATTTCTCGGCGGCGGCAAAACGATGCCGGTGCCGTTTCTCAACATCATCAACGGCGGCGCGCACGCCGACAACAATTTGGACGTGCAGGAGTTTATGGCGGTGCCGCTCGGATTCGCCGATTTTCCGTCCGCCCTGTTCGCCGGCGCGGAGGTATTTCACGCCCTGAAAAACATACTCGCCCGGCGCGGGCTTTCCACCGCGGTCGGCGACGAGGGCGGTTTCGCCCCCGATTTGCCCGATACCGAGGCGGCGTTGGATTTGCTCGCCGAAGCCGTCGGACGCGCCGGTTTCGAACCCGGGCGACAGGTCGCGATCGCGCTGGATGTCGCCGCCGGGGAGTTGTACGACGACCGCGAATATCATTTGCCGGGCGAAAAATTTCGCGGCGGCGCGGCGGCGCTCGTCGAAAAATTCGCGCGGTGGCGCGAAAAATATCCGATCGTCAGCATTGAAGACGGCTGCGCCGAGGAGGACTGGGACGGCTGGCGTTTGCTGACCGAGCGGCTGGGCGGCGATATGCAGCTCGTCGGCGACGATCTTTTTGTCACCGACTGCGCGCGTTTGCGGCGCGGCGTAGAAATGCGGGCGGCGAACGCGCTGCTGGCGAAACCGAATCAAATCGGCACATTGAGCGAAACCCGCCGCGCGGTGCAGCTCGCGCGCGATTCCGGCTACGGCGTGATGTTTTCGCATCGTTCCGGCGACACCGAATACGCCGATTTGGCCGATTTGGCGGTGGCGTGGGACGCCGGACAAATCAAGGCCGGCGCGCCCTGCCGCGGCGAACGGACGGCGAAATACAATCGTCTTTTGCGAATCGCCGAGGAACTCGGCGACGCCGCGCAATTCGCCGGGGCGGCGGCGTTGGGCGGAAAATGAACCGGCGACTGTGCAACGCGGCGACGCTGCTGTTTGCGGCGGGCGGCGTGTGGCTGCTGTATTCGGCGGGATACGACCCGCGCGACGGCGCGGCGCGGGCGGCGAAACTGCGCGCCGAAGTGCATGAACACCGCCGACAAAACGCCCGCCTGCAATTGGAAATAGAAGAAATGCGCGTCCTCGTGCGGGAGGTCAAAACCGATCCGTCGCGGCTGGAAGAAGTCGCGCGCCACCGCCTGCAAATGATCAAGAAAAACGAAATATTCGTACTGCCGGCGAATTGACAAACGCGCGCGCGACGGATTGATGCCTTTCGCGTCGTCCGCCCCGTTCTTGAAATTTGCGGTTTGTGTGTTATAAAAGAGATATTGCAGGCGCGAAAGCGCGGAGAAGGCGGACACGATGAGCGATGATATTCGGGACGGGGACGGGGACGAAAAAGGCGCGAAAGACGTAAAACGCGCGAAAGGCGGAACGAAAGGCGTCGCCAAGAAAAAAAGCGATTCCGATTCCGCCGGCGCCAAGGACGGCGGGCGCGGCGATTCTTTCTTCGCCGAAAGCGATTCCCGCGACTCCCGTAATTCCCGCGATTCCCGAAAAGATTCCGCCGCCGCAGACGATTCCGCCGCCGCCAAAAAGGACGAAAAGGATTCCGCGGATTCCGTCCGCGCGAATTCCGATTCGGATTCCGATTCGGGTGCGGATTCTAAAACCGCGGATTCCCGTTCCGCGTCCGAAGGCGGCGGTGGCGGGCTGGAATATGACGCGACGATGCCGGTCGTGCCGTTGCGCGATGTCGTGGTATTTCCGCGCGTCGTGCTGTCCCTGTATGTCGGGCGAAAGATTTCCTTGGACGCCCTCAACAAGGCGATGGAAGAGGGCGGGCGCGTTTTTCTCGCCACCCAAAAATCGCCCGATACGGACGCGCCGACGGCGGACGATTTATACGCGGTCGGCTGCGCGGCGAATGTTTTGCAAATGCTGCGGCTGCCGGACGGCACGGTCAAAGTGCTGGTGGAGGGCATTTCGCGCGGGAAGGCGGAATATGACGCCGAAGACGGCAGCGCGATTTCCGCCGAAGTGTCGCCGCTGCCGGTCGTCAACCGCCCGTCCGAAGACGAGGCGGCGGCGATGCGCCGGGCGTTCCGCAACGCCGTCGTCGCCTACGCCAAAATCAATCCCAAAATCGGCGACGATCTGTCGGCGAAAATGAAGGAAATTGACGACCTGGAACGGCTGGTGGATCATATCGTCAGTTTCTTCCCGCTGCATATCAAAAAGCGGCAGGAAATGCTGGAGACGACCGATCTCGCCGCGCGCGCCGGGGCGTTGCTGGCGCTCATCGGGCGCGAAACCGAGGTGCAGAAAATTGAACGCAAAATTCGCGGGCGGATCAAAAATCAGATGGAAAAAAACCACCGCGAATATTATTTGCAGGAGCAGGCGCGCGCCATCCAGCGCGAACTCGGCGACGACCAGGGCTCCGAAATGAGTTCGCTGAAACAGCGAATCCAAAAGGCGGGAATGAGCGTGCAGGCGCGCGAAAAGTGCGAACAGGAAATGCGCAAATTGAAACTGATGCCGCCGATGTCGGCGGAGGCGACGGTGACGCGCACCTATCTGGACACCGTGCTGTCGCTGCCGTGGCAAAAGCGGACGCCGCTGACGGCGTCGGCGGGCGAGGCGCGCGCGATTCTGGATTCCGATCATTACGGACTGGACAAAATCAAGGAACGGATTCTGGAATATCTGGCGGTGCAAAAACGGGTGCCGAACGGCAAGGCGCCGATTTTGTGCTTTGTCGGTCCGCCGGGCGTGGGCAAAACCTCGCTGGGACGCAGCATCGCGTCCGCGACGGGTCGCGTTTTCGGGCGCATTTCGCTGGGCGGCGTGCGCGACGAAGCCGAAATTCGCGGGCATCGCCGCACCTACGTCGGCTCCATGCCGGGCAAAATCATTAACGCGATGATTCGCGCCGCCGTCAAAAATCCGATCATCCTCCTGGATGAAATTGACAAAATGGGCTACGACTTTCGCGGCGATCCGTCCTCGGCGTTGCTGGAAGTTTTGGACCCGGAGCAGAACGCGGCGTTTTCCGATCATTATGTGGAGTTGGATTTTGACTTGTCGGAGGCGATGTTCGTCACCACCGCCAACACTTTGGACATTCCGCCGCCGCTGATGGATCGGCTGGAAATTGTCCA
>JBPCXA010000154.1:0-4656 GCA_051008975.1 Gammaproteobacteria bacterium
TGCTGTATTATTTTGAGCGCGCCTGCCGCAACCAACATTTGGCGATGTCGTCCGGCGCGCCGCTTTTCACCGTCCCGCCCGAAATCGCCGCGCAAACCGCGCAACAGTGGGACGAATATCCGAATCAAGACGCGCACTTCAACGAACTGCGCGCGATTTTGGACCGCGAAGAACCAGAGTACCGGAATTAAATTTCGCCTTTAATTAAGAGATTAAAAGTACCGCCATTCCGGCGAAAGCCGGAATCTCCGCGCCCAAGGTGCTAATTTCCTGCCGTTGCGCGGCGGCGTAATTTCCTCCGCTTGTCTTCCTCCACTGACAGAAAGGCAGGATCCAGGGAACGATAATCTATTGTTTCCCCGGCGGCGCCCGCATCTTCCAAAATACGGGCGATCTGGGCATATCCTTTCTCCTTGGCTCTATCCAAAGCCGTCTTGCCATCCTCTGCCGCCGCATTCAGTGTAGCACCCGCTGCCATCAGCGCATTAACGATTTCGGCATGCCCATAATATGTCGCAACCATCAAAGCCGTCCAGCCGGTTATATCCGGCTCTTTCGGATCTTTTGCCATCATCGTCAATAGATCGGACAGACGATCTTCGCGGTCTTCATCATCCCGCTCGTCAACATACACCTCGTCCGGGTCTGCATTCGCCGCCAACAACATTTGGACAATTTCGGCATGTCCGTTCTTGGCCGCGCACATCAACGCAGTCCAACCGAAGTGGTTTGATCCATACGAACGATTATCCGCTTCTAATAATACCTTAACAACCTCGGCACGAGATTCCCGCGCCGCAATTATTAAAGCCGAGTCGCCTCTAAAATTGCCATTATAGCGCGCCGACCCCGCCGCCAACAGCACACTAACGATCTCGGCATGCCCCTCTTGTGCCGCAATCATTAAAGCCGTAGGACGGCCGAGAATTTGCGCATTCGGATCCGCGCCCGTCGCCAACAGTATTTTGACGACTTCGGCGTGTCCGTTCAACGCCGCCAGCATCAACGCCGTCCAGCCGCCAACCGTCCCGCCGGCTTTACCCGACATGTTTGGATTCGCGCCTGCCAACAACAGCACCTTGACCACTTTGGCATGACCGAGCCCTGCCGCCATCATCAATATCGTAATGCCGCTTTTATCGGCAATATTCGGATTCGCTCCTTTCGCCAATAGCGACTCGGCAACCTCGGCTTGCCCTTCCTGTACCGCCAATCTCAGGCGATTCGCCATTACCGCGCGATCGCCCGTCCGCGCCCGCTTCCGCGCTTGTTTTTCCGGCCGAGGAAACCCGAATACTCCGGTACGCCGTGTCGGCGAAGGAGGCGGCGGATCCCGCAAATTGTCTAACATGAAAATAGCCACCCCCGCAATGACAATCAGCCACCCTATCTGCGCAAACATGCCATACAGCACGATACAAGCACAGACAATTTGTAAAAAAGTAATCATTAAAAAACTCCTTCGGAACCCCGAATTTTACACTATCCCGCCCGTCCGATTTGCAACTCCCGGAACACGACGGGAGTATTATACACTAATTCCCGCGCATATTTTCCTTTCTGGCGCAAAAAATATCTGCGACTCTGCGGCGGAAAATCCTCCAACACGGAACAATCTCATTCATCGCCCAGCCCCCAATGCATAATTTTCGGCCGTGAGAATTCCTCCCCGCCGCCGGAGGATACCATATTTTCCAAATCCAACGCCTTCTCCGCCGCCGAAGAGAACGCCCGCAGACGCGTCCGCAAATCCGCGGTCGCCTGTTGATTTTTCAAGCAGCTGGAAATCAGCCACATTTCGTAGGCATGCCTCTCGCCTACCATTTTCGGACAGCGCAAAGACAACAATACTTCGCGCTCCAACATCTGCTCTCGGACTTTTCGGAGATTCCGATGAACATGATTTTCCTTCTTGTCCAGAATGAATACGGCGAAAAACGAATCGCACGCTTCCGTCAACGACAAAATCGCATTAAATCGTTTATTCCCGCGATTGCACTCTTCCAGCAAAAATTCACTGTACGGATCGATCAAAATCAGATCGTAGTTCTCCGGACGCCCGCCGTCCAAAATGGCGTAGCCGTCGTTGCCGGGCGGCAGATCCTTTATCAATTCCATACAATTCCGATACTCCGAGAAAGAATTGTCCAACTTACAACGCGCGTCCTCGTCTTTATCGGACACATAAATGTTCACGGGAAACTCGCCCGCCGCTTGGCGCACCAAGTGGCTGGAACCGAAATACTTGTTTTCGTCTCGCGGATATGCATCCGACAAGGCGGAGTTTTTTAATTTCGCCAAACGTCCGCCCACGACGTGATTCAAATCACCCCACGGACAGCCGCCGAACGGATCGGCGAATCGCAAACATTCACCCACGGCGGATTTATACCACCGGACAAACTCGGCGAGTAATCCGTGCTTGATAATGTCGCCAGCATTGCCCATCTCGTACCGAAGTTCATGTCCCATTCCCGTCTCCTTTCCCCGCGTTCGCGGATTTGTCCGTATTGTATCACAAAAACGCGAATTGCGGAACATGTCCGCGCAAAAAATTATCCGCCCAAAAACAGGCGGCCGACCGCCGGATTTTCCAGCAGTTCCGCGCCCGTTCCCGCCAGCGCCAGTTCGCCCGCCGCCAGCACATAACCGATGTCGGCGAAGGCGAGACCTTTTTTGGCGTTCTGCTCCACCATCAAAATCGTCTTGTTTTCGCGGTCGCGCAGATCGGCGAGAATCTCAAATACCATATCAATATAGCGCGGCTCCAAGCCGATGGACGGCTCGTCCACCAGCAGCAGGGACGGATTTGTAATCAGCGCGCGCGAGATTTCCAGCAGTCGGCGTTCGCCGCCCGAAAGCGCGCCGGCCTTTTGTCCGCGCCGCTTCGCCAGCCGCCCGTATTTGGCGAATATGCGCTCCGCCGCCTCGCGCGCGTCCCGCACGGACGGCAATACATACCCCCCCGTCAATAAATTTTCCTCCACCGTCATGTCGGCGAAGATGGAATTGTCCTGCATAATATACGCCGCGCCCGCCGAGAGTTTTTTGTCGGACGGCAGCGCGCCGATGTCGCGTCCGTCCAGCATAATTTCGCCGCCGAGACGGTCGGCGATTCCGTATATCGCGTGCAGCACGGTGGATTTTCCGGCGCCGTTCGGCCCCACCAGACAAAGCGATCCGCCGCGCCCCAGACACAGATTAAAATCGCGCAAAATTTCTATCCGCCCGTAGCCGGCGCGCAGTCCGCGCAAAGTCAAAAATTCTCCGCCGCCGGCCAATTGTTTAAGGGAATCAAAACCGGGCGCGCCCCCGCCGGACAACGCGCGCGCTTCTTCGTTCACTTTTTCGGCGGAGATGTTGACCGAAACGTCGCCGCCGCCGTAGCCGGAGACGCCTTGCCGGAATATGCGCGCGCGATTCATCGCTTTCCCAGATAGGCGTCGATGACGCGCGGATCGTTTTGGATTTCGGCAGCGCCGCCCTCCGCCAAAAGCCGCCCGTGCGCCAGACAATAAATATGTCGCGCGAGGTTCATAATCACGCGCATATTATGCTCTATCACCAGCAGCGTAATTCCGAAGGTTTCGTTCACCGTCTTCAAACGCGCCAGCACGCCGTTGATCAATGTCGGATTAATTCCGGCGGTCGGTTCGTCCAGCAGCAGCATCGTCGGACGCGCGATCAACGCCATCGCCAATTCCAAAAGTTTTTGCTGCCCGAACGAAAGCGATCCCGCCGCTTGCGCGCGCTTCGTTTCCAATCCCACGAACGAAAGCAGTTCCATCGCCTCGGCGTCGAGTCGCGGCGGCGGCGGACGCAGCCAGTCCGCGCCGGGCGCGGAAATCCGCATATTATCCATACATGTCATTCCCCGATACACCCGCGTTTGCTGGAAGGTGCGCACAAGTCCGGCGCGCGCAATTTGCGCGGACGACATTGAAGTAATGTCGCGTCCGGCGAAATACACGCCGCCGCCGTCCGCCGGAGTCGCGCCGCAGATTAAATTGAACAGCGTACTCTTGCCCGAACCGTTGGGGCCGATGAGTCCGACGATGTCGCCTTTCGCGACCCGCAGCGAAATATTGTCGTTCGCCGCGATGCCGCCGAAGTTTTTGCAGACCGAATCCGCGCGCAGCAATATTTCGCTCATCGCGCGCGCTCCTTTTCAATACCAGCCCCCCCCCCGTGAAAACGCCGCCGCCAAAAACCGGCGACGCCGTCCGGGAAAAACACCACCGCCGCGACGATTAAAAATCCCAGCATCACATACTGCCATCCCAAGAAATACGTCCAAAAGAATTCCTTGAAGAATTGAAACAGCAGCGCGCCGACGACCGGCCCCCACAAAGTCCCCTTGCCGCCCAGCACCGCCATCAGCACCATCCACACGCCGAAAGTCGCGCCGGCGAACGCCACCTCGGTGGGATCTATGAATCCGATAATGTGGCCGGTCAACGCCCCCGCCAGTCCCAAAAAGAACGCCGACACCGTCCACGACATCACCTTGCATTTCGCGACCGGCAGTCCCATCGCCTCGGCTTTGTCCTCGTCGTCGCGGATCGCGTTCAACGCGAGACCGAAACGCGAACCGTGAATCTTCCGCATTACGATAAAACACGCGATTCCCAAAAACGCCGCGAGAAAATACAGCGC
>JBPCXA010000155.1:0-5984 GCA_051008975.1 Gammaproteobacteria bacterium
ATTCGCTGAATCTGGAAGGCATTCTTCGTTATAACCGCTGGACGATTTCGCCTTCGGCGGGATTCCGCTGGGAATCGGCGGACGAGTTCGGCGACAACGCCCGATTCAATTTGTCGGCGGTGCGGCGTTTTTAAGGAGGAGGATTCCTGCTACGCAGGAATGAGATTCCGGCTTTCGCCGGAATGGCGGTGTTTTTTGTTTTTGCGGACAATGCCGAATTTGGCGGTATCCGAAAATATAAAAAAACCGCCATTCCGGCGAAAGCCGGAATCTCTTTAATTCCATTCCTGCGAAGGCAGGAATCTCATCGCCGAAGGCGGTAATTGTCGCCGAAGGCGTTTACAATTTCCCGCCGCTTTGCGGCGGCGGAGATTCCTGCCTTCGCAGGAATGGGACGGGGGGCGGAATGGGACGCGGGTGAACGCGGAAACGGAATTTTTTGCGCGCGGATTGTCGGGCGGCGGGAAAGCCGGTACAATGCGGGATATGCGCGACAAGATTTTTTGGGGCGGCGCGGCGGCGATGGCGCTGGTGCTGGCGCTTTCCAATTATTTGGTGTTGATTCCGCTCGGCGATTTTCTGACCTGGGCGGCGTTCAGTTATCCGCTGGCGTTTTTGGTGACGGACTGCGTCAATCGCGCCGCCGGTCCCGGCTGCGCCCGCAAAGTGGTGTGCGCCGGATTTGTCTGCGGGCTGCCGCTGTCGTTCGCCGCGGTGTATTCGGGCGGCGAAACCGCCGCCGTCGCGGCGCGGATCGCCTTCGCGTCCGGGACGGCGTTCGCCGTTGCGCAATTTTTGGATGTGGCGGTGTTTCACCGGCTGCGGCGCGCCGCGTGGTGGCTGCCGCCGCTGGCGTCCTCCGCGCCGGCGTCCGCGGCGGACACTTTTTTGTTTTTCTTTCTCGCCTTCGGCGGCGGCGGTTTGCCGTGGGCGACGCTGGCGGCGGGCGATTTGGCGGTCAAGGCGCTGATGATTTTCGCGCTTTTGCCGCCCTATCGGATGCTTACTTTTCGGCTGGCGGCGGCGCGATGAACGACGAAAATTCCGCATATTCCGCCGGACTGCGCGAACGACTCGCGCGGATTTTGGAGGGCGTCCCGGCGGAGGAGTTTAAGAAAAACGCCCGCGAAACCGCCGCCGCAATTCTCGCCCGCCTGAACGTCGTCGGGCGCGAAGAGTTTGACGCGCACTGCGAAATGCTCGCGCGCGCGGTCATCCGGCTGCGGGAAATGGAAAAACAAATCGCCCGTCTGGAAAAAACGTCCGCCGCCGCCGCTCCGTCCAAAAAATCGCGGACGAAAAAAATCGCGACCAAAAACGAAACTCCGAAACCGTCCGCATAACGCCGGAATCGCGCCGCCGCGCCATAAAACGGAATCGCGGGAACGCGCGTACATCGGCGAGTTCGCGCCGAATTTATCCCCAAAAAGAAATCCGCCGCCCGCCGGAAACAGGCGGCGGGCGAAACGGGAAAGATCAGCCGTCGGCGCGCTGCATATTGACGGAAATGACGTCGGGCAGATCCTGATTCGCGCCCGCAATGCCGTCAATAAACGCGCCGCCGATCATCACCCCGCCGCTGCCGGCCGCGACTCCCGCCGCGTTGCCGACGATGTCGGAGGTTTTCACCGGAGACGCGACGACGGACGCGGTTTTATAGCCGTCCTTTTTGCATACCACCCGAATCGGCTCGGCGGCGCGCGGGACATAGACCGCGCCCGGCGTGTCGACCGATTTCAGGTATCCCTCGCTGTCGCGATAAATGCGGCACAACGCCTGCGGCGGCGTGCTGACAATCTCCACTTTTTCGTACGTCCCGCGCAGGATGGTGGAGCAACCGGAAGCGGCGACCGCCGCCGTCAACACCGTCCCCAGCAATATTTTCGTGTTCATCGTGTATTCCTTTCGGCTTCCCGTCCGCCGCTTTCCCGGCGGCGTTGCGGCATTATAGCACGTATTCGCAAAATTTTCGCAAAAAAATGCGCCCGAATCCGTTTTTTTTATTTGCGGATTTTTTCGCGGAAACGCCGCGCGGACGCGGGATTTTTTCTTACACCGGATTCCGTTTTAGGGAAAACGGCGGGGAACGTCCGCTTCGCCGCGTTCAATCGTGAAAATCGGCGGGGGCGGCGGGCGGACGCACCTTGCCGGCGCGGACGAGAAAATCGCCGAATCCCTCGCCGTTCTCGCGGGCGGCGGCGTATTCGGCGAACAGCGGCGACAAAGCGGCGATAATGTCCGCCTCGCGCAAATTCCGCCCCGCCAACGCCGACAAACGCGAACCGTCCGCCGCCGCGCCCAAATATAAGTTGTAGCGGCCGGGCGATTTTCCGGTCAATCCGATTTCGCCCAAATAGGGGCGGGCGCAGCCGTTCGGGCAGCCGGTCATGCGGATGCTCACCGCGTCTTTTTGCAAATCGTGGCGCGCGAGTTCGGTTTCCAGTTTCGCCACCAGAGACGGCAGATACCGCTCCGCCTCGGCGAACGCCAGCGGGCAGGTCGGCAACGCCACGCACGCCATCGCGTTTTTGCGCATTCCCGACAGCGCGGAAAAATCCAAAGATACGCCGCGCCGCGCGAACACTTTTTCCACCCGCCCGCGCGACTTGATGTTGACGAGCATGATGTTCTGGTTCGGCGTCATCAAAAAATCGCAGCACGACAACGCCGCCGCCTCGCGCAGGGCGTTTTTTAGCGGCGCGCCGTCCGCGATGCGTCCGTTCTCCACGAACACGCCCAAATCCCACCGCCCGTCGGGACGCCGCCGCCAGCCGAGAACATCGTCGCGGTGCGTCCATTGCGGCGTTGCCTCGCACGGCGGCAAGACAAAACCCAGACGGCGGCACAGTTCCGCGCGCACGAATTCCAAACCCAATTTTGCGATCGTATACTTAAACCGCGCCTTTTTGCGGTCGCTGCGGTCGCCGTAGTCGCGCTGCAATGCGGCGAGATGCCACGCGACATCCGCCGCCTGCGACGGCGCGCAAAATCCCAGCGGTTCGGCCAAACGCGGATAAGTTTCGCGCGCGCCGAAGGTCATCCCCAGCCCGCCGCCGGCGAGGACGTTGAAACCGCGCAGTTTGCCGTCTCGGACGACCGCGACAAAACCGACATCCTGCGAATACACATCCACGTCGTTCGCCGGCGGCACGGCGACGGCGATTTTGAACTTGCGCGGCAGATAATGTTTTCCGTACAGCGGTTCCGGCGGACGAAACGACGGGCCGGCGGCGACTTTTTCCTCGCCCAGCCAGATTTCGCAATAGGCGCGGCTATGCGGCAGCAGCATTTCGCTGATTTGCGCGGCGACGGCGTGCGCGGCGGCGTGCGCGGACGACAATCCGGCATGCGGCGAACACATCACGTTGCGGTTGACGTCGCCGCAGGCGGCGACGGAATCCAGCAGGCGGCGCGCGCAAGTTTGCAGCAGCGGGCGGATATTGTCCCTGGCGACGCCGTGAAATTGCAGCGTCTGGCGGGTGGTCAGGCGGATACTTCCGGCGGAGGTGAGATCGGCGGCGGCGGCGTCCACCGCCAGCCACTGCGCCGGCGAAAGCATGCCGCCCGGTACGCGCAGGCGGATCATAAACGAATAATCCGGCTCCAACTTTCGCGCCGCCCGCGCCGTCCGCGAATCGCGGTCGTCCTGCTGATAAATGCCGTGAAACTTGATTAAACTCTGGTCGTCCTCCGCCAGCCCGCCGGTCAATTCGTCCGCCAGTCCGGCGACGATGCCGCCGCGCAAATAGTCGGCGCGGTCTTTAATCACCTCCACCGGCGAGGGATTTTCCGCCAGCGCGTCCGCCGGTTTGGGGCGCGGAGTTTCGCCGCCGTCCGCCGCGATTTCCGCCGTCCGCCGCGTCGCCGCTTTGTCGTCCGCCGGGTTGTCGCCCGGCGTTTTGCCGTTGGATTTTTCAATAGACATCGCGCTGATACCTCCCCGCCGTCCGCATTTTTTCCAAAAAAGAATCGCCGTCTTCGCCGTGCGCGCGGACAATCGCGCACAGTTCGGAATGCACGTCGGCGGCCATCCGCCGTTCGTCGCCGCACACATACACATGCGCGCCGTCGCGCATCCATTCCCACAGCGGCGCGGCGCGGCGGCGCATTTTGTGCTGCACATACACTTTTGTAGCATAGTCGCGGGAGAACGCCGCGTCCATCCGCGCCAGCGCGCCGGTTTTCATCCGCGAGAGCCATTCGGTTTGATAATAAAAGTCTTCGCGCCGCCGCCGCTCGCCGAAAAACAGCCAGTTTTTGCCGCCGCCGCCGCGTTCCTCGCGCTCTTCGAGAAACGCCCGGAACGGCGCGATTCCGGTGCCGGGGCCGATCATAATCAACGCCGCATTGTCGTCGTCCGGCAGATGAAAATTTTCGTTCGGCTGCACGAACACTTTCGCCGAATCGCCCTCCCGCAGTCCCTCCAAATACGAGGAGCAGACGCCGAATCGCGCGCGTCCGGCGGCGTCGTAATACAAATCGCGAGCGACCAAAAGATGCGCCTCGTCCTCCCGCGCGCGCGCCGAAGAGGCGGCGGAATACAGGCGCGGCGTCAGACGGCGGACGCATTCCAAGGCCGCCTTCGCGGCGCCGGGCGGCGGCGGAAAGGCGCGCAGCACGTCGCGCCAGTCGCGGCCGGCGGCGTATTGTTTGGCGGCGGCGGAATCGGCGAAACCGTCCGCGCCGCAGACGGCGGCGTAGCGGACGAGCGCCGCCGGAGTCGGCATCGCCAAATCCAGACGGGACGACAGCCATTCCGAAACTGCGGCGCGTTCGCCGTGCAATTCCATTTCGCCGCCCCATTCCAGCCCCAGCATCGCGGCGGTCTGCATCGCGAGTTCGCCGGAGTTTTGCGGCCAGACGCCCAGCGAATCGCCGGGGCGGTACATTAATCCCGAACCTTCCAAAGACAATTCCAAATGCCGCGTTCCCCGTTCGCCGTTCAACGCGACATTCGCCAGCACCGGCGCGGAAAACGGATGCTGCCGATTGTACGCGGACGCGGCGGAAGCGACGGATTCGGCGGCGGCGGCGGGTTTCGCGTCCGCCGCCCGCGCCAGCGATTCCACCGCCGCGTCCCGCCAGCGCGCCGCGCCGCGCTCAAAATCCAAGTCGCATTCGGTCAATTCGGCGAGCGGAGACGCGCCGAGGGCGCGCAAACGGGCGTCCAAATCACGCCCGGCGCGGCAAAAATGATCGTAGCTGCTGTCGCCCAACGCCAGCACCGAATACGACAATTCGGGCAGCTTCGGCGCGCGCGTCCCGCGCAAAAAATCAAAAAACTCCGCCGCCGAATCGGGCGGATCGCCCTCGCCGTGCGTGCTGACGACGACGAACAAAAACCGTTCCTTCTTCAAACGCGCGGTTTTGTAGTCGCCCATGGAAATCACCGCCGCCGCCAGCCCCCGTTGCCGAATCGCCGCCGCCGCCTGTTCGGCGAGAATTTTGCCGTTGCCGGTCTGCGAGCCGTACAACACCGTCGCGCGCGGCGGTTCGGAAATTTGCAAAGACGGTACGGCGGCCGGCGCGGAATGCAGCCCCGCCAGATAGCCGCTGAGCCAGTCCAATTGCCGCGGCGCGAGTTGCCCCGACAACTGCTCCACCTGCCGCATTTGTTCAGGCGACAGCATCGGTTTTCCCAGCGGCGGGCGGCGGCGTTTGTCGCGGTACCGGTACAAATGAACGCGCGTCCGCGGAATTCGGCGGCGAATATAACTCCGGTTTTGCCCATAGCGATTCCGTATCGGCGGTGGCGGACGGCGGCGACAATTGCGGAAAGGGCGGTTCCATTTCCATCGGCGGCGCGATTTCGCAGCGCAGCGAAACGACGTCGCCTATGACAAGCAAGGCGGGCGATACGAGAACTTTTTCGGCGCGCGCGGCGATGTCGGAAAGCGCGCCGACAATGACGCGCTGCGCGGCGGTCGTGCCGGCGCAAATCACCGCCGCCGGCGTATCCGCCGCGCGTCCGGCGGCGACGAGAT
>JBPCXA010000156.1:0-2822 GCA_051008975.1 Gammaproteobacteria bacterium
CTTCGCAGGAATGGAATTAAAGAGATTCCGGCTTTCGCCGGAATGGCGTATCTTAATTAAAAGGTTAAAAGTGCCGCCATTCCGGCGAAAGTTTATCCTCGCGAACGCGGGGACCGGAATCTCTTTCGCCGCAAGGCGAATCCGCCGCCACCGCCGCCCAAAAATTTATTTTGCATTCGGCAAAAAAAAGTTGCATTTTTTGGAATTTTCGTGTTAAAATGCCAAAAGCGTCCGTAGAGGGGCGATTTTAAGCATTGAGGAGCATTTGTATGAGAAACTTCATTTTTACGATTCGCCGCCCGTACGGGGCGGTTTTTGGCGCGAATAGTGCCATTTTTGCGGTGCAACAAGGGGGGGGGGGGGGGGATGTTTAACTCCTTGTATTTGCGCGTTAAATTCGCTTTTTGCAGTGTTGTTCTCGGCGCGATTTTCGCGCTGACCGGGGCGGCGTTTGCGGCGGAAAATTTCGCCGCCGCCGACAAAAACGCCGCCGAAAACGACGGTGCGAAAATCGGCGAAGGATTCCGCTATTCCGATTATCTGCAGTATGACGAATTTAATTCGTCGACAAAAACGGAGTTTTCCGCGCATCCGTTTTCATTAAATCCCGAACCGTTTGATTTGCCCGCCGAAGAATTCGGGGCGGCGGAGGGCGGCGGCGGTTTGATTGAATTTCTTTCGTCGCCGCTGGGCGGATTTGTGATTGCGGCGGGAATTTTCGCCGGTGCCACCGCCATCGACAAAAACAACCGGGACGACAATACTCCGTCCACCGCCGTTAACGGCGGCACGACTCAAACGCCTCAATGTTCCGACGGAATGGTCGCCGACAGAAACGGCGACTGCGTTGTGGAACAATCATGTACGGCGACCGGCGAAGAAATGGACGGATTCGGCGGTTGCCAATGTTCTTCCGGACATATAGATGTCGGCGGCTCTTGCGTGATGCAGCAAGTATGCACGACCGGCGAAATAGCGGACGGGATCGGCGGCTGCCAATGCGACACCGCCAACGACTATGTGGACGACGGCGCCGGAATGTGCGTTATGCAGCAGGTATGCCCGGGACAATTTGTGGCGGACGGATTCGGCGGCTGCGGATGCCCCGCCGGGTCGTCCGAAGATCCGCCGGGTTCCGGCATGTGCGTCGCCGATTCGGAATTGGCGTTGCGGGCGATGTGCGCGACCGATTCCGCCTTGGAGCGGCGGATATTTGCGGCCGCCGCCGGCGATATTGATTTAACCCTCCCCGCCCTGACTGTGAATCCGTCTTCAAGTATCGCGGAAATCTATGCGGCGATCAGCGACGCCGTCGGCATTCCGTGGACTTTGTTTTTTCGGCGGAACGCGGACGGGAGTTATTTGCAGAGCCTCTCCGCCAATCTGGACACCGGATTGCCCGGTTTCGGCGTTGACAACGACTCGCTGGACGAAGGCGATGTCATTGTATTGTGGGATAACGCGGCGCTTGGAAGCCCCGCCGCCGTCGCCGCCGCCCCCGCGAACGAATTGAATATTTTCCGCGTGTATGAATCGGGCGGCGAATTCTTTTTCGCCCGAAACGAAAACACGGGCGGCCCCAACCGGCAAAGAACCGCCTGCACCGCCGGGGCGGGCGAATTCTTTTTGGACGACAACTGGATGCCCACGCAAAATCTCGGCGACAGCCGCATGACTTTTCCTTTCAATTTGCGCGAAGGTCTGCGCGGTTTGCTGGACGAAAAACACGCGGTACGGTTAAAGAATTTCTTTTTCACCGCGAACGATTCGCAACTGCGCGACTTTCATTTGGAACACCGTTTCCATTTGTTCGGCGAGGCGGACGAATCGACGACCGGCGAATCGCCTAACTCGTCCGGTTTTTCCGCGTTCGCCGAAAGCGGCTACAAACGCCAAAACGGCGGACGCACGGCTTTGCACTACAACAAGTTGACGGCGATCCGCGATTTCACATCCGGCTTCGCGATCTATGTGCAGGGCGTCAACGGACGCATCAATTCCGAAATTTATCGGAATACCCGCTTGCGGGGATTCGCCGCCGGTATTTTCGCCGACAAAGTTTTGTCGCACGATGATTCGTATCATTTGCGAATTGAATCGCCGTTGTCCGCGCCGCAAATCGCCAGAACGAGAATGGCGATAGACGCCAGAATCGGCGAGCCGGAAAACTATTGGCGCATCGGTTTCTACCGTAGTTTGGAGGACAAAGAATCCGCCGCCAAACTGTTCTGGCTTCGGGAGTTTTAACAACTCCCGCCCGCCGCCGAAGACGCAAAAAGCGCGGAATAAAAAGAATCCCATTCCTGCGAAAGCAGGAATCTCTTTGCGCGAAAGCGCAAACAAGGAATTCGCCTTCGGCGAATGAGATTCCGGCTTTCGCCGGAATGGCGGGTTCTTTTTGTTTTTGCGGACAATGCCGAATGCGGCGGTATCCGAAAATATAAAATATGCCATTCCGGCGAAAGTTTATCCTCGCGAACGCGGGGACCGAAATCTCCGCGCCGTAGGCGCGAAAATGACGGACGGGAGTCAGGCGGTTTCGGCGATTTTTTCGCGGAGGAAGGAGGCGGCGTCTTCCAGCGGAATGTTTTGCGGCGCGTCGGAAGTGCGGTGTTTGTATTCCGCGACGCCGCTTTGCAGTCCGCGCGCGCCGATCACAAAACGATGCGGAACGCCGAGCAAATCCAACTCCGCGAACATCACGCCCGGACGCAAATCGCGGTCGTCCAAAAGCGTGTCCGCGCCCGCCGCGCGCAAAGAATCGTATAACTTTTCCGCCGCGCGCATGATTTTTTCGTCCCGTCCGCCGCCGACCACCGCGA
>JBPCXA010000157.1:0-11233 GCA_051008975.1 Gammaproteobacteria bacterium
TTTCCGATGACTCTGATTTCTTCCGTGCGCGGCATGCGCGATTTGCTGCCCGCCGACACCGGCGAATGGCGGCGCGTGGAATCCGCCGCCGCCGACTGTTTCGCGCGCTACGGCTACGGCGAAATCCGCACGCCGGTCGTGGAACGCGCGGAATTGTTCCGGCGGCAACTCGGCGAAGACAGCGACATCGTACAAAAAGAAATGTACGCCTTCGCCGACCTTTCCGGCGACGAATTGTGCCTGCGTCCGGAGGCGACGGTGCCGGCGGTGCGCGCGGCGGCGGCGGCGAATTTGCATCGCGGCGGCGTCGCGCGAGTTTGGTACGGCGGCCCGATGTTCCGCCGCGAACGCCCGCAAAAGGATCGCTACCGCCAATTCTGGCAACTCGGCGCGGAAGCGATCGGCGCGGGCGCGCCCGACCCCGCCATAGACGCCGAACAAATTCTGATGGCGGCGCGTTTGTGGCGGGAATTAAAAGTGGATTCCTCTCTGCAACTGTTCATCAACAATCTCGGCGCGCCCGCCGAACGCGCCGCGTACCGAAAGAAATTGTCCGCCCATTTTCGCCGCCGCGCCGCCGATTTGGACGACTCCGCGCGGGCGCGCATCGACGACAATCCGATGCGGATTTTGGACGGCAAGGACGCCGCCGCCGTCGCCGCCGCGAAAGACGCCCCGCAACTGCGCGAATTTCTGGGCGCGGAATCGCGCCGCCATTTGGAGGAAGTGCAAAACATTCTCGCCGCCGCCGGAATTGAATTTACCGAAACGCCGTCTCTGGTGCGCGGGCTGGACTATTATAATTTGACCGTGTTTGAATGGGCGTTAAAAGACGACGGGCGGCGGCAAAACGCGCTTTGCGGCGGCGGGCGATACGACGGACTGTCGGCGCAAATCGGCGGCCCGCCTCTGCACGGCTGCGGCTTCGCGCTGGGGCTGGATCGTCTCGTCGCGCTGACTCAATCTTCCGCCGCCGCGCCGCCCGACTGCATTTTGCTGGCGGCGGGCGGCGGCGCGGAATATTGCATTCGCGCCGCGGAATCGCTGCGGGACGGCGGAATTTCGGTGCGGCGGCACGACGGCGGCGGCAACATCGGCAAACAACTCAAAAAGGCGGACGCGGCGGGATCGCCGCTGGCGGCGATTGTCGGCGAAAACGAGGAAAAATGCGGCACAATCGCCATTAAGAGAATGCGGGACGGCGCGCAAAAATCGCCGCCGCTCGCCCGCGCCGCGGCGGTCGCCGCGGCGTTTCTCGCGGGCGACGACACGGAGAACAACGACGAATGAGCGAAATGAACGAGGAAATGCTGGAACGCCTGCGCGGCGCGTGGGATTCGTACAAACTTCATATCGTCGCGGCGACGTTGATGATTTTATCCGCCGTGGCCGGACTTTCCTATCAGACGGTTTCCGCCGACCGCGCGCGGCGGGCGGCGGGGGACGCGCTGTTCGCGGTGATGCGGGCGGCGGAAAACGAAAACTTCGCGGCGGCGGAAAACGCGCTTTCGCGCATTGACGGGGAGGAATTTCCGCAGTTGCGCGGGATGGCTTTGGCCGTCATGGCTTCGGCGGGCGCCGCGGACGCCGCGGAAAAATTGCGCGAAGCGGCGACGCGGGAGACCGACGACGGACTGCGTCTGCTGCTCGTTTTGCGGCGGGCGGAAACGCTGATCAACTCCGGCGAAACCGGCGCGGCGATCGCGCTGCTGGAAGAACACGAAACGGACGCCGCGCCGGCGATGCAAATGTTGTTCGCCGAACGGCGCGGCGACGCGCATTATGTCGCCGGACATCCGCGGGCGGCGCGGGACGCCTATTTGCGGGCGCGGGACGCCGCCGCCGAATCGTTTTCGTCGCACATTCCCGCGCTCAATCTCAAAATCGGCGCGTCCGTTTCGCTGCCGTCTTCCGCGCCGAATTCGGAATCGGACGCCGCGCCGGAGACGGCGTCTTAAAAATAATGCGGCGTTTTATTTCGGCGGCGGTCGTTCTGTTTTTGTCCTCCTGCGGCGGCGAGGCGGCGGACGCCCCGGCGATTTCCGCGTCCGCGATTCCGGCGGAAAACGCGCGCGGCGAATTGCGTCTGGATTGGAGCCGCGACATCGGCGCCTATTCGGAATTGTTGCGTCCGACTCTCGCCGGCGACATTGTTTGCGCGGTGAATGCGCGCGGCGAGGCGTTCTTTTTGCGTCTGGCGGACGGCGGCGACGTCTCTCCGCCGATAGAAATTCTAAAGGGCGGCGGGGTGATCGCCGGCGCCGCCGGATGCGACGGCGAAATCGTGGCGGCGGCGCGCGAAGACGGCGTCCTGGCGGCGTATTCCCGGGACGGCGAAGAATTGTGGCGGCGGGAGATGAAAACGCGCATTACTTCGCCGCCGCTGGTGGCGGACGGAAATGTGTTCGTACTGGGACACGACGGGCGTCTCGGCGCCTATTCCGCGCGGCGCGGCGATTTGCTGTGGCGCTATGTTTCGCCGCTGAAAAATCTGCTGCGCACGCCGCTGGATTCTTCGCCGACGACGGACGGCGGGCGGATTTACGCGGGAATCGACAACGGCGTCGTGGTGGCGTTGCGGCGCGAAGACGGGCGCGTGGCGTGGAACACCCGTCTGGCGTCGCCGCGCAGTTCGCATTCGTTCGCGAATATTTTGGATGTGACGACTCCGGCGCGGCGCGGCGACATCATTTGCGCGGCGGCGTATCAGGGGCATATCGGCTGTATGCGCGCGGCGGACGGCGAATTGCTGTGGCGCGCGCCGTTGTCGGCGTCGCGGCGGGCGGCGATTGACCTTGACGCGGCGCGGGTATTCGCGGCGGACATTGACGGCGGCGTCCGCGCATATTCGGCGCGGGACGGCGAAGAGTTATGGCGGCGGGATTCGGACTCGGCGACGGCGGTGGCGTTCGTGCGCGGCGCGCTGCTCGCCGGTACGCGGAATAATTCGCTGACCGCGCTGGCGCCGGACGACGGACGCGTTTTGGATTCCCTGCCGTTGCGCGGCGCGATTGTCCATCTCGCGGCGGCGGACGAAAATTCGGTGCTGGGCGCGACTCTCGGCGGTCAAATCTTCCGCGCCACCTTCGTTTTTTAACGCGAAAGAGACCGTCCCATTCCTGCGAAGGCAGGAATCTCCGCCGCCGCAAAGCGGCGGGAAATTGTACGCCTTCGGCGACAGTTTGCGCCTACGGCGAGGAGATTCCTGCCTTCGCAGGAATGGAATTAAAGAGATTCCGGCTTTCGCCGGAATGGCGGTGCTTTTTGTCTTTGCGGACAATACCAAATCTGGCGGTATCCGAAAATATAAAAAAACACCATTCCGGCGAAAGCCGGAATCTCTTTCCTGCGTAGCAGGAATCCCCTTCCTAAAACCGCCGCACCGCCGACAAATTGAAGCGGGCGTTGTCGCCGAACTCGTCCGCCGATTCCCAACGGAACCCGGCGGACGGCGAAATCGTCCAGCGATTGTAGCGGAGAACGCCCCGCAAATTCAGCGAATTTTGCGTCTCAAACTCCTCGTCCGCAAAATGCGAATGCAGACGGTACGTCGGCGATACTTTCCAAATTCCGCCTTTGTAATCCGCCGAAAGCGAAAAGCGATAATCGGCGGTTTCGCCCTGCACGGTTTCGGAAAACGCCGCCGTCCAAAAATCGGCGGTGTATTCGCCGCCGCTTTCGTAGCGGAAATCGCCGAATTTGCCGTTCGCGTTTTCCTGTCCAACGGCGGAATACAAATGCCAGTTGTCTTTATGGAAATCCAGCCGCCCGCCGGTGTTCACGGAGTAGCCGCTTTCGGTCAACGAATATCCGTAATCGGGGGCGAAATTGAACAGCGAAAAATCGCCGCCCGAAAGGTATGCCGCCATAAATCCGACGACGCCGACGCCCAAACCGATGACCGCCAAATCCCGGGCGTTGCCGTCGCCGCCGGGGGCGGAATCGGAAGCGGCTTCGGTTGCGTCGGTGGCTTCGCAAATCGAACCGTCGGCGGATAATCTCGGCGTATCCCCGCCGCAAGTCGGTTCAAGATAGCCCTGCGCACCACGTACGGCGACGGTCGTCGTCATCCAAACGCTGTTGGTCGCCAGAAGAAAGAACTCGCTCGCCACCCTGTCGCTGGTGGTTTTGCGCACCGTCGGCAATTCTCCGGCGGCGACCGCCAAAGTTCCGTCCGCATCATACACGCGAACAGTACTATCCACACCTGCGGCTAAGCGGATACGGAGAACATGGCCTTTCGCCGCCACCGTGCCGAGAAAAACCGGCAATCCGTTTTGCAGCCCGCCCGTCTCCGGGCCAACGGTATTACCCGTTAAAGGATCAATCCTGTTCACCACATTCGCCAAAGCCCCGAAATTAACCGGATCTCCGGCGACGGAGGCGATGATTGACAACAGCGGTTCGCCCAAATTAACCGTCCGTCCGCTGACGGTAAAAGTGTCGGTGGGAATGGAATACACCTGCGCCTCGGCTTCCTGGGCGTTCGCCGCCGAAGTCGCTCCAAACGCCGCCGCCAAAAGCACGGCGAAAGCGCAAAGAATCCGTAAAATTAACGAGTCACAAGGGGGGGGGGGGGCAAAATTTTCATCGTGGAACGCTCCTTTTGAGTGCAGTAAAAATGCGATTATAGCAAGAGACAGGGCAAAAAAAGCCGAAATTTCATTTTTTTGCGATTTTTTTTCGGGGAGAATTTTTTGCGGAAATTTCGCCATTCTCGCCTCCCCCCCCGTCCCATTCCTGCGAAGGCAGGAATCTCCGCCGCCGCAAAGCGGCGGGTAATTGTACCGCCTTCGGCGACAGTTTGCGCCTTCGGCGTGGAGATTCCTGCCTTCGCAGGAATGGGACGGGTGGTTAAAGCGAAAAATTAAAGGGAAAAGAGATTCCGGCTTTCGCCGGAATGGCGGCACTTTTAACCTCTTAATTAAAATACGCCATTCCGGCGAAAGCCGGAATCTCCTTGCGCGAAAGCGCAAAAATGGGACGTCGGGGCGGCGGCGGAAATTTGTTATAATTCGGCGGTGAAATGGGATTTGCTTTTGCAGTTGCTGGTGAACGGCGTCATCGTCGGGATGCTGTACGGCGTGGTGGCGATGTGTTTCGTGCTGGTGTATAAGTCCAGCAGCGTGGTGAATTTCGCGCAGGGCGAGTTTTTGATTATCGGCGCGTTCGTCTGTCTGTGGTTCGTGCAAAAGTTTGATTTGCCGTTCGCGGCGGCGTTCGCGTTTACGTTGGTGTTTATGTTCGTCTTCGGCGTCGCTTTGCAGTATGCGGCGTTGCGTCCGCTGGTCGGCGAGCCGCTGATTTCGGTGCTGATGGTCACCGTCGGGCTGGCGCTGTTTTTTCAGGCGCTGCTGAAATGGCTGTTCGGGGTGGACACCTACGCGCTGCCGCCGGTGTTCGAGCAAAACAGCGTGGAGTTTTTGGGGCTGCAATTTGAAACCGCATATCTCTTAATTTTGGCGGTTTCGGCGGCGACGATGACGGCGTTTTACTGGTTTTTTACGAAAAGCCGCACCGGGCTGGCGATGCGGGCGACGGCGTCCGACCAGCAGGTGGCGCAGTCAATGGGCATTTCGGTGGAGAAAGTTTTCGCGCTGGCGTGGGGGATTTCGGCGGCGGTGTCGGCGCTGGCGGGGGTCACTTTGGGAATCGTCAACGGCATTTCCACGGCGCTGGCGTTTACCGGCATCAAGGTTTTTCCGGCGGTCATTTTGGGCGGGCTGGAATCGATCGCCGGCGGCGTTGTCGGCGGCGTGGTCATCGGCGTGCTGGAAAATCTCGCCGAATTCGTGGACGGACAGTATTTGCACTGGGGCAATATGCTCGCCATCGCGCCCTTTTATGTGCTGATCGTCATTTTAATGATCAAACCCTACGGTTTTTTCGGCGCGGAAAACATCGAACGCGTATAAACTCGCGCGCGTTTTTTTGCGGGAAAAAATTCGCGGGCGGGCGCGAATCAGGCGGCGGTTTGCCGCAACGTTTTTTCCAGACGCGCGAATCCTTCGGCGATGTCTTGCGGCGGAATGTTTAACGCCGGGGCGAAACGCAGCACATTGCCGGCGGCGGTGAGAACCGCGACTCCGTCGTCCAACGCCGCCGCCGCGACTTCGGTGGCGGAAAAATTGTCCGCCATCCGGCAGCCGATTAACAAACCGCGCCCGCGAATTTCGGCGAAACAGTTTAATTCGGCGTTGATTTTTTGCAGACGCGCGGTCATTTCCGCCCCTCGCGCGACGACTCCGGGCAGAAAGCCGGGCGACAGAATTTCGTCCAGCACCGCGCGCGCCGCCCGCGCCGCCAGCGGATTGCCGCCGAAAGTACTGCCGTGCGCGCCCGGCGGCATCGCGTCCGCGATTTTTTCATCGCACAAAAGCGCGCCGATCGGAAAACCGCCGCCGAGACCCTTCGCCGAAGTCATCATATCCGGCGCGACGCCGAAACCGTCGCAGGCGAAAAGCGTCCCGCACCGCCCCGCGCCGGTCTGCACCTCGTCAAAAATTAACAGCGCGTCGGCGGCGTCCGCGAGCGCGCGCAACTCCCGCAAAAACTCCGGATTCGCCGGGCGGACGCCGCCCTCGCCCTGCACCGGCTCCGCGAGTATCGCGCAAATGTCGTCGTCCATTTTCGTCGCCGCCGCCCGCGAATCGTTGAACGGCGCGAAACAAAATCCGGGCGTCAACGGTCCGAATCCTTCGCGGATTTTTTCCTGCCCGGTCGCCGCCATCGCCATTCCGATGCGGCCGTGAAATCCGCCGTCGAAGGCGAGAACGCGGAATTTGTCCGCCCGCCGAGATACGCCGCGCCGCCGCGCGAGTTTCAACGCCGCCTCGTTCGCCTCCGCGCCGGAATTGCAAAAAAATACGCGGTCGGCGAACGTCGCTCCGGTCAGCCGCCGCGCCAGCAAAATCGCCTCCTCGTTGGCGTACAAATTGGAAGTATGGGTCAGTTTTTGCGCCTGCATGGCGAGCGCGGCGGCGACCTGCGGCGCGGCGTGTCCCAGGGACAGCACCGCGACTCCGCCGCCGAAATCCACATATTCGCGCCCGTCCGAATCCCACATTCGCGAACCCGCGCCGCGCACAAACACCGGGCGCGGCGGCGCATACACCGGCAAAAAACAGCGGAAATAGCCGTCGCGCAACGTTTCGTCCGTCCCGCCCGTGTCGTTCATTCGGATTCGGCGGGCGCAGCGAATTCGGATTCGGCGGCGCGGCGGGCGCCGTCAATCGCCAGCACCTGGGCGAGAAAAGAATCCATTCCGTCCAGCGGCCACTGCGTCGCGGAATCGGAAATCGCGCGGCGCGGGTCGGGATGCGTCTCCACGAATATGCCGTCGATGCCGGTCGCGGCGGCGGCGCGCGCCAGCGGCAGAATCATTTCGCGCTGTCCGCCGCTGCCGCCGCCCTCCGCCCCCGGCAGTTGCGCCGAATGCGTCGCGTCAAACACCACCGGACGGCGCGATTCGCGCAGCACGACCAGCGAGCGCATGTCCGCCACCAAATTGTTGTAGCCGAAACTCGCGCCGCGCTCGCACAGCAAAATTTCGCGCGCGCCGAACGATTCCGCCTTCGCCGCCGCCCGCAGCATTTCGCGCGGCGACAAAAACTGCCCTTTTTTAATATTCACCGCCCGCCCGGATTTCGCGCAGGCGGCGATCAAATCGGTCTGGCGGCACAAAAACGCCGGAATTTGCAGCACATCCGCGACCGCCGCGACGGTCTCCGCCTGCGCCGGCCAATGTACGTCGGTGAGTACCGGCAGCGCGAATTCGCGCCGTACTTCTTCCAGCACGCGCAGCCCCTCGTCCATTCCCGCGCCGCGCCCGGCGTCGCCCGAGGTGCGGTTCGCCTTGTCAAAAGAGCCCTTAAAAATCAGCGGCAATCCGCGCGCCGCGCAGATCGCGCGCAGTCGTTCCGCCGTGCGCATCGCCAGTTCGCGCGATTCCAGCGCGCACGGACCGGCGATCAGAAACAGCGGCGCGCCGGGGGCGAAAGACGGATTCATCCGCCGTTTCGGGCGCGCCCGTATTCGGCGGCGGCGGCGATAAAACTCTTAAACAGCGGATGACTGTGAATCGGGTCGGAGGTGAATTCGGGATGAAACTGCACCCCGAAAAACCACGGATGTTCCGGAATTTCCACCGCCTCCACCAAACCGTCCGGGCTGCGCGCGGCGACCCGCAGCCCGGCGGCGGAAAGCTGCGGCAGATATTCGTCGTTAAATTCGTAGCGGTGGCGGTGCCGCTCCTCCACTTCCTCCGCGCCGTAAATTTCCGCCAGACGCCCGCTCAAACGGCAGACTTCGCCGCCCAGCCGCATCGTGCCGCCGAGGTCGCCCGGCGCTTTGTCGCGTCCGTCGCCGCCGCCGCGTTTCCATTCGCGCAGCAACGCCACCACCGGCGCCCGCGAATCGGGGCGAATTTCGGTACTGTGCGCGTCCGGAAGTCCGGCGCAGTTGCGGGCGAAATCAATCACCGCGGTCTGCATTCCGATGCAAATCCCCAAAAACGGTACGCCGTTTTCGCGCGCATGACGGGCGGCGGCGATTTTGCCCTCCACGCCGCGAACGCCGAACGCGCCCGGAATCAGCACCGAATCAAAGCCGTCCAGTTTGCCCGCCGCGTCTTCCTCCGAATCCGCGTCCACATGCGCGATGTCCGCGTAAACGCCGGAATGCACCCCGGCGTGCCACAACGCCTCGGTCAGCGATTTGTAGGAATCCATCAAATCGCCGTATTTTCCGACCAGCGCGATTTTCGCGGTGCGGCGGCGGCGGCCCGCCAAATCGGCGAAACGCCGCCACGGCGACAAATCGGGCGGCGGAATATCCGCCAGACACAGCGTCTCGCACACCGCGCGGTCCAGTCCGATTTCGCAATATAAAGACGGCAGCGAATAAATGCTGTCCACGTCCGGCGCGGCGAATACATGATTTTCCGGCACATTGCCGAACATGGCGATTTTGCGGCGATTGGACGGCGATATGACATCGTGGCCGCGGCACAATAAAATGTCCGGGGAAACGCCGATTTCGCGCAATTCGCGCACCGAATGCTGGGTCGGCTTCGTCTTGTATTCGCCGGCCACCTCCGGCAAAAGCGTGACATGCACGAAACACACATTGCCCGCGCCTTCTTCCAGCCGGATTTGCCGCGCCGCCTCCAAAAACGGCAGCGATTCTATGTCGCCCACCGTGCCGCCGATTTCCACAATCAGCACGTCGTCGGCGGCGGCGATGGTGCGCCGCGCGAACCGCTTAATTTCGTCGGTGACATGCGGGATGACCTGCACCGTGCTGCCCAGATATTCGCCGCGCCGCTCCTTGCGCAGCACCGATTCGTACACCTGCCCGGCGGTGAAATTGTTGATGCGGGTCATCCGCCGCCCGACGAAACGCTCGTAATGCCCCAGGTCCAAATCGGTCTCCGCGCCGTCGTGCGTCACAAACACCTCGCCGTGCTGAATCGGACTCATCGTGCCGGGATCCACGTTCAGATACGGGTCCAGTTTCAATAAATTGACCCGCAGACGGCGCGCCTTCAACACCGCCCCCAGCGACGCGGACGCCACGCCCTTCCCCAGCGACGACACCACGCCGCCGGTGACGAATACAAACTTAGCCACGGACGCCGCCGGGACGCGGACTTCGCGCAAACACCGGCGCGGCTCTCCCCGGAAACGACGCCGGAACCCGCGGCGGAATGATAAAAATCAGCGGACGGCGGCGATGTCCGCGGGCGAAACCAAATCGCCGGCGGAATCGCCCCAGGCGTTGCGCTCGTAAGTGATGACGGCGGCCAAATCGGCGTCCGACAAATACCCGAAGGCGGCCATCGCCGTTCCCGCCTTGCCTTTCAAAACGATTCCGATATGCCCCGCGACATCGCCGCCCACCGAGGCGGATCCTTTTAACGCCGGAAAAGTCGGCGGCAATCCCTCGCCGTTCGCCTGATGACACGCCGCGCAGTGGGTGGTATACACTTGTTCGCCGAGTTCCATCGCACTCTCCAAAGTCCATTCGGCGGGCGGCGGCGCGGCGGCGGCGGCCGGTATCTGCTGTCCCGCGCGCGCCGGTTCTGCGGCGGCGGCGGCGGCTTGCGCGTCCGTACCGCCGGAATCGGCGACCCATTGCGCATATTCTTCCGGCGGCAGGGCGCGCACGACGATCGGCATAAAACCGTGATTTTTCCCGCACAATTCGGCGCACTGCCCGCGAAATACGCCCGCACGGTCGGCGCGAAACCACGCGTCCCGCACCAGCCCCGGAATTGCATCCTGCTTTACGCCGAGTTGCGGCACCCACCACGCATGAATGACATCGGCGGAAGTCAGCAGCAATCGGATTTTCTTGCCGACGGGGACGACCATTTCGCGGTCCACCTCCAAAAGATAGTTTTCCGAAACCGGATTCGCCTCTCCGGCGGCGTCGTAGTATTTGCCGCCGATTTGCTCCGGCGGCGTGGACAACTGGCTGTAAAAAAAGACGCCGTCGTCCAAATAATCATACGACCACTTCCACTGATAGCCGGTGACCTTCACCGTCATGTCGGGCGCGGAAGTGTCCTTGTAATCCAGAATGACTTGGGTGGCGGGAAACGCCATGCCGATGATGATCAGCATCGGCACCGCCGTCCAAATGATTTCCACCGTCGTGTTTTCGTGAAAATGCGCCGCCTTGTGGCCGGCGTCCTTGCGGTGTTTGACGATCGCGTAAAACATCGCGCCGAAGACGCCGACGCCGACGATCCCGATGACCCACAGCATAAATACATTGAGCCACTGCTGGGCGGCGGCGATGTCGCTCGCCGGCTCCTGCATTCCGGTTTCCCACGCGCCCCAGGCCGGCGCCGCCAGCGCCGCCGAAACCAAAAATAATCCCGCGCGTTTCATCATTCGGTGTCCTTCCCGTCCGGCGCATCGCGCCCGCCGCGCAGTATACCATATCCGCCCGCCCCCGACGTCCGGCGGACGAAACTCGCCCGGCGAATTGCTACTCGCGCCGCCCGCCGCCGAATCCCGCCGCCCGGAGCGAAACCGGCGGGCGGGAATTTGCGATACAATTCTCCGCGCCGATGCCGTCCGTTTCCGCCCGCCGCCGAATCCCGCCGTCCGCCGCGCGCGATGCCCGGATATCTTGATTCGCTGAACGAGCGGCAGCGGCGCGCCGTATGCCACGAAAACGGCGGCGCGCTGGTGCTGGCGGGGGCCGGCACCGGCAAAACCCGCGT
>JBPCXA010000158.1:0-24888 GCA_051008975.1 Gammaproteobacteria bacterium
GACGACTTTCGCGCCGAGTTGGATGGACTGGCCGATGATTTACGAGGGCGGCGATTTCGTCGCGCGTCCGAATATGGTGTTTTTTATCCACATTATTTTAATGGACGAAAAGGCGGGCGCGGCGATGTCGACCGGCGAAACGTATCTGGTCGGCGAAACCGGCGCGGTTCCGCTTTCGGCGGCGCGCGGCGGCCAGCCTTTTCGGAAAAATTTCGCGATATGACGCCCGCATATCGCCGGAAAAAACCTATGCCGGTCGCGGACGGACATCGGCGTTATTTGGCGGATATAAAATCGGCGACGGCGCGGCATTTGCGCGCCCGCGGCCAAGATTAAATTTACGAAAGGCGGAATTTCTCGTCCGTTTTTGTCATTAAAGAAAATTTTTATGCTACAATCGGGGGAACTGCAATGTCCGGCGTCGGTCGCGGAGCAATCCGACGGGCGGGAGGATATTGGCGCGAATGGAGAGACGATGTCGGGTAAAAAGATATTGATTACCGGCTCCGAGGGGCTTTTGGGAAAGGCGGCGCGCGGCGCGCTGGAAAAAGCCGGCTACGCCGTTTCGGGGTGCGATTTGCGGGCGGCGGCGGCGGCGGAAAAATTTGACTTCCGCGACGCGCGAAAAATACGCGCGGCGTTGATGCGATGCGACGGCGTTTTGCATCTCGCCGCCCTGTCGCGCGTGATTTGGGGGGAAACGCATCCCGTCCTGTGCCGCGACATCAATGTCGGCGGCATGCGGATGCTGCTGAAAACAATCGCCGGGACGCCCCGAAAACTGTGGCTGATATGCGCCAGTTCGCGCGAAATTTACGGTACGCCGCCCGGGCTGCCCTGTACGCCGGACGCGCCGCCGCGGCCCGAAAATTTGTACGCCCGCACCAAACTCGCGGGAGAGCGGATGATATGGCGCATGCGCCGCCGCGGTTTTCGCGTCGCCGTCGTCCGATTTTCAAATGTGTTCGGCTCGGTCGACGATTATCCCGACCGGGTCGTGCCGGCTTTCGCCGGGGCCGCGGCTTGCGGCGGCGTTTTGCGGGTGCGCGGCGCCGATTCTGTTCTGGATTTTACGCCTTTAAGCGACGCGGCGGACGCGATTGTGCGCGTCGTGCGGGCGGTGGACGAAGGCGCCGCCGATCTGCCGCCAATTGACGTGGTCACCGGACGCGCGACTTCGCTGATGGAACTGGCGCAAATGGCGATTTCGTACGGCGGCGGACGGATCGCCGTTGCGCCGCCGCGCGCCTGTTATCCGGCGCGATTCCAGGGCGACCCGCGTCCGGCGAAACATTATCTCGGCTGGACGCCGAAAGAATCCCTGGAAAACGCGGTCGGACGGCTGGTCGACCGATTCAAAACGACATCCGATGCGTATACTCAAAATCATTCATGGCTATCCGCCGCTTTATAACGCGGGCTCGGAAGTCTATTCGCAAACCTTGTGCGCCGCCCTGGGCCGGCGGCACGACGTCCACGTATTCACCCGCGAGGAAAATCCGTTCGCCGCGGACGGCGTCGTGCGGCGGGCGCGGGATTCGCTGCACCCCGAAGTCAATCTGCATATCGTCAACGCCGCGCGGGTCGGCATTAACTACGACAACCAAGGTGTCAACCGGGCGTTCGCGCGGACGGCGGAGGAGGTCAAGCCCGAAGTCGCCCATATCGGACATCTTAACCATTTGTCGCTGGGGATTGCGGATGTGCTGGCGAAAATGGAAATTCCGATCGTATTCACGCTGCACGATTTCTGGCTTATGTGCCTGCGCGGGCAGTTTATCCAAATCGCCGCCGCGGACGACGGGACAATTTTCCCCTTATGCGACGGGCAGGACGACAAAAAATGCGCCGAACGCTGTCTGCGGCGGTTCGCCGCCGGCGACGACGGCGACGCCGAAGATTGGCGGCGATGGGTCGCGAAACGGACGGCGGCGGTCCGGCGCGTCGCCGAGTTGACGGACATTTTTATCGCGCCCGCCAGAAGTTTGGCGGAGCGATTCCGCCGCCGGTTTCCGCTGCCGGAACAAAAAATCATATATTTGGACTACGGCTTCGACCGGCAAAGATTGTCCGGTAGACGACGCGGCGGCGGCGGCAATTTTGTCTTCGGCTACATCGGAACGCACATTCCCGGCAAGGGCGTGCATCATCTTCTGGACGCGTTCGTTCTCCTCGCCGCCGCGGCGGGCGGATGCGAACTGCATATCTGGGGGCGTCCGACGGTCGCGACAAAATATCTCCAAATGCGCGCCGCCGCGATGCCGCCTTCGGTGCAAAACCGCATCAGGTGGCGGGGGGAATATCGCAACCCCGAAATTGTGGCGGAGGTTTTTAACGAAACGGACGCGATTGTCGTTCCCAGCATTTGGGAGGAAAACTCGCCGCTGGTCATACACGAGGCGCAGCAGGCGCGGCTGCCGGTGATCGCGGCGAACATGGGCGGCATGGCCGAATATGTCCGGCACGAAGAAAACGGCCTGTTGTTCGCCGCGCGCGATCCCGAAGACTTGGCGCGGCAAATGAAAAGATTCGCCGGCGATCCCGGTTATGCCAGACGACTCGGCGGGCGCGGCTATTTGTACGCCGAAGACGGCGACGTCCCCGACATCGCGGATCATGTCCGCGGCGTGGAAATGTTGTATCGCCGCGTCATTGAAAACCGCCGCAAAACGCGGGTGAAGCCGATGCGCGCGCCGTGGCGCATCACCTTCGACACCAATCCCGACCACTGCAATTATCGCTGCACGATGTGCGAGGAACACAGTCCGTACTCGCCGCTGCAATTCCGCCGCCGCGCCGCCGGCAATCCCCGCAGGGTGATGCCGTTTGACGTCATCGCCCGCAATGTAAGGCGCATGGCGGGGCGCGGACTGCGCGAAATCATCCCCTCCACGATGGGGGAGCCGCTGCTGTACAAACAATTTCCGGAAATTATTTCCCTGTGCCGCGAAACCGGCGTGATGTTAAATTTGACGACAAACGGTTCCTTTCCGCGGCTGGGCGCGGAAAAATGGGCGCGCCTGCTGGTTCCCGTCGCCTCGGACATTAAGATTTCGTGGAACGGCGCATGCAAAAAAACCCACGAGGCGATTATGAAAAACGCGAGCTGGGAGAAAATGCTCGCCAACGTTCGTACGCTCGCCGCCGTCCGCGACGAACACGCGGAAGGCGGCGGCGGCCGCTGCCGTCTCACATTCCAAACGACGTTTATGGAATCCAATTGCGCGGAGTTGCCGGCGCTCGTCCGGCTGGCGTCTTCGCTGGGCATAGACCGCGTCAAGGGGCATCATTTATGGGCGCACTTCGCCGAAATCAAAGGGGAGGATATGCGGCGCGACGCGGATTCCGTCCGCCGATGGAACGAAATTGCCGAACGGGCGAACGCCGCCGCCGCCGGTCATCCGCTGCCGAACGGCGAAAAAGTACTGCTGGAAAACATTGAACGAATAGAATCGGGCGACGGCGGCGGCGCGTCCGGACGGTGCCCTTTTTTGGGAAGGGAGGCGTGGATCGGCGCCGGCGGACGGTTTGATCCCTGCTGCGCTCCGGACGCGGAACGGCGGACGCTCGGCGAGTTCGGCAATTTGCACGAATCCGATCTTTTGGAAATATGGAACGGCGAACCGTACCGGCTGCTCGTCAAGACCTATTCCTCGCGGACGGTCTGCCAAAAATGCAATATGAGAAAAAGAGTATGACCGCGAAGCGGTGGGAGCAAACGCGGGTGGCCCCGGACGGGACGCATCATCTGCTCGGCGGCCGTCCGTTGTATAAGAAACGCTTTCTGCGGGCGCTCGCATTTCACGCCCCCGGGCTGGCCGCGGTGCGCGAAACGCGCGGCGCCTATCATATTGACATTCGCGGCGTCCCGGCGTATCCGCGGATGTTCGCGGACGCGGCCGGTTTTTACGAAAATTTGTCGGCGGTGCGGACGGAAAAGGGATGGCGCCACATCCATCCGGACGGGACGCCCGCATATCGCGCGCGGTATGCGTGGTGCGGAAATTTTCAAGGCGAACGCGCCGTCGTCCGCGCCCGCGCGGGGTATCGCCACATTCTTCCCGACGGCCGCGCGTTGTACGGCGGGAGTTTTTTGTATGCGGGGGATTTCCGGGAACGCCGGGCGGTCGTGCGTTTGCATGACGGACTTTGCGCGCATATTTGCGAAGACGGCGGCTTCGCCCATTCCGCGCGCTATCTCGATTTGGACGCGTATCACAAGGGATTCGCCCGCGCCCGCGACGAACGCGGATGGATGCACGTCGGCGGCGACGGAAAACCGGCATACCAAAAAAGATTCGCGGCGGCTGAACCGTTTTACAACGGACGCGCCCTGGCGGAAACGTTCGCCGGCGAAATCGTGACCATCGACGCCTCCGGAAACAACACGGATGTGATATTGAAAGGCGCGCGTTCTGCGGAAAACGTTCCGCGCGGACAAGGGCGCGACGCGTTCGGCGAATTGTCGTCCGACATGGTCGGCTATTGGAAAACGTTCGCGCTGGCGGCCGCGGTGCGACTCGGCGTCGCGGAAAAATTTCCGGTCGCAGACGGCGCGCCCGGCGCCGGATTAAAACTGCCCGAAGAAAACGCCCGCGTATTAATTTGCGCCCTTGCCGAATTGGGAGTCGTTGAAAAAGCGGGCGAAGAATGGCGCCTGACCGAAAAGGGAAATTTGCTCCGCGCGCGACATCCGGTTTCCCTCGCCGCCGCCGCCCCGGCGTGGGCGGCGTTCGCCGAAGCCGGCGCCGCTCGCTGGATACGCGCCGCGCGCGACGCCAAAAGCGCGAATTTGTTCGCCCGCTACGCGGGCAAGAAAAAAACCGGCGCAATGATGCACGGAATGCTCGCCTCCTACGCCCGGCATGATTATGCGGCGATCGCGGACGCGCTGCCGGCGGACGGGGTGCGGCGTCTGATTGATGCCGGCGGCGGCGACGGGACGACGGCGAATTTAATAGCGGACGCCCGCAAAAATGTGCACGTCGTCGTGCTGGACAGGCCGGAAATCCTTCCCCTGTTTAAGAAGAATGTCGGAACGCGTTCCCGCATAACTTTTCATCCCGGCAACCTGTTTTCGCCGTGGAAGAAAAAGGCAGACGCCGTGCTGCTGGCGCGCGTTTTGCACGACTGGGACGACGCGCGCGCCCTACGCATTTTGCGCAACGCGCACGCCGCGCTGCGTCCCGGCGGTTTTTTGTTCGTCGCGGAATTGATCAAGCGCGACTCCGCGGCGGACGGTTTATGTTCATTTCATTTGCTGACGATATGCGGCGGGCGGGAGCGGACGCGGGCGGAATATCGGGATATGATGTCGGGCGGCGGCTTTCGTTTTTTGCGTTCGCGTTCGCTACGCGGCGATATTTGTCTTTTAACGGGAGAGGCGAAATGATCCGTGGCGACGCATTCGTCCACATTAAAAATGCGTCGGCGTTGATTCCGCGATCCGCATTGGCGGCGGGGGTGATGCGTCACGCCGAACGGGGACCGCTCCCCCGCGGCGAACACGGCAACGAAGTTTTATTGACCGAACAGGGCGAACGGGACGCCTTGGCGGCGGGGCGGTTGATGAAGGGAAGAATATCGCGCCTGCTGCACAGTCCGGCGCCGCGTTGTCTGCAGACGGCGGAAAATTTACGGCGAGGAAGCGGCGACGAAACCGAAATCGCGGAATGGACCGGGCTGCGGTGCGACGTGTATGTTCCGGATATCAGCGCTGCGGAACCGACGCTGCTGCGTCTGACATCGGAAAAAGGATTTTATGACGCGTTTATTAATCGCATGTCGCAATGCGGCGACAATATCCCGTATCCGCATTTCGCCCCGCCGTTCGCCGGCGCGGTGAATTTGGTGCGGGGAATACTCGGCGGCGAAACCGGCGGTTTGTGCATCGGCGTCACCCACGACTGGCTCGTCAATATCGCGGCCGCCTATGCGACGGGAAAGGCGGCAAGCCGGGCGGACGGAGACTATGCGGATTATTTGGACGCGCTTTTCGTCTGGGAATCCGGGGACCGCTGGAAGTTTTATCACAAGGGAAGAACCGGCGAATGTCCGCGTTCTTTCGCAAAATATTTCATCCGGACGTCCCGGCGATAGGCGGATATGAACATCGCGGTTATCGGCGGCGGACGGGTCGGACTGCCGACGGCGGCGGCGCTGGCGATTCTCGGGCATCGCGTCGCCTGTTGCGAGCGCGACCGATTCCGGCGGCAAACCGCGGCGGCGGGGCGGGCGCCGTTCGCCGATTCCGGATTGGAAAAGGCGCTCGTCGCCGCGATACAATCCGGCGCGCTGCGGTTTTGCGAAGGTGTCGCCGCCACCGTTAAAAACGCCGAAGCTGCACTCGTCGCCGTGCCGGTGTCGGACGGAAATGCGGGGCGGAACGAATTAAAAAAAGTAGCCGCCGCGATCGCCGCGGCGAGATGCAGCGTGCTGGCGGTCAAATCCACCGTTCCCCCGGGCACCTGCGAACAATTGCAAAAAACGTACGACATTTGCGTCGCGGCGAATCCGGAATTTTTACGGCAAGGGCGCGGATTTGAAGATTGCATGTCGCCTTCCCGAATTGTAGTCGGCGCGGACGACCGTCGCGCGCGGCGGACTTTGCGCGAAGTATATGCGCCGTTAATTAATCGCGGCATAACTTATATTGAAACAAGCCGCGCCGCGGCCGAAATCGCCAAACTCGCGTCCAATATGTTTCTGGCTTCGCGGACGGCGTTGATTAACGAAATCGCCGACCTGTGCGAGGCGGCGGGCGGAGACATTAAAGACGCGGCGCGCATACTCGCCGCCGACCGTCGCATCGGCGGCGGATATTTGCGGGCTGGCCCCGGATTTGGCGGCCCCTGTCTTCCAAAAGACGGGCGGCTGCTTGCCGAGGCGGGAAGCGCGGCGGGAATCGCGATGCCGGCGGTGAAAGCGGTTTATGATTCCAACCGCCGCCGTCTGCGGTGTCTCGCCGGACGCGTCGCCGAATTGTCGCCGCCGAATCCCGTCGTCGCCGTCTGGGGCGCGGCGTTCAAGCCGGGTGCCGACAGCGTCTGCGACAGTCCCGCCGTTGAAATTATGCGCCTTTTGGACGCGCGCGGATGCCGCCTGCGAGTGTGCGAGCCCTTGGCGGACGCGGCCGCGCTACAAAACGCGTTGCCCGCGGCGACGTATTTTTGCGACGGTATCGCCGCGCTTTCCGGCGCCGACACTTTGGTGACGGCAAACAAACATGAATCGTTTTCGCGGATTTCCCCTGCCGCCGTTTCGCGGGCGATGAAGGGCGATCTGGTGTTTGATTACGCCGGTATTTTTGACCGCGACGCCTGCCGCCGCGCGGGAATTTCTTTGCACGCAATCGGCGCGCCGTCCGCATAAAAGAAATTTTCGCGTCCGCGGAATGGCGTATTTGCGGATGCGAAATTTCCGCCCCCGTACCAAAATGCAGAATGAAACGCAAAATAAAAGAGTATAAGAAATTTTATTCCCGCCTCCGATTCCATTCCCTTATTTATGACTTTTCCCGCGTATTCGGGTGGTGCGACCGGGTAAAAGGCATCGGCACGACCTCGGCGTCCGCCGGCACGCCCGGCGTCTCGGCGTATTCGTCCGGAAGATGCGCCTTAAATTTCCGCCCGAATGTGCTGGTCGGAAAATTGTTTTTGTCCAGCGCGCCGTCAAACGGCGCATATCCCATCGCGATGTTTTTGCCGATGTCCGGGTGATACCACGGCGAAGTGATAAAACCGCACGGTTCGCCGCCCGCCGCCGGAGAAAGCGGCCAAAAATCGCGCGCGAAATCCTCCACCGGCCTGCCGCCGAACGCCAGCCCGACCAGCTGCAGCGGATACGGTTTTTCGCCCGCCGCCAAATCCGCCTTCATTTTTTCCAGCACATCGCGCCCGATGTAGTCGCCGGGTTTTTTCCATTCGCCGGCGCCGGACAACGACACCTGATATCCCAAATTGCACTGGAACGGATTGTGCTGCGCGTCCATATCCTGCCCCCACGACAAAATTCCCGCCTGAATGCGGCGGCAATGCGACGGCGCGGTCACCATAAGATTGTGCCTTTCGCCCGCCGCCAAAACGGCGTTCCACATATCTTCCGCGTACAACGTCGCGTCGCGCAGATAAATTTCATATCCCGCCTCGCCGGAAAAACCGGTTTGCGAAATGACGCAGTCGCGTCCGCCCACCTTCGCCTCCGCCAGACCGTAATAGGGCATATCGTCAATGTCAATTTGATCGCCGATCAAATCCTTCATCAGCGCCGGAGATTTTTTGCCCTGCACCTGCACCGGACAGACGTCCAACTCGTCAATCGCCACATTAAAGCGGCGGTCGTGATTGACCCCCTGCAGGTACATTCCGACGTCCGAATCGGCGAGCGAAAACCAGAATTCATCGGGCGCGATCCGCAGCAGAACCGGATCGTTTAATACGCCGCCGGCCGCGTTGCACAAAATTACATAGCGCGCCCGCATCGGCGCGATTTTTGTCGCGTCGCGGGTGATGACATAGTCGACAAATTTTTCCGCGTCCGGACCTTTCACCATAATCTGCCGCTCGACGGCGACATTCCAAAGCGTCGCGTGATTCTTCAACGCCTCGTATTCCGCCATCGGACCGCCTTCTTCGGGGCGGACATAGCCGAACGGATGATACATGCGGTTATACACCGTCGCACGCCAGCATCCCGCCCGCATCGACAAATGCCAGAAAGGGGATTTGCGGACGCGCGTAAAAATCAGCATCTGCGCCGGAGTCGCGCCGGACTGGCGCAGGTTGTAGGGAACCCGCCGGTCCGACTGGTCGACGGAAGTAAAATGTTTCATCGCCGAAATTATGCGTGCGTGCGCGTTTTTTGCGGATCGTAAAACGGCGTTTGCGCCGCCGTCGCCGCACAGTCGACGCCGTCGCCGACGACTGAAACTTGCGCGCCCGCGCGCGCCAAATCGGGGCGGATATGCGCCAGCGCCAGCGATTTTTTCATCCGCCGCGACCATATCGGACTGTTGACTACGCCGACCTCTTCGCCGTCCGACATCAGTTTTTCGCCGCCGGACAGCGCGCCGTCATGCGCGATTTCCAAACCCGCGAGCAAAAATCGTTCCTTCCCCCGGCGCGCCAGCGCGGCGTCTTTGCCGCGAAAATCACTCGCGGCGTTGATCGCCCAGCCGAGCCCGACTTCAAACGGCGAATGTTCGGCGTTCATGTCATAGCCGAAAAACAACAGCGCCGCCTCCACCCGCGCCTTGTCCAAACTGGCGAAAGAGCATGGCATAATGCCGATCTCCGCCCCCTGTCCGACAATATTGTCCCAAATGTCGCCGACTGCGTTCGCGCCGGCGAAAATTTCATAACCGCGCTCGCCGGAATAGCCGGTGCGCGAAAGAATACATTTATGTCCGAACAACTCGGCGGACTGATGCTGGAAATATCGCAGCGCGGGCAGATCGATCGGCGTATGACGGTTCAAAAAATCCGCGGCCTTCGGACCCTGCAGCGAAATATTGTGCAAATCGTCGTCCAACGCAATATCCACGTTTCGTCCGGCGGCGGATTCCCGCAGGCGTTCCATGCTTTCGCCGGAACCATGCACCAAAAGCCATTCGTCGCCGTTGTTGTAAATGACGGCGTCGTCGCAAACGCCGCCGGCGTCGTTCAACACCGCGCCGTAAGCCGACCGTCCAACCGCCACTTTCGTCATGTCGCGCGAGATGATGCGGTCCGCCGTCCGCGCGGCGTCGCCGCCGCGAATGCGCACCTTTTTCAATCCGGACATATCCAAAACTCCGGCGGCTTCGCGGATGGCGTCGTGTTCGTCATCCGGATCGGTATGATACGACCATGCGGTGCCCATTCCGTTCCAATCTTCCAACTCCGATCCGAGCGTCCGGTGGCGTCCGGCGAGGGCGGATGTCCGCGATAATTCTTTCGTCATGATCTCCCCTTTTTTACATAAGAAAAAACAAATATAACACATCCGAAGCGGACCGCGTAATTTTTCCGGAGACGTTTATGTCCGTTCCATCATCGCGACGGCGAAAACCGCCGCGCCCTCTTCGCGTCCGACAAAGCCGAGTTTTTCGGTCGTCGTCGCCTTGACGCTGATTTGCGACAAGTCCGCGCCGGTCGCCGCCGCCACATTCCGCCGCATCGCCGAAATATGCGGCGACAACTTCGGCGTCTGCAGCGCCACGGTCGCGTCTATGTTGAGAATCCGCCCGCCCGCCGCGCGCACTTTTTTCATCGTTTCCGAAAGCAACAGCAAACTATCGGCATCGCGCCATTTTTCTTCGGTATCCGGAAAATGCGCGCCGATGTCGCCCAGCGCGAACGCCCCCAGCAGCGCGTCGCATATCGCGTGCGACAGCGCGTCCGCGTCCGAATGCCCCGCCAAACCGCGGTCGTGCGGAATGCGGACGCCGCCCAAAATCAACTCCCGCCCCGCCGCGAACGCGTGAACGTCAAAACCGCAGCCGACGCGAATCATCCGCCCGCCGCCCGCGCGGACAAAATCGCCGCCGCCGCCGCGAAATCTTCGGCGCGCGTAATCTTGATGTTCGCCGCGTCCCCGGCGACCAGCAGCGGCGCGTATCCCGCCCGCTCCATCGCCTGCGATTCGTCGACGCAGTCGTCCGACAACGCGGCGCGCAACATCCCCGCGCGAAACATTTGCGGCGTCTGCGCCAGATATTTTTTGTCGCGCGAAAGAGTCCGCCGCGCGCGCCCGTCCGATTCTTCTTTTAATGAATCGGAAAGCGGCAACGCCAGCAGTCCGCCGATTTCGTCCTTTTCCGCCGCCGCCAAAAATCGCGCCAAAACCGAATCGCGCAGACACGGACGGGCGCCGTCATGCACCACCGCCCAGTCGTCGTCGTCCAAATTCCGCAAGCCGCCCAGCACCGACGCCGCGCGGGTTTTGCCGCCCGCCGCAATAATTTCCGCCCGCCGCGGCAACTCCGCCGCCGCGCGGGTCGCCGTCGCCGTCATATCGGGCGCGACGACCGCGATCACGGAATCAACGCGCGCATTCGCGGCGAACGGACGCAGCGAATGCCACAACACCGTCCGCCCGGCGAGCGCGGCGAATTGTTTGGGCGCGCCGCCCGCGCGGGTGCCGCGTCCCGCCGCGACGACAATTGCGCGCAACGCCATCCGCAAAGGCGCGAAAAGGCGGAAAAATCAGCCGTCCGCGGGAGGCGTCTCTTCGGCGGGCGCGGCGTCCGCCTCCGCCTCCGCGGGCGCCTCTTCCCCGCCCACTTCCAGTCCTTCGCGCAAAATATGTTCGGCTTCCAGTTGCGCGTCGTGTTGCTCGCGGAGTTTCTTTTCCACGAAACCGGTGCCAGCCGGCACGAGTTTGCCGATGATCACGTTTTCTTTGAGACCGAGCAATTTGTCGGGGTCGCCGCTCACCGCCGCGTCGGTCAAGACGCGCGAAGTTTCCTGAAAAGACGCGGCGGAAATAAACGAATCGGTCGCCAGGGACGCCTTCGTAATTCCGAGCAGCACCTGCCGCCCCTTCGCCGGGGATTTTTCGTCTTTGACAAGCGCGGCGTTGACGCGCGAAAGATGGGCGCGCGTAACCCGGTCGCCGGTCCCGGAATTCTCGCCGGCGGGAATCAGCGTGGAATCGCCGGCGTCGGTGATCTCCACATTGCGCAGCATCTGGCGAATGATCACTTCAATGTGCTTGTCGCTGATGTTGACGCCCTGCAGACGATAAACATCCTGCACCTCGCCGACGATATGCTCCACCAGCGCGTCCACGCCGCGCATTTTGAGAATTTCGTGGGGATTGCTTTCGCCGTCCACGATTTCCTCGCCGCGCCCGATGGAGCTGCCGTCCTGCGCGAGAATCGTCCGCCCCTTCGGTACGCTGTGGAATTTCGCCGAGACGATTTCCACGATTTTCGCGCCGCCGGAAACTTTCATCCCCTTCACGCCGGCGACGATGTCCTTCATCCACTTGCGCAAATCGGTCTCCTGCTCCATCGCGACGCGGGCGGCGCCGGCGCTCTTGTCCTTGAACATCGCGTGATATTCAAGGTCAATCGCCTCCATCCGCTTGCGCCAGCTGACGAGCAAAAGCTTGTCCTCCTTGCCGGAGACGATTTTGGACAGCCCGCGCTCGCCGGAAACGACGAAGTTGCGGAGTTTTTCGTAGGAGCGCTCCTTGTCGGACAGCATCTCGACCAGACCGTCCGCCCACTCCCGCAAATGCGGCGGCAGCGGTTTTCTGCTCTCGCCCTTTCTCGTTTCCTTCTCCGGCGAAACGCGGCGCGAAAAGGCGCGATACCAGCCGCCGAGTTTCTTGCTGGAAATGCCGCCGCCGGCGGCGGTGCTGGAAGCGATCTTGCGCAGCGCCTTTTCGGAGGACACGACGATGTCGCGGAATTTTTCGGGCGAATTCACGGAATCCTCCAAACTCGCGGACAACCGCTCGGCCCAAGTTTTGAGGCGCGGCGGCACTTTGTCGCTGCGGCACGTGTCCAAAACCTGATGGCGGATTTCAATGCCGACTTCCTTTTCGGTGCGCGGATTGGCGTCGCGGACCGAAAACAGCCCGGACAATCCGGCGTACACCTCCGCCGCGTCGCCGTCCGGCGCGGCGATGACGTCGCCGGCGGAGATTTCGTCGCCCTTATGCAGAACCGTCCGCCCCTCGGCGATGTGATGCGTCTCTTTTTTGTCGTCGTCCACGATCGCCAGCACCTGCTTGCCGCGCTGCAGCCCGCGCAAGGAAACGCGCCCCGAAGCGTTGGCGAGAATCGCCGGCTCCTTCGGTTCGCGCGCCTCGAACAACTCCGCCACCCGCGGCAGCCCGCCGGTGATGTCGCGGCTTTTCGCGGTCTTTTGCGGCATTTTGGCGAGAATATCGCCCACCGCGATCTGTTCGCCGCGGCACACCTTGGACGGCAAAATCGCGCCGGGCAAAAGCAAAATCGTCACCGGCGTATCGGTGCCGGGGATTTTTACTTCGCCGCCGTTCGCCAGCAAAAATTTGATTTGCGGCTGCTTCGCCTTCTTGCCGCCCTGCTTGTTTTCGGTGATCGTGACGATCGACAGCCCGGTCATTTCGTCGGTCTGCTCGCGCGCGTTGACGCCCATTTCTATGTTTTCCAGTTTCGCGCGCCCGGCATATTCGGCGACGATCGGACGCGCCATCGGATCGCGCTGCGAAAGCGTCCGCCCGGCCTCGATCGTCTCGCCGTCCCGCACTTTGAGAATCTGCCCGTATTGCAGGCGATAACGTTCGCGTTCGCGGCCGCTGATTTCCTGCACGGACATTTCGCCGCCGCGCGACACCACCACCAAATCGCCGTCCGAATTCGCGACATAGCGGACGTTCAAACGCACGACGCCGGCGTTGCGGGAGTTCACATTGTCCGCCACGACTTCGCGCGACGCCGCGCCGCCGATGTGAAAGGTGCGCATCGTCAGCTGCGTGCCGGGTTCGCCGATGGACTGCGCCGCCACGACGCCGACCGCCTCGCCCAGACGCACCCTGCCGCCGCGCCCCAAATCGCGCCCGTAGCATTTTACGCATATACCGTATTCGGAACCGCAGGTCACCGGGCTGCGCACCATCGCCTCGTCCACGCCGGCTTCGGCGATGTTTTGCGCCGCCTGCTCGTCAATATACGTGCCGGCCGGACAAATTACATTGCCGGTCTGCGGATGCGCCACCTCATACACGAGAGTCCGCCCCAAAATGCGGTCGAACAGCGGCGCCTGCTCGTTGCCGTCCTTGATGACCGGACGCAGCACGATGCCGTTTTCCACGCCGCAGTCCATTTCGGAAATGACCACATCCTGCGTCACATCCACCAGCCGCCGCGTCAAATAGCCGGAGTTGGCGGTCTTCAACGCCGTATCCGAAAGCCCCTTGCGCGCGCCGTGCGTGGAAATAAAATACTGCAGCACCGAAAGCCCCTCGCGGAAATTGGCGGTGATCGCGTTCTCCATAATCCGCCCGTCGGGCTTGGTCATCAGCCCGCGCATGCCGGCCAGCTGCTTGATTTGCGTCTCGGAGCCGCGCGCGCCGGAATCCGCCATCATATAAATGGAGTTGAACGATTCCCGCTCGCCGCCGTCCTCCGTCCGCCGCGACGAAATATGCTTCATCATCACGCGGCTGACCCGTTCGCCGGCCTTGTCCCAGTAATCCACGGACTTGTTGTAGCGTTCGTCCTCGGTGAGAAGACCGTTTTGGAACTGCGCGCGGGTTTCGCGGATCTTCGCCTCGGTTTCGGCGATGATGTCGTTCTTTTCGGGCGGGATGATCATGTCGTCCATGCAGACGGAGACCGCCGCACGCGTCGCGCGTTCGAATCCGAAACGCATCAACTGATCGCAAAAAATCACCGTGTCGCGATGCCCGCAGCGGCGGAAACTCTCCTTGATCAGATCCACGATGTCGCGCTTTTTCAGCGGACGATTAATGCGGGCGAATTCCAGCTTCGGCGGCAGAAATTGATTCAGCAGCGCGCGCCCGGCGGTCGTCTTCACCAGATGCAAAGACGGCGCGTCTTCGTCCGCCGCCGCCTCGCGCCGTAGGCGGACTTCTATCGGCGTCTGCAATTTGACGACTCCCGCCGCCAGCGCCCTTTCCACCTCCGCCACGTCGGTAAAGCGCATGCCCGCGCCGGGCGAGTCCGGGCTTTCGCGCGTCGCGTAATACAATCCCAGCACCACATCCTGGGTCGGCACGATGATCGGTTCGCCGTTGGCCGGCGCCAGAATATTGTTCGACGACAGCATCAGCACCCGCGCCTCGGACTGCGCCTCCACCGAAAGCGGCACATGCACCGCCATCTGGTCGCCGTCAAAATCGGCGTTGAACGCCACGCACACCAGCGGATGCAATTGAATCGCCTTGCCCTCCGTCAGCACCGGCTCGAACGCCTGCACGCCGAGACGATGCAAAGTCGGCGCGCGATTCAACAGCACCGGATGCTGCTTGATGACCTCCTCCAAGGCGTCCCACACTTCCGGATCCTCGGCGTCCACCATCACGCGCGCGTTTTTAACGCTGGCGGCGACGCCGTCCGCGATCAATTTATTGAACACGAACGGACGAAACAACGTCAGCGCCATCTGCTTGGGCAGCCCGCACTGATGTAGTTTCAAATCCGGCCCGACGACGATCACCGAACGTCCGGAAAAATCCACCCGCTTGCCGAGAAGATTCTGGCGGAAGCGACCCGACTTGCCCTTGATGATGTCCACCACCGATTTGAGCGGACGGCGGTTCGCGCCGAGCGACGGCTTGCCGCGGCGGCCGTTGTCCAGCAGCGAATCCACCGCCTCCTGCAGCATCCGTTTTTCGTTGTTGACGATCACCTCCGGCGCGTCCAAATCCATCAGCCGTTTCAGGCGGTTGTTGCGGTTGATGACGCGGCGATACAGGTCGTTCAAATCGGAGGTCGTAAACCGCCCGCCCTCCAGCTGCACCAGCGGACGCAAGTCGGGCGGCAGCACCGGAAGTTTTTCCAGCACCATCCATTCCGGACGCAGCCCGGCGGCCTGGAAATTCTCCACGATTTTGAGGCGCTTGAAAATTTTCTTGCGCCGCGTGTCGGAGCCGGCGTTGTTCAACTCCGCGCGCAAAATCTCGGATTCGGTCTTGAGATCGACGCTCTTCAAAAAATCGCGCACGCCCTCCGCGCCGATGCCGGCCTTGAATCCGTTGCCGTATTTGTCGCGCATCGTCTTGTACTCGTCCGCCCGCAAAAGCTGCCCGCGCTCCAGTTCGGAGGCGCGCTCCGGATCGACCACCACATACACCTCAAAATAGAGAATGCGTTCGATGTCGCGCATCGCCAGATCCAAAATCAGCCCGACCCGCGACGGCAGCGCCTTGAAAAATAAAATGTGCGCGACCGGACACGCGAGATTGATGTGCGCCATCCGCTCGCGGCGGACGCGCGCGAGAGTCACCTCCACGCCGCACTTTTCGCACACCACGCCGCGATATTTCACGCGCTTGTATTTGCCGCACAGGCACTCAAAGTCCTTCATCGGACCGAAAATTTTGGCGCAGAACAGCCCGCCCGGCTCCGGGCGGAAAGTCCGGTAGTTGATCGTCTCCGGCACCCGCACCTCGCCGTAGGACCAGGATTGGATCTTTTCCGGCGGCGCCAGCGCGAGCCGGATCTCCGAAAAATCGTTTTTGCCCTCCGCGCTTTCCAGCGCGTTAAAGATGTTCTTCATCACCGCCTCCTTATTCAAAATCCATGTCGATGCCCAGCGCGCGGATCTCCTGCACCAGCACGTTGAACGATTCCGGCACGCCGGCCTTCAGCTTCAAATCGCCCTCCGCGATCGCCTCGAACATCTTCGTGCGATTGGCGATGTCGTCCGACTTCACGGTCAGCATCTCGCGCAAAGTGTACGCCGCGCCGTACGCCTCCAACGCCCACACCTCCATCTCGCCGAAACGCTGTCCGCCGCGCTGCGCCTTGCCGCCCAGCGGCTGCTGGGTGATCAGCGAATACGGGCCGGTGGAGCGCGCATGCATCTTTTCGTCCACCAAATGATGCAGTTTCAGAATGTACATATAGCCCACCGTCACCGGACGCTCGAACGGCTCGCCGCTGTATCCGTCGTACAACGTCATCTGCCCGGAGGGGGGCAGCCCGCCCAACTCCAACATTTTGCGGATGTCGTCCTCGCCGGCGCCGTCAAAAATCGGGGTGGCGAACGGCACGCCTTTTTGCAAATTGGCGGCGGTCTCCAAAACCTCGTCGTCGGAAAGATCGTCGACGTTGAAGCCGCCGCCGTCTTCGGCGTACACTTTCCGCAAAAACGCGCGCAACTCGGAAATTTGCCGGCCGCGTTCCAGGCGCAGCATTTCCTGAATTTTCGCGCCCAGCCCCTTCGCCGCCAGCCCCAGATGGGTCTCCAAAATCTGCCCGACATTCATCCGTGACGGCACGCCGAGCGGGCTCAGCACCACATCCACCGGCGTCCCGTCGCGCAAATACGGCATGCTTTCCACCGGCACGATTTTGGACACCACGCCCTTGTTGCCGTGCCGTCCGGCCATTTTGTCGCCGACCTGCAGATTGCGCTTGATCGCCACATACACCTTGATCGTCTTGAGAATGCCCTGCGGCAGCGGATGCCCGTCGGTCATTTTGCGCGTCTGCTCCTTGAGCTCGGCCGCCTGCCGCGCCTTCGCGCTTTTGAGAAAATTCTCAATCCCGCGAATCTGTTCGTTGGCGGCGGCGTCCGTCACGCGCAGTTTGGGAAAATGTTCGCGCTTCAAAGACGCCAGCGACGCCGCGTCAATTTTGTCGCCCTTGCCGATACCGCCGACCGCGGCGGCGGACGTTTTCTTTTCGGCGAGCGCGCGAATCCGCATCCGCGCGTCCTCCTCTATGATGCGCCACGCCTCGGCCTGGTCGCGCTTGAACTCGCGCATTTCCGAGTCGAGAATGCTGCGGATGCGCCGTCCGGCGGGCGACTTCGGATCGCCCTTGTCGCGCTTTTTGATTTCGTCGCTGTCAAAAACCTTTACGTCAATCACCACGCCGGACGACCCCGGCGGCATCCGCAGCGAGGTGTCCTTCACATCCTTCGCCTTGTCGCCGAACACCGCCTGCAGCAGTTTTTCCTCCGGCGTCAGCTGGCGTTCGCCCTTCGGGGTGATTTTGCCGACGAGAATGTCACCCGGCTTGACATGCACGCCCACGTGCACGATGCCCTCGTCGTCCAAATTGACGACCGACGTTTCGGACTGGTGCGGAATGTCGCGGGTGATGTCCTCGTCGCCCAGCTGCGTACTGCGCGCGTGCGCCACCTCTTCTATGATGTGGATGGAGGCGAAACGCTGCTCCGCCGCGACCTTTTCGGAGACGAGAATCGAATCCTCGTAGTTGTAGCCGTTCCACGGCATGAACGCGACCAGTAAATTCTGCCCCAGCGCGACCTCGCCCATGTCGGTCGCCGCGCCGTCGGCGATGACGTCGCCGGCCGCGATGACGTCGCCGTCCCGCACGACCGGGCGATGGCTGATATTCGTGTTCTGGTTGGAACGGGTGTAGCGCGTCAAATGATAAATGTCCACGCCGGATTCGCCGGAACGAATCGCCTTGTCGGCGACGCGCACCGCGACGCGGTCGGCGTCCACATAACTCACCGTCCCGCCGCGCCGCGCCTGCACGACCGAACCGGAACCGCGCACGACTAAGCGCTCCAGACCGGTGCCGACCAGCGGCTTTTCGGGATACAGACACGGCACCCCCTGCCGCTGCATATTGGATCCCATCAGCGCGCGGTTGGCGTCGTCATGCTCCAAAAACGGAATCAGCGACGCCGCCACCGAGGCGATCTGCGCCGGCGCGATGTCCACATAATCCACATCCCCCGGCGCGCACAAAATGAACTCGCCGTCGCGCCGCGCGGTCACCAGCGCCTCGGTAAAACGCCCGTCGCCGTCGCGGCGGTTGCTCGCCTGCGCGATGACCCGCCCCTGCTCGTCAATCGCCGACAGCCGCTCCACTTTTTCGGTCGCCGCGCCGTCGCGCACCTCGACGTAGGGCGTGCGCAAAAAACCGTATTCGTCCGCCTCGGCGTACAGCGACATGGAATTAATCAGCCCGATATTCGGTCCTTCGGGCGTTTCAATCGGACAAATGCGCCCGTAGTGCGACGGATGCACGTCGCGCACCTCAAAGCCGACGCGGTCGCGATTCAAACCGCCGACGCCGAAAGCCGACACCCGCCGCTTGTGGGTGATCTCCGCCAGCGGATTCGTCTGGTCCATAAACTGCGACAACTGGTTGCCGTTGAAAAACTCCGCCACCGCCGAACTGACCGCTTTCGCGCTGATCAAATTGTGCGGCATCAGATTGTCGGTTTCGGCGCGCGACAGGCGGTCGCGAATCGCGCGGTTGACGCGCAAAAGCCCCTGCTCGAACTGGTTGGCGATGAACTCGCCGACCGCGCGTACGCGGCGGTTGGAAAGATTGTCAATGTCGTCCGCCTTCTCCTTGCCGTCCCGCAGCGCGACGAGATATTTGATCACCGTCAAAATGTCCAGCGAAGACGGCGTCGTCTGCTTGTCCACGCGCACCCGCAGCGCCCCTTCCAGCGTCTTGCGAATTTCTTCGGCGCGCTCCGGCGACAAATTTTCGGCGATCGCGCGGCGCGGCGTAAATTGCCGGATATAGGCGAGATAGTCGGCCGCCGATTCCTCGTCCACGAAGCATCCCGACCGCGCCAGCGCCGCCGCCGCCGCCGCCGCGTCGGCCTTGGCGAGGCGCGCCGATTCCTCGCGCACCAGCACCTTGTATTCCATCGCCGGACGTTTTTCGGACGCCGGGAAATACTCGCGGCGGTATCCGGCGCGCCCCCCATATTCGCGCTCCGGCGCGCCCGGATGCAGGCGGCGGTTGAACTTCATCCGCCCCACCCGCGACATATTATAGGTCGCGGAATCGCACAAAATCGCGTCCAGATGATTGTTCACCACTTCGCGGTTGGGCGGGTCGCCGGGGCGCAAAATGCGGTAAATCGTCTCGCGCGATTTTCCCTCGTCCAGCGTTTCGTCCAGCGCCAGCGTCTTGGCGACGAAATCGCCGTGGTCAAACTCGTTGACATACAGCGTCTTGATTTCCAGCGCGCCTTCCGCGCACGCGCTTTTTTTGCGCAGCCCGTCCAGCAGCGTCTGGTCAATTTCGGTGTTGGCGTACGCCGTCTCCCAGTGGAAATCCGCCGCAAATTTGCGGGGCGGCAAGGTCTTGTCCTCTTCGTGAAACGAATCCAGCATTTTGCGGTCTATGACGTCGCCCTCCCGCGCCAGCACTTCGCCGCCGTCGGCGACGATGTCGGAGGGCAGCCGCCGCCCCAACTCGGAGGACAGCGCGTCCAAAAACGCCGCGTCAATCGGCGCGCCCTGCGGCGTCCGCGGACGGACATCTTCCGCCAGACGCCGCCCGTACAAAAACGAGTCGCCCACCGGATGATATTCGCCTTCCAGCGGCTCCAACCGGCGCAAATCAATTTTTTTAATGCGGTGCTGCTTTTGCACCAGCACTTTGCAGAAGTAAATTTCTTCCGCGCCGGCGTCGCGCATTTCGGCCGGATTGACGAATTCGCGCGCGCGCGCGACGACTTCGCCGTCCGCGATCGCGTCCCGCGCCAGCAGTTTGTCCGGCGTCGGCTCGTCGCCCAAATCGGCGAGCGACATTTTTTCGCGGCGGGACGGATCGCACAGGTCAAAATCCAGCGACACATTGCGCAAAAACTTGCCGCGCAGACGGTATTCGGCGCGCCCGGATTCCGCCCCCAGACGGATTTCTTCGGCGTCGTAGAACTCGCGCAAAATGCGCGTCTTGTCGTAGCCCAGCGCCTTCAATAAAATCGTCGCCGGCATCTTGCGTTTTCGGTCGATGCGAAAATACAAAATGTCGCGCTTGTCAAACTCAAAATCCAGCCACGAGCCGTTGTACGGGATGATGCGCGCGCTGTACAGATATTTGCCGCCGCTGGTGTTGCGCCCGGAATCGTGCTCGAACAGCACCCCCGGCGAGCGGTGCAGCTGCGACACCACCACGCGCTCGGTGCCGTTGATGACGAAGGAGCCGTCGTCGGTCATCAGCGGCAACTCGCCCATATACACTTTTTCTTCCTTGAATTCCTTCGTCGCGCCGCCCTTCTTTTCGCGGATTTCCATCGAAATGTCGGCGTACACCGCGGACTGATAGGTGAGACCGCGCAACTTGCACTCCGGCACCGTATACACCGGCGGGCGCAATTCGTACTGTTTGAAGTGCAAAATGACCGCGCCGGAGCTGGATTCAATCGGAAACACCGAATGAAACGCGCTTTCCAAACCGCGCATTTCGCGCTTTTCGGGATCGATGTCGCGCTGCAAAAAATCCACGAACGACTGTTTTTGCAGCTGCATCAGCGGCGGAATTTCGGCCTGCGCGCCGTGCCGCGCGAACGACCGCCGCGGGCGACGTTTTTCGGCGTAGCTCAGCACGCGCCCGGCGCGCAAAGTACTGCGCGCGGTGATCGGCGTATCCATCGCCGACACCGCCACATCCCATTCCGCCTGCTGCCGCGACGGCTGCCAGCCGGCGGCTTTTTTGGGCGGCGCGACATCCAGCATTTTGTCCGCGATCGCCCACCACTGCGAAAAAGACGCGCTTTCGTCGGACAGCGTCTTTTGCGCCTGCGCGCGCAGCTCTTCGGAATCCGTCCCCGCATCTTCCGCGATTCCGCGGAGATATTTCATCAGACGCCGCCGTTCGTTTCTGGCGAGACGCGGGATGGTCTGCATCATCGCGCGCAATTTTTCCAAATCGACGGCGTTGAGGGCGTTGTTCGCCTCCCGCGCGGTCGCGGCGGCGTCCGCGCCGGCGGGCAATTCGGCGCCGCCCTTTTCGGGGTCGCACACCTGCATCAATACGCGATGCAGTCGCTTGGTTTCCAACTGACGGGGGGTCTGGGCCATGATTTCTCCTTAACGGCGGGGACGGCGAAGTCCGCGAACGGGCGCGGACGAACCCGCGGACGGCGCAAACGCCGACCGCGGCGAGGACGCGGCGAAAACCGCGAGAGTGATTATTTAACCTCGCAGGTCGCGCCGGCGTCCTGCAAGAGCTTCGCCGCCTCTTCGGCTTCGCCCCTGGCGATTCCCTCCTTGACCGGCTTGGGCGCGCCCTCCACCAGATCCTTGGCTTCCTTCAATCCCAGTCCGGTGATCTGCCGCACCGCCTTGATGACCGCCACTTTGTTTTCGCCGAAGGACGACAGAACGACATTGAACTGCGTCTTCTCCTCGACGGCGGGCGCGTCTCCGGCGGCGGCCGGGGCGGCGACCGCCGCCGGCGCCGCGGCGGACACGCCGAATTTTTCCTCCATCTCCTTGATCAGTTCGGACAGCTCCAAAACCGACATCGCCCCGATGGCGTCCATAATTTCCGTTTTGTTCATAGTGTTGCTCCTTTTAAGAATGATGGAATAAAACCCGTCGCCGGCGCGCGTCACTCGCCGCCGGACTTTTGATCGCGCAGCGCGGCGAGCGTGCGCGCGAAACGCGCCGGCACCTCGTGCAGCGTGCGCGCGAAACCGCCGATCGGCGCCTTCATCGTCCCCAGCAAAATCGCCAGCAGACGCGGACGCGGCGGAATAGCGGCGAGACGCCCGACATCCGCCGCGGACAGCCGAATTCCCTCCGCCAGCGCGCCGCCGCGGATGATGAATTTGTCGTTCGCCTTGGCGGTTTCGGCGAATATTTTCGCCGTCGCCGCGACATCCACGGCGGCGCCGAAAATCAGCGGCCCCGACAAAAACTCGTCCAAAGTAGCGAACGGCCCGTCGGCGATCGCCCGTTTGGCGAGGGTGTTTTTGACGACCTGCGCGCGCCCGTTGCCGGCGCGAATGTCGCGCCGGAACGCGGTCATCTGCGCCGCCGACAGGCCGCCGTTTTCGGCGACGAACACCGCCGGCGAAGCCAGAAATCGCGCCCGCACTTCGGCGACAATCGTCTCTTTTTTGTTCCGCGCAATCACAAATTCTTTCCTTTCATCGGTAGGGCGAAATATCCGCCGTCGCCGCGCGCCCCATCGTGGCGGAAACCGACATCCGCCGCAAATACACGCCCTTCGCCGCCGCCGGCTTGGCGCGCTTCAACGCCGCCAGCAAACTTTCAATATTTTGTTTCAGATCGGCGGCGGGAAAAGACGCCCTGCCCACCGCCGCATGCACGATTCCGGCCTTGTCGGCGCGATAGCGCGCCTGCCCGGCCTTGGCGTTTTTGACCGCCGTCGCCGGATCCGCGGCGACGGTGCCGGTTTTGGGATTCGGCATCAGCCCTCGCGGACCGAGAATCCGCCCCGCCGGGGCGAGTTTGCGCATCGCATCCGGAGTGGCGATCAACACGTCAAAATCGGTCGCGCCGCCCTTGATTTCCTCGATCAGATCGTCAAATCCGACCTTGTCCGCCCCGGCGTCTTTCGCCGCCTGCGCCGCTTCGCCGCTGGCTACGACCGCCACCCGCGTCGTTTTGCCGGTGCCGGCCGGCAAAACGACCGCGCCGCGCACCGCCTGATCGGATTTTTTGGTGTCCACGCCGAGTTGCACGGCGACATCCACCGTTTCGTCAAACTTCACGCCGCTGCCGCCGACGACCGCCGCCAGCGCCTCGTCCAGCCCGCATCCCGGCGCGGGCATCGCCGCCTTTTGCAGACGCTTGCACACTTTCGCCATTATCGCGCCTCCACTTCCACGCCCATGCTGCGCGCCGTCCCCGCCACTTCGCGCACCGCCGCCGAAAGCGAGGTCGTGTTCAAATCGGACATCTTGGCGCGCGCGATCTCTTCGGCGGCGACATAGGTCAGTTTGCCGACCTTGTCCACGTGCGGCTTGCCGCTGCCTTTTTCCAGCCCCAGCGACTTGCGAATCAGCACCGACATCGGCGGCTTTTTGACGATGAACGTAAACGTACGATCCTCGTGGCAGGTGATCACGACCGGCAGCGGCAGACCTTTTTCCGACCCCTCGGTCGCGGCGTTGAACGCCCTGCAAAATTCCTGAATGTTCAGCCCGCGCTGCCCCAGCGCGGGGCCGATCGGCGGCGCCGGAGTCGCCGCGCCGGCCGGCACCTGCAATTTGATGATCCCCGTGACTTTTTTCGCCATCGTATTCCCCCTTAAATTTTGTCCACCTGGCCGAAATCCAGTTCCACCGGCGTCGACCGCCCGAACACCATCACCAGCACCTTCAACCGGCTGCGCTCCGCATTCACCGCATCCACCACGCCGGAGAATTCGGTAAACGGCCCGTCTTTCACCCGCACATGATCGCCCGCCGCGAACAACGCCCGCACCACCGGATCCTTCTCGAAACTGTCCTGCATTTGGCGGCGGATTTTTTCCACCACCTCCGCCGACAGCGGCGCCGGCGTCTTGTCGCGATCGGCGACCGCCCCCGAACCGCCGGACATGGAAATGAAATTCCCCACCCGCCGGGTGCGGCTGACCAAATGCCAGCACTCCGGACGCATCAAATCGGATTCCGCGTCCGCCGCGATCTCCAAAAACAAATAGCCCGGATACAACTTGCGCTCGGTCACCTTCTTTTTGCCGCTCTGAATTTCCATCGTCCGCTCTATCGGAAGCAGAATTTCGCCGAAACGATCCTCCATTCCGTGTTCGGAAATCCGCCCCAGCAAATTGTCGCGCACCGCCTTTTCAAAGCCGACCATCACCTGCACCGCGTACCACCGCTTGACCTCCGACGGCTTGTCCGCCGCCGCCGCCGATTCCGATTCCATCGCCGGTTTTTCCGCCGCTTCGTTCATGACGCCAGCGCCTCCAAAAGTTCGCCGAGAATAAAATCCACCACCCACAAAAACAGCATCACCGCCGACACCATCAGCAGCACCACGCCGGTCATCCGCAACGTCTCCTGGCGGGACGGCCAAATCACCTTGCGCAATTCAATTTGCGCCGCCTTGGCGAATTCAAAAAACTCCCGCCCCGACACCGAAAACGCCACCAGCAGCGCCGCCGCCAGCAATCCGCCCGCCAGCACGCCGGTGCGCGCCGCCGCCCGGTCGGCGCCGAGCTCGTAGCCGGCGACATACACCGCGGCGACCACGATTAAAGCCGCCGACCACAACTTGATTTTGTCAATTGCCGTCATTCTGTTTTTCCCCGCATTGGCAGGCCAAGAGGGAATCGAACCCCCAACCTGCGGTTTTGGAGACCGCCGCTCTGCCTGATTGAGCTATTGGCCTATCCACATCACTCCAAAATTTTGGTGACGACGCCGGCGCCCACCGTCCGCCCGCCCTCGCGTATCGCAAAGCGCAAACCCTCCTCCATCGCTATGGAAGTTATCAACTCCACCTCCATCCCCGTGTTGTCCC
>JBPCXA010000159.1:0-7059 GCA_051008975.1 Gammaproteobacteria bacterium
GCGGCGCGAGTAAAATTTCCGAACGCAAATTTGCGCCATAACGCCGCGCCAAACGCAACTCCGCGTCTTTCGGAATGTCGCCGGAAAGCAGCGCGGAACCGCCCGCCGCCGTAATTTGCATAACGCAGCTTTTCGCATTGTCGTCTGCCGATTCAAAACCGCCGGGGGGGTGCAGAATACGAAAACGAACGCCGTCCCATTCCCATTCCCGCCCCGCCGCACACGATTCGGATCGTATTAAACGCGATTGCCGAAGCGGATGATCCTCCGGGAAAGAAGACAAAAACATTTCCGGCGGACGCACGCGAAGCAGTCGTTCCGCGCCGCCGCTGTGATCGATATCGTCGTGGCTGACAATCAACATATCCAAGGGACGCCCGCGTCCGCGCAAAAAATTATCAAGAATGCGAAAGGCGAACGGCGGGCCGGCGTCGTATACCAGCGCGCGGTTTTGCGTCTCCACGACGACCGCTGCGCCCTGCCCGACATCCAGCGCGGTCATCCGAAACTCTCCCGCGGGCGGCGAAGACGTCTGCCACAAAAGTATCGCGACAATCGGCGCGACGCCGGTCCACCGCAGCGGCGTTCCGCGCGGCATCAGCATCCACGCGCCGCCCGCGCACGCCGTCGCAAACAGCCACCACGGCGCCGCCGTCTGCCGCGCCGCAAACGGCGACGCCGACACATATTCCAAAAAACGCCAGAACCATTCCAAAACAAAACCCGCCGCAATCCATAAAAAATCGCCGGGCAAAATCACATCCAAAAGTGCCAGCGGCAAAACGATGAAACCCGCCAGCGGCACGGCGATAAAATTCGCCAGCGGCGACGCCAAAGACGCCTCGTTAAAAAACCACAGCGTCAGCGGCATCGCAAACAGCGAAACCAATAATTGCAGCTTTAACAGCCGAATCAAAAATCCGCCGCCGCCGCCCGCGGACGCCGCCGCAATCACCGCGCCCGCCAGCATGAACGACAGCCAAAATCCGGGCGACGTCACCGCCCACGGATCCGCCGCCGCGACGACGACCGCCGCCAACGCCGCCGCGTTTGTCGCGCCGGTCGCGCCGCCGCCCAGCATCGCCGCCGCCGCCGCAAAAAACATCAGCGCGCCCCGCTGCACCGGCACGCCCAATCCCGCCAGCCACGCATATCCCGCCACCATCGGAAGCGCGGACAGCAACGCCGCCTTTTGCGCCGGCATTAATCGCATCAGACGGCGGCTGCGCCGCCAAATTAATCCGCCCCAAAACGCCGCAAAACCCGCCGCCAGCGCGATGTGCGTTCCCGAAATACTGAACAAATGCGCGACGCCGGTGCGCCGCAAAACGCGCCATTGTTCTTCATCCATTTGCGAACGGTCGCCGATGACTAATGCGGATATTAATTCGCCGTTCGGCAGAGACAGCGCGCGTCGCCGCAGCGAATCGCGAAAGCCGCCGCCTTCCGACAATACCCGCGTTTCGTCCCGCGAACGAATATATCCCGCCGCGCGAATTCCGCGCGCGAACAAATATCCCGCATAGTCAAAACCGCGCGGATTAAAATTCGCGCGCGGCGGGCGAATGCGAACTTTTATCCGCAATCGCGCGCCTTCCCGCAAAAACGCGGACGATTTTCCGTGATGATAATCGTTAAGACGCGCCCGCAAACGCAAAGATACCGGGGGAACGACGCTTTTTTCTATGTCAAAATCAAAACGCGTCCGCCGTTCGTCGCGCACGGGAAAACCGCGCACCGTTCCTTCCACGACAATGTCGCGCCATTCCAACGCCGCCGGTACTTTTTCGGCGAGACGAATCTCCGCCCGCAAAGAGGCATACCAAAATCCGCCGCCGCATACCGCGAAAAGCAGCGCGAAAACGCGCGCCTTCCCGCGAAAAAACATCGGAATGAAAGCCGAAATCAAAAATAGCGGCGCCCATTCCCAAGACGGCAAAGATTCCCGCGTCTGCAGCAGACATATCCCGGCGACAAAGGCGGCGGCGATCAAAAGCGGCATCGGCGGAATTATACTTTATTCCATTTTCCATTTGTTCATTCCCGCGAAATCAAAGAAAAAGAGACCGTCCCATTCCTGCGAAGGCAGGAATCTCCGCCGCCGCATAGCGGCGGGTAATTGTACATTTGTACGCCTTCGGCGACAGTTTGCGCCTTCGGCGAGGAGATTCCTGCCTTCGCAGGAATGGGACGGGGGGTTAATGCGAAAAATCAAAGTGAACAAAGAGATTCCGGCTTTCGCCGGAATGGCGGTGCTTTTTGTCTTTGCGGACAATACCAAATCTGGCGGTATCCGAAAATATAAAAACACCACCATTCCGGCGAAAGCCGGAATCTCTTTCCTGCGTAGCAGGAATCCCCCCTAAAACCGCCGCACCGCCGACAAATTGAAACGGGCATTGTCGCCGAACTCTTCCGGACGCCGCCAATTAAATCCGGCGGACGGCGAAATCGTCCAGCGATTCCACAGCAACTCGCCACGCAAATTCAGCGAGTTTTGCGTGTCAAACTCCTCGTCCGCAAATTTGGAATGCAAACGGTACGTCGGCGATACTTTCCAAATGCCGCCGTTGTAATCCGCCGAAAGCGAAAAGCGATAATCGGCGGTTTCGCCTTGGACGGTTTCGGAAAACGCCGCAGTCCAAAAATCGGCGGTGTATTCGCCGCCCGATTCGTAGCGGAAATCACCGAATTCGCCGTTCGCATTCGCCTGTCCAACGGCATAATACGAATGAAAATCGCCCTGATGAAAATCCAGCCGCCCGCCGACATTGTACGCGTAGCCGCTTTCCGTCAGCGAATATCCGTAATCCGGCGAAAACGAAAACGCCGCCGGATTTCCGCCCCACAGAAAGTACGTGGCGAGTCCGACCGCAACCATTCCGCCGCCGATAAACGCCGCCGTTTCGTTGCCGTCATCACGCTCGGCGATAACGCCGCCCGTATTTCCGCCGCCGCCGCCGCCCTCTTCTTCTTGGGGAATAGGGACGCACATTGAAACATCGGCGGAGTCGGACATCATTCCCTCGCCGCAAGCATAGCCGATGTTTGTCGTGGCGGGCGTTGTCGTTTCGGCATTGGCGGAATCCAAAAAGAATTCGCCGGCGCCCAAACTGTTTTTCGGGGAATCCGCCGCCAAAGTCGCCAACGCCAAATTGCCGGCGACGTCCGTGTAAACACGGGCGATTATGTCAAATGTTTCGGCGCCGACGTTGTGCAAATCGGAAAATTGCACAATGTCGCCCGCCCGTATCGCACGGGAGCCGAAGTTGACCAAATTCGGATCATCGGGGTTCATGGAGCCGGAGGATCCCTCGTCCGGGTCGCCGGGCGTCCGCAGGACAAAAAGCGCATGCGGCGTTTCTACGGGGAGATCCCGCAATTCAAACACGTTCGCGGTAATGTCGGCGGACAGATCAATATCCACATTATCGGACAGCCCCTGATTAGAAGCCGTATGCATTCCGCTGGCGCGAACAAAAACCGAAATTTCGGCGGCCTCCTGCGCGTTCGCCGATACGGACAATCCCGCCGAAAACAGCACGGCGGACAAGACGGCGAAACGCCGCAAAAAAGAAAGAATGGTTTTCATTTTACTGCTCCTCTTGATTATTAAAATCCGGCGAACGCCGCCGGGCGTTGAGTAGCACTTTATGACCAGAAAGATACCGCCGCCCTTTCCCAAGGGTGTTTTATCGGGCAGCACCCCCGGCAAGCGGGGGCGGTCATGAATACTACTCAATCGCCATTTTACCCCCGATGGGGCGGAATGTGCAACTTTTTTTCATTTTTTTTCGCCGAGGGAGATTCCGGCTTTCGCCGGAATGGCGGCGTGGGTGTACTTTGGGCGGGGCGGCAAAAACGGGCGGATTCGCCCCGAAAATCCGCCCACTCCCCCCGTCCCATTCCTGCGAAGGCAGGGATCTCCACGCCGAAGGCGGTGGTTGTGCAACTCCCCGCCGCTTTGCGGCGGAGGAGATTCCTGCCTTTGCAGGAATGGGACGGGGGAGGTAGGAATGGGACGGTCTTTTTCTCTTGATTTCGCGGGGATGGAACGGGGCGGCGGGAAATTTTGCGCCTTTCGGCGCGGAGATTCCGGCTTTCGCCGGAATGGCGGTGCTTTTTGTCTTTGCGGACAATACCGAACTTGGCGGTACCCGAAAATATAAAAAAACCGCCATTCCGGCGAAAGCCGGAATCTCATTCGCCGCAAGGCGAATCCGCCGTTTGCGCTGACACGCAAAGAGATTCCTGCCTTCGCAGGAATGGGACGTCGGGAGGCGGCGGTCAATCGCGCTCTTCGGCGAGGCGGAGTCCGGCGGCGAGGGCCTGTTTGGGAAAGGCGGGAAAGGAAGTCGCCACATTGTCGCAGTCGCGGACGATGATTTCGCCGCGGGCGCGCAACGCCGCCATCGCCATCGCCATCGCCACGCGATGGTCGCCGCGCGATTCCACTTCGCCGCCGTTGAAAACCGCGTCCCGCTCGCCGCGTCCCTGGATGACGACGCCGTCCTCTTTTTCTTCGCATTCCACGCCCAACGTCCGCAGTGCGGCGACCATCGCCGCGATTCGGTCGCTTTCTTTGTGGCGCAATTCGCCCGCGCCGGAGAGGATTGTTTCGCCTTTTGCGGCGGCGGCGGCGACGAGCAGGGCGGGAAATTCGTCAATCGCCGCCGGCACGTCGGCGGCGGTGATTTCAATTCCGCGCAACTCTCCGCCCGAAATTTGCAAATCGGCGACCGGCTCCGCCCCCATTTGGCGGGGATTTAAGATTTCAATTCGCGCGCCCATCCGCCGCAGCAATTCCACGACTCCGGCGCGGGTCGGATTAATTCCGGTGTCTTTCAGTACGATGTCGCCGCCCGAAATCGCCGCCCCCGCCATAAAAAACGCCGCCGAAGAAATATCGGCGGGCACCCCGAATCGCGCCGGGGAAAGCGCGCCGCCGCCCCGCACCGAAACGGTCAATCCGCCGCGCGACACCGGCGCGTCGAATACTTCCAGCATCCGCTCGGTATGGTCGCGGGTCGCCAAGGATTCGGTTACCGATGTTTCGCCTTCCGCGCGCAATCCCGCCAAAAGCAGCGCCGATTTTACCTGCGCGCTGGCGATTTTAAGGATATGCGCCGTCCCCCGCAACCGCTTTCCGGCGGCGATTTTTACCGGCGGCGTGCCGTCTTCGGAGGCGCGAATATCCGCCCCCATCGCCGACAGCGGTTCGGAAACGCGCCGCATCGGACGGCGCATTAAGGAGGAATCGCCGACCAAAATCGCGCCGATTCCCCATCCCGCCGCCGCCCCGCAAAACAAGCGCATCAAAGTTCCGGAATTGCCGCAATCAATTGCCGCGGCGGGCGCGCGCAATTCGCCGTCGCCGACGACCGTCAGACGCCCGTCGTGTTCGCGCACTTCCGCGCCGCAGGCGCGCACGGCGGCGATTGTCGAACGCACGTCGCCGCTCATTAATACGCCGGAAATTTCGCTCGTCCCCCGCGCCAGCGACGACAGCAAAACCGCCCGATGCGACACCGACTTGTCCGAGGCGACGCGCAATTCGCCGCCCAACTCGCCGCCGGGCGACACGACAAAACGAACGCTCATTTTTCCAAATCCTCCCGCCATTTTCGCCGCAGCGCGCGCGCCGCCGCGAATTTATTTTTTAACGCCGCGCCGTCCTTTTTGACAATCGCCTGTTCGAAAGATTCCAACTGCCGCCGAAAACGCGCGGACGCCGACAGCAATTCGTCGCCGTTTTGCAGACAAATATCGCGCCACATCGTCGGATGCGAACCGGCGATGCGGGTAAAATCGCGGAAACCGCCCGCCGCATACCGCAGCGCGCCTTCGCCGCCGGAATCGGCGCGGAGCGATTCCATCAGCGCGAACGAAAGCAAATGCGGCAAATGGCTGACGGCGGCGAAAATCGCGTCATGCTCCCGCGTCGTCATCACCGCAATTTGCGCGCCCGCCCGTTTCCACGCCGCTTTCGCCGCCGCCGCCGCGTCTTCGTCCGACCGCGCCGGACACAACACCGTCCAGCATCCGCGAAACAAATCGGCGGAGGACGCCGCGAAACCGCTGTCTTCGCCGCCGGCGACCGGATGGGACGGGACGAAACGCCCGGCTTTCGCGCCCAAATGTTTCGCCGCCAACTCCGCCGCCCGCCGCTTGCAGCTGCCGCCGTCAAATAGTACGGCGGACGGCGAAAGCGTACCGGCGACGGCGGAAAAAATATCGCCGAAAGTTCCCACCGGAGTGGCGATTAAAATTTCGTCCGCCTTGCAGACCGCCGCCGGCTCCGCCGAGACCTCGTCCGCGATTCCCGCCGCAAACGCCGCCCGCCGCGTATCGGGGCAAATATCCGCACCGATAACGCGCAATCCCGCGTTTTTGCAGACGCGCGCGAACGACCCGCCGATCAGCCCCAGTCCGATGATTCCCGCCGTCCGCGTCATTTCCAAAGCTCCGCGAGGGCGCGCAAAAAGCGGCGATTTTCGTCCTCCCGCCCGACGGTGACGCGCAAAAATTCGGGCATTTCATATCCCGAAAGCGGGCGGATAATTATTCCGGCGTCCAAAAGTCCGTCGTATATCCGCGCGGCGGCGGCGGGCGAACCGGCGCAAAAAGTGATGAAATTCGCGCGCGACGGCAGGCGACAGATTTGCATTTCGTCCAATCCGGCGGCGATTTGTTTCATTCCGGCGGCGTTCATTTCGACGCTGCGGCGAATGTGCGCGTCGTCCGCCAAAGCCGCCAAAGCCGCCGTCTGCGCCGCGCCCCCCAAATTGAACGGCTGGCGGATGCGGTTTAACATCGCAATAACTTCCGCGTCTCCGATTCCGAATCCGGCCCGCAGTCCGGCGAGTCCGTGGATTTTAGAAAACGTGCGGGTGATTAACAAATTCGGAAATCCGCCCGTCCGCAAAACATCCTCGCCGTCCACATATTCCCGATACGCCTCGTCCAGCACCACCAAAATATGCGGCGGCACGCGCGCCATCAATTCCGCAATTTTGGCGGGCGGATGCCAGCCGCCGGTCGGATTATTCGGATTCGCGA
>JBPCXA010000160.1:0-7247 GCA_051008975.1 Gammaproteobacteria bacterium
ATTCCATCTCCGCGCCGCGCGTAAAAAAATGCCCGCAATGCGGACGGCGTTCGTTCGCGCGGCTGATTTCCGCCTCCGCGTTTCATTTGAAGGGCGGCGGCTGGTATGCGACCGACTTCAAAAACAAGCCGAAGCCCGGCGGCGGGAAGGACGGCGAGAAAGAAGGCGCGCAAAAGGAGAAATCCGGCGACGACAAGACCGGAACGGAAAAGGCGAAAACGCCGGATTCCGCGAAGACGTCGGACGCGAAAAAGCCGGACGGCGGCGGCAAGAAATCCCCGGAAAAACCCCCCGCCCGCAAATAGCCCCGGCGAAAAAAGACGCCGCCATTCCCGCAAAGGCGGGAATGCAAAATCGCAAATCGCCCCGCAAATTTCCGCGTTCACCTCCCGTCCCATTCCTGCGAAGGCAGGAATCTATACGCCGAAGGCGGAAATTGTAAATTACAAGAATTACAATTTCCCGCCGCTTTGCGGCGGCGGAGATTCCTGCCTTCGCAGGAATGGGACGGGGGGTGCAGGAGAAATTTTGGGTTAGAATCGCCGCACCGCCGACAAATTGAAGCGGGCGTTGTCGCCGAACCCCTCCGGACGCCGCCAATTAAATCCGGCGGACGGCGAAATCGTCCAGCGGTTGTAGCGGAGAACGCTTTCCAAATTCAGCGAATTCCGCGTTTCGGTTTCGTCCTCTTCCAGACGGGAATGCAAACGGTACGTCGGCGATACTTTCCAAATCCCGCCGCTGTAATCCGCCGAAAGCGAAAAGCGATAATCGGCGGTTTCGCCCTGCACGGTTTCGGAGAACGCGGCTTTCCAAAAATCCGCCGCGTACTCGCCGCCGCTTTCATAGCGAAAATCGCCGAACTCGCCGTCCGAATTTCGCTGTCCGGCGGCATAATACAAATGCCACTCGTCTTGCCGAAAATCCAGCCGACCGCCGAAATTGTACGCGTATCCGCTTTCGGTTATGGAATATCCGTAATCCGGCGAAAACGAAAACGCCAGCAGATTTCCGTCCCACAAAAAGTAGGAGGCGAGTCCGACCGCAACCATTCCCGCCCCGATATACGCCGCCGTTTCCGCTCCGTCATCGCGTTCGGCGACAACGCCGCCGCCGCCCGTTGTCGGATTCGTAATCGGCGGTTGCGTTGCGGCAACGCAATTCATTCCGTCCGTTGTCGCTTGTCCGTTGGGGCAAGATTCGCACATTCCGCCGTTTTCAATTTGCGGCGGAGTCATCGCCAAACAAGTTTGCGGAGTTTCCACCGGCGGCGGTTGCGTTACGGCAACGCAATTCATTCCGTCCGTTGTCGCTTGCCCGCCGGAGCAAGAGTCGCACATTTCGTTGTTGACGATTTGCGACGGAGTCATCGCCAAACAAGTTTCCGCCGTATGCCCGCATCGCAAACCGCCCGCCAAAGCAACGCCGTCGGTGCAGTCGCTGTTCATCAACTCCGTAAAACCGATATTTCCCGTAGACGGCGTTTGCGTAGTCGCAAAAGTTCCGCTGTTCACGATATAAAAATCGTCGCCCGTCAAATCGCCGCCGTCCAAACGGTCGGCGACCGCCAACGCCAAATCGCCGCCGCCGTTCGTATAAACGCGAAAATCCATGCGAAAACCGTTAACGATGTCGTCGGAAATCCGTATGATGTCGCCCGCCATCGGCGTACGGGGATTGGCGGGATTGCCGCTAAAATCCACCTCCCCGCCGGGGGTAAATCTTTGTCCGCCGCCAAATCCGGGCGGATCGATTAATCCTATATTGATAGCAGTCCCGGTGTCAAAAACACGTAACTGGGCGACGATTTCGGACAAGTTTCCGTCCAAGTCCAGCGCAAGATTTCCGGCAGCAAAAACAAGGTTCTCCGTTCCGCCGGACGCAACAAACACCGTCGCCCGGGCTTCCTGCGCGTTCGCCGAAGTCGCCGCCCCGAAAAGCAGGGCGGACAAGACGGCGAAGGCGCGAAAAACCCGCAGAAAAAGCGAGGTACAAGGGGGGGGGGGGGGGTAGAAATTTTCATCGGGATTCTCCTTTTAATGCAATAAGAATATGATTTTATCAAAAAATGGGGCAAAAAAATCCACGTTTTCAACTTTTTTGCGAATTTTTTTCGGGGCGATTTTTTTTCGGAATTTTCTCAAAATTGCGCCTACGGCGCAAAGAGATTCCGGCTTTCGCCGGAATGGCGGCACTTTTTGGTTTTGCGGACAATACCAAATTTAGCGGTATCCAAAAATATAAAAAAACCGCCATTCCGGCGAAAGTTTATCCTCGCGAACGCGGGGACCGGAATCTCCTTCGCCGAAGGCGAATTCGCCGCTCCGCCGCCGATTTCCGCCTCTCCCCCTGTTCCATTCCTGCGAAGGCAGGAATCTCCACGCCGAAGGCGGTAATTGTACAATTTCCCGCCGCTATGCGGCGGCGGAGATTCCTGCCTTCGCAGGAATGGAACGTCTTTTTATTCGCCGCCTCTGCCCTCGCCCCCGACATTTGTCGAGGGCGAGACGACAAAATTACGCCGCGTCGGGCCAGAAATATGTTTGCGGCTCGATCGCCCGTCCCTGCATCGCGCGTTCGGCGGGCGGCAGAACTTCGTCGCTCGGCCAGATTCCGGTCTGCAGCGCGATGCGATATTCGGCGGAAAGTCCGGCGTCCGCCATCGCCTTTTGCGCGGCGGCGAAATCGTATTCCAAGAAACGGTGCGTAATGCGGACGCCGCCCGCCTCGCGAATCCATTTGGCGTACCACACCCGCGGCGTGCCGTCGTTGGCGGGCATTCCGAGCGCGCCGCTGTTGTGCCATATTTTGCCGCCGATGTTTTGCGTGAACGGAATGCCGCTGTGGCCGGCGATGACGGCGTCCGCCCGCAATTCGTCCATTATCGCGCGCTTTTCCGCCGCCGGCGAGGAGGCGAAAATAAAACGATTGTCGGAATCCGCGGCGGCGTGCAAAACCGCGATTTTGCGCCCGCCGAATTGCCGAAAAACGCGCGGCGGCAGCGCGCCCATCCATTTTCGGTCGGCGGCGGGAATGCTCCGCTTGGCGTGCGGATACCATCCGGCGGACAGCCGCTCGCAGGCGGAACCGGGCGCGAAACCGCAGCCGCATTCGTCCTCGTCGGCGGCGATCGCGCGTTCGCAGTTGCCGCGCACAATCGTCGCCGCCGCAAACCGCCGCCGCATCATTTCGCACACCGCCGCGCCGTCCGCGCAATACGCCGCCAGATCTCCCGCGCACACCGTCGTCGCCGAATCCGCCTCCGATTCCGCGGACGCCAGCGCGCGGAGGGCGTGCAGGTTTCCGTAAATGCCGCCGAACGACAGCAGTACGTCCGCGCCGCGCATTTATTCGCCGCTCATCGTCCGCGCGCCTTTTCGCCGCGCAGAGTCATCACCGTGCTGGTCGCTACCGCCGCGGTTTTGCCGTCTTCGCGGACGATGTCGCAGCGATAATGCGTAATCGTGCCGCCGCTTTGCATCGGTTTCGCCGTCGCCCGCAGAGTCGTCTTCCAAACGGGGCGGAAGAAATTAATCTTCAATTCCAAAGTGGCGAACGATTCGCCCTCCGCCATTAATGTGGAATGCGCCGTGCCGATTGCGGCGTCGGCGAGTTCGCATATCAGCCCGCCGTGGACGGTGCCCTGCTGGTTGCCGTGCCGCGCCGGGTCGGCGTCAATTTCCACCGCCGCGCCGCCGCGTTCCGCGTCGACGACGCGCATATCCAGCGTCCGCGAAATCGCGGTCGGATAGCGCATATATGTTTCGTCTTCGGGACTCGCCGCGCCGGAAATTTGCCGCCGCAAATATTCCAGAACCGGAAACTTCATTTGCGGACGATTTCGGCGGCGGCGCGCAGTTCCTCCAAATGGACGGAAAACAATTCGGCGCGCACCGATTGTTCGATGTTATGCCGTAAATCGTCGTTCAGCGGCGGCGGCGTCAGCGGGCGTTTTTCGTCCACGCGGATGATGTGCCAGCCGAATTGCGTCCGCACTGGTGCTACGGCGAGCGCGCCGGGTTTGGTTTGTTCCATCGCGGCGGCATATTCCGGCACCAGCGCGCTTGAATCGGTCCAGCCGAGTTCTCCGCCCCGCGCCGCCGAACCGGGATCCTTGGAATGCTCTTGCGCCAACTCGGCGAACTTGCCGCCGTCCGCGGAAATTTGCGCGTGCAAATCGCCCGCCAATTCCTCGTCATCCACCAAAATATGCGCGGTGCGATATTCGCTCCGCCCGGAGAGATCGGATTTCAGTTCCTCGTAGCGCAAAGACACCGTCGCCTCCGCGACCGGATTTTCGCCGATAAACTCCTGCGTATAGGCGCGCCCCAGCACCGTTTGTTCGGCGATCCGCAATTGTTCGGCGATTTCCGGACGCAAATGCATTTCGGCGTCGCGCGCGGCCTGCGCGATAATTTCGCCGGTGATGATATTGTCCAGAATCGTTTCGCGATCCTGCCCGCCGGCGACCGGCGCGTAGACGCTGATTCGCGTCTCGGAAATTTCCGCGCCGTTGACGACGGCGACAATTTCGCCCCCGCCGGAAGTTTGCGCGGAATCCGCCCCTTCCCCGGTTTTCGCGGAATCGTGAAAGCACCCCGCCGCGAGAAGCGACAGGGCGAGAATGGCCGTTTTTTTCATTGTTGTTTCTCCTGTTCGGAAAGCTCGCCGGGGGCGAATGTTTTGACGGAAAGCGCATGCACGCCCGCCGCCGCCAAATCCCCGACCGCCGCGAACACCATCCGATGACGCGACAGCGGAGACGCGCCCGAAAACCGCGGCGAGACGATTTCCAGACGAAAATGCGCGCCGGCGCCGGCCTCGCGATGTCCGCGATGGGCGCGGCTTTCGTCCGCAATTGTCAGGCGCGACGGAGACAAACTCCGCAGCCGCGCCTCCAAAATTCGGCGGGCGCCGTCAGCGTCCGTCATTTTTCATCGTCGCGCGATGCGTCAAATAAACGATCACGCCGACAAGTCCGGCGAGATTGACGCCCGGATATACGAAAGTTTTCGTCCACACCCACGCCTCTTCGGACAAGTGATAAATCACCGCCAGATTCGCCGCGCCGACGCCGAAAAACATCAGCGCCAGCGCGTTGGACGCCCGCCGCCACTGCGCGTCCCGCGCCTCGAAAAATTTGCCGAACAGCGCGCGCGCGAGATTCTTGCGGAAGACAAAATCCGCGACCGGCAAAGACAGCGCGAACAGCCAATTAATGACCGTCGTCTTAATTTGCAAATACACCGTTTCGCGCAGCAGCAAAGTCGCGCCGCCGAAAACGAGAATCAGCGCGGCGGCGAGCCACTCCGCGCCGCTCGGCGAAATTTTCAGAATCAGCAGCAGCAGGATTTGCAGCGCGACGGCGATCATCAGCGCGACGGTCGCCGCGTGAAAATCGCGCGTCCACAGATACACGCCGAAAAAGGCGGCGGCGGGGACGAAGGCGATCCAGTGGCGCACCGTTATTCTTCGCGCGGACGCAGCCGCAAAGACGCGGAATTGATGCAATACCGCAAGCCGGTCGGCGGCGGGCCGTCGTTGAAAACATGCCCCAAATGGGCGTCGCACTTGGCGCAAACCACCTCGGTGCGGCGCATCATCATTGAAGAATCGTCTTTTTCGCCGACCGCGGCGGCGTCGCGCGGCGCGGTGAAGGACGGCCAGCCGGTGCCGGAATCGAATTTGGCGGCGGAATCAAACAGCGCCTCGCCGCAACAGACGCACACATACGCGCCGGGCGTTTTGCAGTCGTGATATTCGCCGGTGAAGGGCGGCTCGGTGCCTTTTTGCCGGGTCACGCGGTATTGCATCGGCGAAAGGCGCGCGCGAAGTTCGTTGTCGTCCATAAGTCCTCCCGAAAAATTCCGTTAAAAATAGAAATTATACCCCGTCCGTCCCCCGAATGCAACCGCCCCCGCCGCCGCCGTTTTAAGAAATCCCCGCCCCCGCCGAATTTCGCCCGCCTCCTCCGTCCCATTCCTGCGAAGGCAGGAATTTACGCCGCCGCAAAGCGGCGGGAAATTGTAAACGCCTACGGCGACAATTACCGCCTACGGCGATGAGATTCCTGCCTTCGCAGGAATGGAATTAAAGAGATTCCGGCTTTCGCCGGAATGGCGGTTTTTTTTATGTTTTCGGATACCGCCAAGTTCGGTATTGTCCGCAAAAACAAAAAGTGCCGCCATTCCGGCGAAAGCCGGAATCTCTTTCCTGTGTAGCAGGAATCCCCCCTAAAACCGCCGCACCGCCGACAAATTGAAGCGGGCGTTGTCGCCGAACTCGTCCGGATGCCGCCAATTAAATCCGGCGGACGGCGAAATCGTCCAGCGATTCCACAGCAACTCGCCACGCAAATGCAGCGAATTTTGCGTATCAAACTCCTCGTCCGCAAAATGCGAATGCAATCGGTACGTCGGCGACAACCGCCAAATTCCACCGTTGTAATCCGCCGAAAGCGAAAAGTGATAATCGGCGGTTTCGCCGCTTACGGTTTCCGAAAACGCCGCAATCCACAAATCGGCGGTGTATTCGCCGCCGCTTTCGTAGCGGAAATCGCCGAATTCGCCATTCGCATTCCCCTGCCCGGCGGCGTAGTACAAATGCCAGCCGTCTTTGCGGAAATCCGCCCGCCCGCCGACATTGTACGCGTAGCCGCTTTCGGTGGCGGAATATCCGTAATTGGGGGCGAAATTGAACAGCGAAAAATCGCCGCCCGAAAGATATGCCGCCATAAATCCGACGACTCCCACGCCCAAACCGATGACCGCCAAATCCCGGGCGTTGCTGTCGTTGTCGCCGCCCGGATTCCCGCCGCCACCATCGTCCATCGCCGAAGCCGCCGCCCCAGCGATATATCCCTGCGTACCGTCAACGGCATCGGTCGTCAACGTCCAAGCCCCGCCGGTCGTCAGCAAAAAGAATTCGCCCGCCGCAGTATCCAAATCGGCGGCGGTTGTGAGAGTCACCGGCGTATCGCCGTCTGCCAGCGCCAAATCGCCGGCCGCATTCCGATACACGCGGACGGTGGTATTCACAAGAGTCGGGTCGGCGGGATCCTGTATCTGGATACGATCGCCCGGCTCCGCCGGGGCGCCGCTAAAAATCGGCAGGTTGTCGTTGCTGAGCATACTATTGTCAGCCGTTTCCAAACTGCCTCTGCTCACCCTTATTAAATAAAATTCCAGCGGAACGGCAGGAAAACTTCCGCCGCTAATGTCAAGAGCGACTTCCGCCAGCGTCTCGCT
>JBPCXA010000161.1:0-4093 GCA_051008975.1 Gammaproteobacteria bacterium
GAATAGCCGTAATCGGGGGCGAAATTGAACAGCGAAAAATCGCCGCCCGAAAGGTACGCCGCCATAAATCCGACAACGCCCACACCCAATCCGACAACCGCCAAATCCCGGGCGTTGCCGTCGCCGCCGGGGGCGGGAGCGGCGGGCGGATTTCCGCCGGGGTCGCCGCCCGGCGGCGGGAGAGGGATTCCCAGACAGGCGGCGTCATATTCCGGCGAACCAAAAGCGGCGGTCACGGGGTCGCCGGCGGCGTCCGTGATGGTCGGGGGATTCCCGCCGGTCGGCAAAGAATAAAATCTTTGCCCCGCAATGTAAACGGCGATATTGTTGATGTCAAAACCCCCCAGAGAAGTCGTTAAAACAAACTCCTCGTTCGCCGCAATAATCGGATAGGCCGGCTCCGCCGCCGACACGGTCAAGGGGGGCGGACGCATATCCTCCGCAGTCAACATTCCGGCGGATGCGGCGGAATAGTCCACGGCGCAATCGGAGCGGTTTATCGCGCGCAATGCGACGCCGTCGTTGCCGCCCGCCAAATTGACGACAACATTGACGCCGACAAGCGTCACGCCGGGGATATTTTGTCCCTGATTCGGCGTCCCCTGCGGCTCCGCAATCGCCTGGCATACCGCCGTGTTGATGTTGATGGAGCGGGAATACTGTCCTTCGGGGCAAAGAAGAGGCGCGGCGTTCGCCGCCGAATTCATTCCGAAAGCCGCCGCAAAGATCGCGACGACGGCGGCATAACGGCAAACTACGCGCCGCCGAACATTTCCGCGCGAAGGGCGATTAAACATCGCCCCCCCCCCCCCTTGTACGCCGCAGAAATGGCGCTAAACGCGCCAAAAACCGCCCTGTACGGACGGGAAAGAGAAAAAACGAGATTTTTCATACAAATGCTCCCTTATGCTTAAAATCGCCCTTCCACGGACGCTTTTACGATTATAACACGAAAATTCCCAAAAGTGCAACTTTTTTTCGCCTTTTTTTCGCCGAGTGCAAATAAATTTTTTGAAGGAAATTTCGCGCCTTCGGCGCGGAGATTCCGGTCCCCGCGTTCGCGAGGATAAACTTTCGCCGGAATGGCGTATTTTAATTAGGAGGTTAAAAAGTACCGTCATATGTTAAAAGTGCCGCCATTCCGGCGAAAGCCGGAATCTCTTCGCCGAATTAAAATACACCATTCCGGCGAAAGCCGGAATCTCTTTAATTCCATTCCTGCGGAAGCAGGAATCCAATCCCGCCAAAGGCGAATCCGTTTGCGCTTCGCGCAAAAAAGATTCCGGCTTTCGCCGGAATGGCGGTGCTTTTTGCTTTTGCGGACAATACCGAATTTGGCGGTATCCGAAAATATAAAAAACCCGCCATTCCGGCGAAAGTTTATCCTCGCGAACGCGGGGACCGGAATCTCTTTCGCCGAAGGCGTACAAGCATACAATTACCCGCCGCTTTGCGGCGGCGGAGATTCCTGCCTTCGCAGGAATGGGACGGGTGTTTGCGCTTTCGCGCGGTCAGACGATTCGCAGGGTCGGCTTGTCTTCGGGCGGGGCGGCGGCGGATTCGGCGACCGCCGCAAACGCCATTCCGGAGCCGGTTTCGCGCGCGTAAATGCCGGTAATCGCCGCCGCCGGCAAAAATACGCGGGAAGTCGCGCCCCGAAAACGGGCGGTAAACGACACCGAATCGCCGATATGCAAATCGCGCACCGCCGCCTGCGAAATGTTAAAAATCACCGCGTCCTCCACGATCGCCGCGGGCGGCACGCGCACGTCGCCGCGGCGGGCGGCGGCGGTGAGATAGGGCGTATATTTTTGCTCGGCGCACCATTCGTAAATCGCGCGCAGCAAATGCGGGCGCAGCGACAAATCCTCCGCCGGCTTCATTTGCGCATCGCCCGCTCAATCGAGGTCAGCGATTCGCCGAACGCCGGACGCGCGAAAATCCGCTCGGCATACGTGTGGAGCGGCCGCGCCTTCGGCGACAGCGCGATTTTGTAATGATCCAGACGCCACAAAAGCGGCGCCAGGGCGGCGTCCAAAAGCGTGAAGTCGTCTTCAATCAAATACTTTCCGCCGCGCGACAGGTGGCGCGCGAACATCATCAGATTTTCGGTAATGCGCTGCCGCGCCGTCTCGCGCCGCTCGCGCTTGGCGTTCTTCTTTTCCAGTATGTCCACAAACTGGAAAATCTCGCGGTCAATCTGATACATCAAAATCCGCGCGCGCGCGCGCCGGGCGATGTCGGCCGGCATCAGCTGCGGATGCGGAAAACGGTCGTCCAAATACTCGTTGATGATGTTGGACTCGTACAACTTCGTCTCGCGGTCCACAAACACCGGCACCCGGTTGTAGGGATTGTAGTCCGACAACTCCTCCGGTTTGTTGTTCAAGTCCACATCGTGGATTTCCACGCCGCTCTCCATCTGCTTCTCTTTCAGCACGATGCGGCAGCGGTGGGAATATGGGCAGTAGCTGCCCGAATACAATACGACCAGCATCAGTGAATGTCCCTCCAATATTCCCGGTATAAAAAGTACGTCGGCAGCAGCAACGTCAGCAAAAACGCCAAAACCAAATAGCCGGTTTTGTACCGCGCCTCCCGCGACGGCTCGCCCATGTACGCCATAAAAGTCACCAAGTCGCCGACCAGCGCGTCAAACTCCGCGGGCGACATCCGCCCCGCGGACAATTGCTCCAAGTCGCCGTCCGCGCCGCGAATTTGTACGCCCTGCAAATCCGCCAGCACATTCGGCATCGCGGCGTTGGAAAATATCGTGTTATTCCAGCCGCCCGGACGGTCGGGATCGCGATAAAATCCGCGCAAGTACGCATACAGCCAGTCGGGTCCGCGCAACCGGGACGACAAAGTTAAATCGGGCGGCGACGCCTGATAAAACCATTTCTTGCCGTCCTCCGAATCCATCGCGGCGCGCATGCCGTCGCCGAGTCCGGCGTCGCCGTGAATCAAAAACTCCCGCACCTGTTCGCCGCTCAATCCGGCGTCCTCGGTCAGACGCCCGTAGCGCATATATTCCGCGCTATGGCAGCCGAGGCAATAATTGACGAACGTCGCCGCGCCGCGCTGCATCGCCTCCACATCGCCGTACTGCACCGGCGCCCGCGGCAAATCCGTCGCAACGCCCGCCGCCGCCGCCGAAGACGCCGCCGCCGCCAGCAAAAACGAAACCGGCAAAAAACGCGCGATGCGATACATTCGGACCGCCGCGTTCATGTCAGACGCTCCGGCGGCGGAGTCGTTTTGTCCATCCGCGTGTAAAACGGCATCAGGACGATGAAGGCGAAATACATCAGCGAGAAAAATTGCGCCGCCGCCTGCCGCCCCGGCGAAGGCGCCAGCGCGCCCAAAATTCCCAGCCCGACAAAACTGACGACAAACACCAGCAACGCCGATTTGTACAACCAGCCGCGATAACGAATCGAACGTTCCGCGCCGCGATCCAGCCACGGCAACGCGAACAACAAAACAATGGACAATCCCATCGCCAAAACGCCCCACAATTGCGTCCCGAACCACGGCGGCACCGCGCGCAAAATCGCGTAAAACGGCGTGAAATACCACACCGGCGCAATGTGTTCCGGAGTTTGCAGCGGATTGGCCGGAATGTAATTGGCATGTTCCAAAAAGTAGCCACCCATTTCCGGCATGAAAAACACGATTACAAAAAACACAATCAGAAATACGATCGTGCCCACTAAGTCTTTGACGGTATAGTAGGGATGAAACGGAATGCCATCTTTCGGAATGCCGCTGGCGTTTTTCTGCGCCTTGATTTCAACACCATCCGGGTTATTCGAACCGACTTCGTGCAAAGCCAGGATGTGTGCAACGACCAGAAATATCAGCACAAGCGGTACTGCAATCACATGCAACGCAAAAAAGCGGTTAAGGGTTGCATCCGACACTATGTAGTCTCCCTTAAGCCATAATGTCAACGCATCGCCGATGCCAAAGGGAATCGCACCAAACAGCGAGATGATGACCTGCGCGCCCCAGTAAGACATCTGGCCCCACGGCAAAAGATAGCCGAAAAACGCCTCCGCCATCAGCGCCAGAAAAATCAGCATCCCCAAAA
>JBPCXA010000162.1:0-12108 GCA_051008975.1 Gammaproteobacteria bacterium
ATTTTCATTTGGAACACCGTTTCCATTTGTTCGGTGATTCGGAAAATGTCGCGAACGAAATCGGCGGCGATGAATCTGCCAACCCGTCCGGTTTTTCCGCGTTCGCCGAAAGCGGCTACAAACGCCAAAACGGCGGACGCACCGCTTTGCACTACAACAAGTTGACGGCGATCCGCGATTTCACATCCGGCTTCGCGATCTACGCGCAGGGAATCAGCGGGCGAATCAATTCCGAAATTTACCGGGATTCACGTCTGCAGGGTTTCGCCGCCGGAGTTTTCGCCGACAAAATTTTGTCGCACGATGATTCGTATCATTTGCGAATTGAATCGCCCTTGTCGGCTCCGCAAATCGCCAGAACGAGAATGGCGATAGACGCCCGAATCGGCGAGCCGGAAAACTATTGGCGCATCGGTTTCTACCGCGGTTTGGAAGAAAAGAAATCCGCCGCCAAACTGTTCTGGTTGCGGGAGTTTTAACAACTCCCGCCCACCTTTATTCGCGCCTTCGGCGCGGAGATTCCGGCTTTCGCCGGAATGGCAGATTTTTTCTATTTTCGGACGCCGCCAAATTCGGTACTGTCCGCAAGACAAAAAACACCGCCATTCCGGCGAAAGCCGGAATCTCTTTGTTCCTTTTAATTTTTCGCCTTAACCACCCGTCCCATTCCTGCGAAGGCAGGAATCTATACGCCGAAGGCGGTAATTGTACAATTACCCGCCGCTTTGCGGCGGCGGAGATTCCTGCCTTCGCAGGAATGGGACGGGGGGGCAGGAATAGGACGTCGGGGGGGAGGGGGCGAAAAAACTATACGCCCGCCGCGTCCAGGGTTTGCAAAAAATCTTCGGCATTCTGGTAGCCGTTGACCCGCGCGGCGGAAATTAACGCGCCGCCGGGCGAGAAAAACAATATCGCCGGCGGGCCGTACAATCCGAATTGTTTCAGCAGCGCGCGGGCGTCGACGTCGTCGGCGGTGACGTCGGCGCGCAGCAGCAGCATCCGCCCCATCCGCTCGCGCACCCGCGAGTCGGCGAAAGTGAACTTCTCCATTTCCTTGCACGAAATGCACCAGTCGGCGTAAAACTCCAACATCGCCGGACGCGCCGCCGATTCCAACGCCCGCCGCAACTCCGCCGGAGAATTCGCCGGCAAAAATACCGGCGATTCGCGCGACTGCCCCGCGCCGACAAACGCGGAAAGCGGCGACAGCGGATCGCGTCCGCCGCCCGCCGCGCCGACAATCATCGCGCCGCCCCACAGCAGCGCGATAATTCCGGCGGCTTTCACGCCGCGCGCCGCGATTCCGTACAGCACCACGCCGCAAAAAATCAAAATCGCGCCGTACGACAACATCATTGCCGCCGCCGGAAGAAGAGGGGAAGAAATCCACGCCGCCGCGCCGCACAACAGCGCGCCCAAAATCAGTTTAATGTCCGCATTCCACGCGCCCGCTTTTGGCAGCAAATGCGCGCCGCCCGCCCCCGCCGCGGCGAGCAGCGCGCTCATTCCCAAAGACAGGGAAAACAACGCCGCGCCGCCGACAACCGCGTCTCCGGTGTTGCCGATGTAAATTAGCGCGCCGATCAGCGGCGCCGCGACGCACGGGCTGACAATCGCCGCCGACAACGCGCCCATCATAAACGCGCCGCCGCCGCGCGCCCGCCGCAAAAAAGACGGCGGCTGGATGTCGTAGCCGCCGAACATTGAAACCGCCAGTGCCAGCATTATCGCGGACGCCCCCAGCAACGCCGCCGGCTGCTGCAAAAAAGGCGCGAGCAACCGCCCGGAAAGCCCGGCGGCGATTCCCAATGCGGTATAGGCGACGACGACTCCGCCGATGTAGGCGGCGGTGGAAAGCATCGCGCGCCGCCGTCCCGCGCCGCCGCCGATGACGCCCAGCAAAATCGGAATCATCGGCAAGACGCAGGGCGTAAAAGAAAGCAGCAACCCGAAACCGAAAAACGCCGCCATCGTCCGCCATATATTTTCGCGGGCGATAATCGCCGCGGCGTTTGCGGCTTCGTCGGCGGGCGGCGCGGTTTGCGTCCCCGTCCCGTCCGCCGACAACAGCGCGACATGCGTCTGCGGCGGATAGCAGATGCCGAGCAGGCGGTCGCATCCCTGCGAGATTATTTTTAATTCAAACGCGCCTTCGCCGGAAATGTCCGCCTCCAAAGTAATGCCGTTTTCATAAATGCCGGTCGCCCCGAAAAACGGATCGTCGTATATTTCGGCGGGCGGAAAACGCGTCCGCGACACCGCGAAACCGGGCGTCTCCACGGCGACGACGAATCTTTCGCGATACAAATAAAAATCTTCGGGCATCGCAAAAACGGCGCGCGCGGTGCCGCCGTCCATTTCCGCCGAAAAAATAAATACCTCCTCCGGCGGCAGCGGGTCCACCCGCGTTTCGGCGGCGGCGGCGATGCAAAACGAAAACGCCGCCGCGAACGCGGACAAAATCGCGCGGGCGATTAGTTTCCAAAACACCGTCCGAACGCGGCGCGGGAATTCCGGCGGCGCGCCGCGTTTTGTCTTAACGCAAAAATAACGGGCGGCGGGGGGTAAAATGTCCAGGCGGGCGGCGGACGAATGCGCGCCCGTCCGCCGAAGCGCGCCGCAAAACGCGGCGGCGACAATCTGCGGAAAACGGAAACGCGAAAATGCCATTGTTTTTTTTGATTGTACTATTGCTCGCGCCGCCGCTGGATATTTTCCTCGCCGTCCGCTGGCTTTTTCTTTCGCCGTGGACGGCGGCGGCGTATCTGGCGGCGACGGCGGCGGTCGGCGCGCTGCTGATGAAATTCGCCAAAATCGGAGTCGGCGAGGCGGCGAATATGCTGCGCGCCGGAAATGCGCCGCCCGTCGCGGTCGCCGGTTTTCTGAAAATGTGGCTGGTCGGCGCGCTGCTGTTTTTCCCCGGTTATTTAAGCGATGTTCTGGCGGCGGGCGCGCTGCTTTTGCCTTCCCCGAAGGCGCGTTTTAATGCGCCGCCCGCCGATGCGCCGCTGGAAGCGCGGGCGGAAATCGTCCACGAAAAATCCGAAAATGAACGACGCGATTGAGCGGCGGCGAATGCGGCGGGCGTTTTCGCGCCGTCTCGGCGGGGGCGACCTCGCCGCCGAAGTCGCGGCGCGGCTCATTTCGCGTCTGGACGAAATCGCGCCGAATCCGCGCTGGATTGTGGATGTCGGCGGCGACGGCGGCGCGGTGCGCGAACGATTTCCGGACGCCCGCGTGCTGGCGGCGGATTTCGCGCTGCCGCGTTTGCGCGCGCGTCCGCGGGTGTTTCGGACGCAGGCGGACGCCGCGCAACTGCCGGTGCGGGACGCGGCGGCGGACATGCTGTGGTCAAATCTTTGCCTGGAATGGACCGACATAAAACAATCCTTCGCCGAGGCGGCGCGAATTTTGCGCCCGAAAGACGGACTTTTTATTTTCAGCGTGCTGGGACGCGACACGATGCGCGAGGCGCGCGCGGCGTTCGGCGAAAAAGACGGCGGACGGTTTATGGATATGCACGACATCGGCGACATGCTGGGCGGCTGCGGCTTCGCCGAAACGGTGATGGAAACCGAGCGCGCGACCCTCACCTATCGCGCCCCCGAAGACGCGTTCCGCGAGGCGCAAAAGGCGGGCTGCGGCGCGGCGAATTCGCGGCGGCGCGGACTTTTCGGGCGGCGGCGGTGGCGAAAGGCGATGGATGAATATGCGCGGCGTTTCGCCGACGCGGACGGCAGAATCCCGGCGACCTACGAAATTATCTACGCCGTATCGTGGCGCAAAACGCCCGCGCCGTCCGAACACATCGTCCGCTTCGCCGAAACATAAATCCGCGCCCCCGCCGCCGCCCTATTCCCCCCACCGTCCCATTCCTGCGAAGGCAGGAATCTCCGCGCCGAAGGCGCAAATTTCCCCGCCGCTTCGCGGCGGCGTACGCAGAAATGAGATTCCGGCTTTCGCCGGAATGGCGGTTTTTTTATATTTCTGGATACCACCGAATTCGGTATTGTCCGCAAAAACAAAAAGTGCCGCCATTCCGGCGAAAGCCGGAATCTTTTTAATTCCATTCCTGCGAAAGCAGGAATTTCCGCGCCGAAGGCGTAAACTGTCGCCGAAGGCGGTACAATTTCCCGCCGCTTCGCGGCGGCGGAGATTCCTGCCTTCGCAGGAATGGGACGGGTAGGCGGGCGGAATTCGGCGTGGAATTCAGCGGCGGAGCGGAAAATTCGCGTTGTCCGCCGCGAAATCCGCCCGTACGTCGCAAAATCGGACGAAAAAACCGCGGCGGGGGCGTATTTTTGCGAATTATTTGCACTTTTTTTGCATCGGGGAGAAAAAAAAACGGTACCTGCGGGCGATTCCATGTTATAATTCCGAAAGCGTCCGTGGAGGCGCGATATTGACATTAACGGGAGTATTCCGATGAAAAAGATCAATTTAATCGTTTGCCGCGCGTTTAACGCGGTTTATAGCGCGCTGTGCAACGTTTTTCCGTCTACCTTTAATTTTAAGGGGGGGGGGGGGGCAGGAATATAAAAATGCGCCGTTCGGCGGCGTATTTCGGCGGCTGATTGTTCGTTTATCCGTCGTCTCCGTTCTCTTTGCGGCGGCTTTTGGAACGACTTCGGCGGCGAACGCGCAGGAGGCGCAGGTGTATTCCACATCCACCGTCACCTTTTCCGTGTCGGGGCGGGCGGTTGATCTGGGCGAACCGCTGCTGTCAATTATCGCCTCCGTCGCCGGAAATCCGGTGAATGACGGGGCTTTGCGGAATGTGGTGAGCAGGCGTAATCCGAGCGGCAATTTTGCCTTGCCGGATTTTGGCGGGCTGCAAAACGGACTGCCGACTTTCGGCGGGGCGGAGGTGGCGAGAGGCGATGTTCTCCGTTTCAGCGACCCCGCTGTTAGACCAGCTACTGTTCGCGTGTATGAAAATGCGGGCGGCGATTTGGCGTTGGCGGAAGGCGACGACCCGGTGACGCTCGCCGCCGTCGTTGATACGGCGGCGGGCGAATTTTTTCTCACAAATGATTGGGAATATACGACCAACGCCACGCTCGGTACGCGGGGCCATGTTCCTGCGACGGGCGGCGGCGGCGGAAATACGGGCGGCGATGGAATGGAAACGGCGGCGGTCGGCGACAACGACAGCAAAGCCCGGGATTTGGCGGTTATCGGATTAGGCGTTGGCGTCGTCGGATTTATGGCGGCATACCTTTCGGGCGGCGATTTTTCGCTATTCCATTTCGCCCCGAATATCGGCTATTCCGCCACCGAAAGCGGCTACGCCTACAATGTCGGCGGTCGCCTAAATTTCCGCAAGGACGGCTGGCATTTGTACTACGCCGCCGGGCAGGCGAATTCCAACGGCGAATTCAACGATTTCCGCTACGAATCGGGCGGAAAATATGCGGCGGATTCGTGGACGGCGGCGTTTTCCGAAACCGTGCAGGGCGAAACGGCGGACTACGATTTTTCGCTTTCGGCGGATTACAGGGGCGGAATTTGGCAAGTATCGCCGACGTACCGTTTGCATTCCAAATTCGCCGAAGAGGAATTCCAGACGCGGAATTCCTTGAATGTGGAAGGAATTCTCCGCTACAACCGCTGGACGATTTCGCCGTCCGCCGGATTCCGCTGGGAATCGGCGGAGGAGTTCGGCGACAACGCCCGATTTAATTTGTCGGCGGTGCGGCGGTTTTAGGGGGAGGATTCCTGCTACGCAGGAAAGAGATTCCGGTCCCCGCGTTCGCGAGGATAAACTTTCGCCGGAATGGCGGTGCTTTTTTTTTTTGCGGACAATGCCGAATTCGGCGGTATCCGAAAATATAAAAAACCGCCATTCCGGCGAAAGCCGGAATCTCTTTGTTCACTTTAATTTTTCGCTTTCACCTCCCGTCCCATTCCTGCGAAGGCAGGAAAGCGGCGGGAAATTACGCGCCTACGGCGCCGGAGATTCCTGCCTTCGCAGGAATGGAAAAAAGGAGGCAAGAATGGGACTGTGGTTCGGCGGCGATGGACGGACGTCAATCCGCGTCCAGTTCCGGAAGTCCGGTGTCGGTAAAAACGCCGCGCGCGCCGGCGGCGCATAACTTTTTCGCCGTCTCCGCGCAATTCACGGTAAAACAATATACGCCGAAACCGGCGGCGGCGAACTTGCGAATCTCGCGCCGCGCGCCGTGCGCGCCGCAGTGCAAATTCGCGGCGGCGGTTTTTTGCAGCGACGCGAAGGCGAAATCGCCCGCCCGATTGCAGGTGAAGGCGCGCGGGACGGCGGGCATTTTTTGCCGCGCCGCCTCCAGCATCGGCGCGCTGAAACTGCCGATTATCACCTTCTGCGGCGCGCAGTGAATCACATCGGCGACCGCGCGGACGACCGTCGCCTCGCCGCCTTCGTCCGGCTTAATTTCGGCGACCACGCCCATCTCCAAATCGCGCAGCAGCGAAAACGCGTCCGCCAGGGACGGCATTCCCTCCCGCGCATATTTTCCGGTAAAACCGCGCCCGACGGGAATCTTGGCGAGACGCGCGGCGGTCCTGTTTTTGACGCGCACCCGTACGCCGCCGCGACGCAGCAAAGAAGAATCGTGCGACAGCACCGCGACATTGTCGGCGGACAATCGTATGTCAATTTCGACCCAGGACAGCCCGAAAGAATGCGCGCGGCGCACGCCCGCCAGCGTATTTTCCGGCGCATGCGCGGCGAGTCCGCGATGACCGATGCGGAGAACGGCGCTCATTTTCCGCCGCCGCCGTTAAATAAAAACGGCGCGAGACGCCGCCATTCCGCCGCCTTCCGCGCGCGCGGCATTCCCGCGTTCGCCGGGCTTGTGGACGGCAAAAACAGCAACTCCGCGTCCGCCGCGGTTTTGATGTGCCGCATAAAACATTGTTTCGCCCGCCCGCCGTTCAACGCCACCGCGCGCACCGAAGGATGACGCGCCAGCAATTCCGCGATGTCGTTCGCGCGTTCGCTGTCGCGCGCGATGGCGGCGTCCGCGCTACCGCGCCGGCGGCATTCCGCCAGCACGTCCCAGACCGCGATTCCGGCGCGCTTCGCGGCGGCGACCCGCCCCGCATATCCGGCGGGCGGCGGCGATTCGCCGAGAATATCCGCCAGCAGCGGCCAAAACAAATTTCGCGGATGCGCGTAATACCGCCCCTCCGCCAGCGAACGCGCCGACGGCATCGAACCGAGAATCAATATCCGCGGATGTTTTGGCAGAATTGGCGGCAGCCCTTTTAATGTCGTCATGCCGGAGATCATAAACCCGAACAACTTCCGCCGCGTTCTCGCCGAATGCGCGGCGCAAATCGGCGGCGGCGCGCTGCATATTTTCGGCTACGGCTCGCTGATGTGGCGTCCGGGATTTCGCGTCCGCGAATCGGCGGCGGCGCGGGTGCACGGATATTCGCGCCGCCTTTCGGTGCGCTCCACGCACTACCGCGGCACAGCGCAAAAACCGGGGCTGGTATTCGGACTGGACGCCGGCGGCTCCTGCAACGGCGTCGTACTTTTCGCCGCCGGAAACAACGAACGAATACTGCGCAATCTATTCCGCCGCGAAATGTTCGCCAACGTGTACGAACCGCGTTTCGTGCGCGCGCGTCTTTCCGGCGGCGGCGTCGTACGCGCCCTGACTTTTGTCGTGCGCCGGGACGGACGGCAATATGTGCCGCCGATGCCGCCGCAACGGGCGGCGGAAATCATCCGCGCGGCGGAGGGATTCGGCGGCGGCAACGCCGACTATGTCAAAAACACCCGCGAGGAACTAAGCCGCCGCGGCATTCCCTGCCCGCAACTCGCGCGGCTGTGCGCGCTTTTGTAAAAAGATTAAAAAGGAAAATTCGCGTCCGCCCCGCGGAAACGCCGCGCGCGATGTTGTTTGTATTAATTCCGGATTTGCGCGGCGATTTTCTTCGCGCCGAATTCAAAGAAGGGGGGGGGGATTATTCGCAAACGGGCGTCCGGCGCGCGCCGCGAAAATTGTTTTGCCGCCACGCCTCCATCACCACAACCGCGACGGCGTTGGACAGATTCATACTGCGTCCGCCGGGGCGCATCGGAATATGCAGGCGGCGTTCCGGCGCGAAGGCGGCGAACACTTCCGGCGGCAGCCCGGAAGATTCGCGCCCGAATACAAAAATATCGCCGGGGCGGTATCGCGGCGCGTCAAACCGCGTTTCGCCCCGCGCGCCGGCGGCGAAACGCCGTCCGTCTCCGGCGGCGGCGAAGGCGGCGGCGAGCGAATCGTGCGTCCGCATTTCGGCGTATTCGCGGTAATCCAAACCGGCGCGGCGCATCCGCCGGTCGGACAAATCAAAACCGGTCTCGCCCGCCAAATGCAAAACCGCCCCGGTATTCGCGGCGAGCCGGATCACATTCCCCGTATTCGGCGGAATCTCCGGATTCAAAAGCACGATGTGAAACATAATGCCCAAAGAGCGACATCTCTGCCGCCCTTTTTATTCACGAACAAGACGAATATCTATGGCGGCACCACGATTCCATCTCCCTTTTGTGTTTCGGGTGCGCACAATTTCGTATTGTCGTTTGCAGGAGCATTCTATCATGCGGTCGCTGCCTTCGCGATCGGCGGTAACATCACCGTTCAGTTCGCCACACTGACAAATCCATGCGGCATTATTGCCCCAGACCAACCCTCGCAGTCGCGTATCCTGCCCGTCTACGCGCTTTACGAATATGGGGGTCTTAATTGTCGGATTCGGCTTTCTATCCGTCATAGATCAATTCCCGCCGCGCTCCTGCAAATGATCCTCCATCGCATTGAGAATTTTGCCCGTCCATCCATCGCCGGTCACATCGCCGCTAAATCCGGTGTCTTTGGAACCTTCCACAAGCACGGCAACGAACACGCCGCCCGGCGTTTCCTTGAAATAAACGCCCGCGATGACATTCCAATCATGCAGGGTTATGCCGTGTTCGCCGACAACAACACCGCGCGATTTATCCGCTTCCCGCAAGGCAAAACCGGCATCGCCCAATCCGACTTTGGCGGCGTCATAAACATCGCCAACGGAAACCCCGGCAAATTCGCGCACCTCCCGATACTCCGACCAACCCGTCTTTCCTTCGGGCGCGTCAAAATTCACTGCGCCAACGCTGGCGGGCAACATAGCAACGGTCGCGCACCCCGACAGCACGGCGGCGGCGATTGTCAAAATGACGGTTTTCAGTTTCATAATGTTGCCTTTTGGATTCCGCCGCTAAAAGTTGGGCGTTGACAGCATTTTACACGAAAAGAGGCGGCGACGGACATTTTTTCGCCGAATTTGCAAGATTCGCCTCGAAATTGCCCCCGAAATGCCGAAATTGGCGAAAAATAGCGTTGTCGACGCCGTTCTTTTAAGGCGCACGGCGGGCGTCATTCCGGCTTTCCGAATGCAGAAAAAGTACGGCGATGAACGCCGCTTTAAAAGATTCGGTCTCTGCCTTTGCCTCCGCACCGAATCTCTCGTATTTGATTATTGAAGCAGCGCACCTTAATGCGATAGTCCGCGACAAATTTGCGCAGATAAGCAAAATCCTTGTCGCCGGACATAATGTATATTTCATCCAGCAAGAAATTGGCATAGGTGCGCTCCATCATTACCGCGCCCGCCATGGACAGGAAAAAATCCGCGGCATCATGCTGCTTTCGGTTCCCGCCAAGAGACGCGGGGACTTTGTAATAATTCGGCACGCGTTGGGATTTGCACACGAGCCGAATCGGCGTCATGTTCCATTCCTCCTCGCTTTTCTTCCCGCACGCTTGGCAAACAACCGGAAGATGCTTTTGTTTCTGCAGAAAATTAGCCACATTTTGCGCGCTTGTCTGATCAGCGTCAACCAATACGCCGTAGTTCACCAGCACACCTGCACCGTGATGGTTAAAAATTCTCTTCGCTTCCCAGGCGAAAAACTTAAAAGAATTCGCCGCCGAATCAGGCATGAACTCTCTAAAAAAGCCGGGGCCGGGCATGCCCGTATTTCTATCCACAATCAGCGCGGAAAGCAAAAGACCTTCCTCGGACTCCCGGTTGATTTCGCCCAAAATTTCATACAAATCCCGGCGGTCATCATCGCCCACGCCGGACTTGAGCAGCAACACATCTTCGTAGTTCAAAAGCCGCCTCTCCCGCGCCGCGTCCCCGATCTTTTCCAAGATCCGTTTTTTCCACTCTTCCCGGTTCATTCCTTCTCCGCCCCCCTTTCCATCTTTTCGATTTTCGCCTCCAATTCGGCGACTTTGGCGGCGAGCGTCTCCACCATATCCTCGCAGGACGCGCTTTTTTCGTCCACCGCGTAGGCGGCGAAATGTTCGCCGGAATCGTCCGCGGAAGACGGCGGCGAATCCGTCCCGCCGTTCAGAATGCGCGCCGGAATTCCCACCGCCGTGCAGCCGGCGGGGACCTCCTTCACCACCACCGCGTTGGAGCCGATGCGCGCGCCTTCGCCGATGATGATCGGCCCCAGCACTTTCGCGCCGGCGCCGACAATCGCGCCCTTCTCCAAAGTCGGATGCCGCTTGCCGCGAAAAGTTTGCGTCGTGCCGCCCAGCGTCACGCCCTGATATATGGAGCAGTCGTCGCCCACTTCGGCGGACGCCCCGACGACGACGCCCATCCCGTGGTCTATGAATACGCGCTCCCCCAAAACCGCCGCCGGATGAATCTCAATTCCGGTCAGCCAGCGCGCGATGTGCGACAAAAACCGCGCCAGCCAGCGCGCCCCCCGCCGCCACAAAAACGCGTTCATCCGATGCAACCAGACGGCGTGCAGCCCGGGATAGCAGAACGCGATTTCCCAAAAATTGCGCGCCGCCGGATCGCGCCGCATATACACTTCCATTTCCTCGCGGCGTGTTTCCCAAAAGTTCATCGGCGAATCCCCCGCGCGATTCGGCGGAATCCGGCGCGCCCCGTCCGCCGATGCGGGCGGCGCAAAACTTCGGCGATGTCGCGCAACGCGTCCATAACCGAATTATATCACCGCCGCGCCGTCCGGTACAATTGCGTCATGCCCGCCGCCGCCGTCCCCGTCGCCCCCGCGTTTTCCGCCGTCGCCACCGCAGTCGCGCGGGCGGGCGGCTGGATTCCGTTTGACCGCTATTTGGAAATCGCGCTGCACGACCCGCGCGCGGGATTTTACGGCGGCGGGCGGGCGCGTTTCGGCGCGGACGGCGATTTCATCACCGCGCCCGACATTTCGCCGTTGTTCGCGGAAATACTGGCGGCGCAGGCGGCGCAAATTTTGCGCGAAACCGGCGGCGATCTTTTGGAACTGGGCGCGGGAAACGGAAATTTATCGGCGTCGCTGGCGCGGCTGTTGCGCGGCAAAATCCGCCGCCATTATATTTTGGAAACCTCCGCCGCGCTGCGTTCGCGGCAAAAAGAAACGCTGCGCGGCGAAAACATTTCGTGGCTGTCGTCGTTGCCGGAATCGTTTCGCGGAATTGTCGTCGCCAACGAAGTGCTGGACGCCGTCCCGTTTTGTCTGCATCAGAAAGAAAACGGCGAATGGCGCGCGCGCGGAGTCGCCATGGCGGACGGCGTTTTGCGCTGGCAAAATCGTCCCGCCGCAAGGGACGAAATCGTCCGCCGTCTGGAAGAAATGAATCTGCCGGACGGCTACATTACCGAAACGAATCCGCGCGCCGAGGCGCTGACAAAAACGCTTTGCGAAATGCTGCGGCGCGGCGCGATATTAATTTCCGACTACGGATTCGGGCGCGGCGAATATTATCATCCGCAGCGCGCCGCCGGTACGATGATGTGTCATCGCGCGCAACGGGCGGACGGCGACCCGCTGGAATCGCCGGGCGACAAGGACATCACCGCGCATTTGGATTTTACCGCCATAGCCGACGCGGGAATGGAAGGCGGCGCGACTCTCGCCGGCTATGCGACGCAGGCGCGGTTTTTGTTAAACTGCGGAATCGCCGAAACGCTGGAAAAAGAATCCCGCACGCGCGGCGGATTGGAATACGCCAAACTGGCGGCGGGCGCGCAAAAACTTCTCGCCCCGCACGAAACGGGCGAGTTGTTCAAATTCATCGCCTTCGCCAAAGACCTCCCCCCCCCCCTAATCGGTTTTAAGGAAGG
>JBPCXA010000163.1:0-4210 GCA_051008975.1 Gammaproteobacteria bacterium
GGTTAAAAGTACCGCTATATCTTAAAAGTGCCGCCATTCCGGCGAAAGCCGGAATCTCTTTGCGCGGAAGCGCAAACGGCGGATTCGCCTTGCGGCGAATGAGATTCCCGCGTTCGCGGGAATGGAACAAAGGGAATTCCATTCCTGTACCACCCCGTCCCATTCCTGCGAAGGCAGGAATCTCCGCGCCGAAAGGCGCAAACTGTCGCCGAAGGCGTACAAGCGTACAATTACCCGCCGCTATGCGGCGGCGTAGATTCCTGCTTTCGCCGGAATGGGACGTGGGGTGGAATGGGATTTCTGGGTACGGCGAGATTCGGCGGCGAACGGGATTCGGCGGCGGGCGAAAATTTCGGAAATAATTTTGGCAACGAGGCGAATTTTTTTGTCCAAAATTCGGCGGCGGGCGGTAAAATATGGCGGCGGACGGATACAAATCCGCCGCTATCGTTCATTCGCCGAAAGAGGAGAAAGGTATGTCCGAAAAGAGAGAGGGGTTGTTTATCGTGGACTGCGACTGCCATAACGGCTGGAATTCCGCCGACGTGCTGCTGCCGTATTTGCACGGTTGGTGGAAGGACTGCTATTTGCGCGGCGAACGCACCGGCCCGCCGGGGTCTTTCCCGCACGGACACCGGGCGTGGCTGCATCCGGAGGACTTCAACCGCGCCGACATTCAGCCGCAAAACGAGGACGAGCATTACGCCCTGATGTGCGAAAAGCATCTCGATCCGAACGGGATTGACGTGGCGATTCTCACCGGCGATCTGCCGCTGGAAGTGTCCACCCTCGGCAACGGGCATTACGCGCAGGCGCTGGCGTCGGCGTATAACGACTGGGTCATCGCCGAGTGGCTGCCGCGCGACGAGCGGTTTTACGCCTCCATCATCGTCGCGCCGCAGGATCCGGCGGCGGCGGCGGCGGAAGTACGGCGGCTGGGCGCGCATCCGCGAATGGTGCAGGTGATGGCGTCGCACGGTTCCACGATGCCGTACGGCGATCCGTTTTATCATCCGATTTACGAGGCGTGCGCCGAAGCCGGACTGCCGTTCGCGCTGCATCTCGGCGGCAACGGCGGCATCAACACCGCGACTTTCGCCGCCGGTTCGCCGCGCTATTATGTGGAGGCGCATACTTTGTTTACGCAGCCGGCGCAGACGCATTTGGTGAGCATGATCATCAACGGCGTCTTCGAGAAGTTTCCGGGGCTGAAATTCGTGGTGGTGGAATGCGGCGTGTCGTGGGTGGCGCCGCTGCTGTGGCGGCTGGACGCCGACTGGAAGGCGCTGCGCAAGGAGACGCCGTGGGTCAAAAAACCGCCGTCCGAATATTTCCGCGAAAACGTCCGTTTTTCCACCCAGCCGCTGGAACAGCCGGCGGACGTCCGGCATTTATGGGCGGTGTTGGAGGCGATGCACGGGCGCGAAACGCTGATGTTCGCCGCCGATTATCCGCACTGGGATCAGGACGACGTGTCGTCGATCAAACTTCCCGCGGAATGGCGCGCGGATGTTTTCGGACTGAACGCGCTGAATACATATTCGCGCCTTTCGCATTTTTTGCCGAAAGCGGAGGAGGCGGGTCGCGCCGCCGCGACCGCCTGATGGCGAAGCGGCACGATATTTGCGCGGCGGCGGATATTCCGCCCGGAGAACGGCGGCTGGTAAAAATCGGCAGCCGTTCGGTCGGCGTGTTTAATGTCGGCGGCGAGTTTTTCGCGTTGCTGAATCTCTGCCCGCACCGCGCCGCGAATTTGTGCGACGGCGTCGTCTGCGGGACGAATCTGCCGGTGGACGCGGCGGACGGCTACCGCTACGAATTCGGAATGGAAGGCGAAATTTTGCGCTGCGCCCGCCACGGCTGGGAGTTTAAGATTCGCACCGGCGAGTGTCTTTTTGATCCGTCCGTGCGCGCGAAAACGTATCCGGTGGAAGTTTCGGACGGGCGGGTGTTCGTGGTGGTGTAGCGGCGGGCGGCGCGATGCGGTATACTACGTCATTATTTCCAAAACGGAGGAATGCAAAATGGCGGTTATTTTCATCGGCAAGGCGGCTTCGGCCGCGTTAATCGCGCTCGCCACGACCGGCAATCCGGTGCCGCTGCAGGGCGAGTTGGGCGGCGAAATCGTGGAATCTTCGGAGATAAACGCCGCCTCCGTGTTGAACGCGGACGAGCATCTCGCGCCCAAGGCGCTGCGTTTGGAGGACGGAATGCTCGTCGCGATGGTCGCGCCGACGATTACGAAGGACAATTTCGTCGTCTTTGCGGACGGCGAAGTGCGGCGGCTGGATGTCGGAAACACCGAGGGGACGGATATTCCCTTCGCGGTGGAAAATGTGGACGAGGTCCGGGACGGCGGCGCGTCCGTCTGGGAACAAATCGGACACTGGTTCGAGAATCTGTTCGCCGGCGGCTGATTGTTTTGCTGGATCGCCCTTTGGAGTTGCCCTGCGGCGCGGTATTGAAAAACCGTCTGATAAAATCGGCGATGTCCGATTCGCTCGGAGACGGCGCGGGCAATCCGACCGAATCGCAGATGCGATTGTATGAACGATGGGCGGAAGGCGGCGCGGCGTTGTCCATCATCGGCGAAGTGCAGACGGATCCGCGCTATCCCGAAAAACCCGGAAATCTCGTTCTCGCGCCGGATTCCGAACGGCGGGCGTTGCAAACTTTGGCGCGGCGGGGCGCGATAAACGGCGCGCATTTGTGGACGCAACTCGGCAACGGCGGCGCGCTTTCGCATTCGCCGATCAGCCGCCCCAAAGGGCCGTCCGCGCTGGATGTTGAAGGATTGCGGTGCGAAGAAATGTCGTCGGACGACATTCGCGAGTTGCCCGGCAATTACGCGAACGCGGCGGCGCTTGCAAAAGAACTTGGTTTCGGCGGCGTGCAAATTCATGCCGGACACGGATTTTTGCTCAGCCAGTTTTTATCGCCTTTGTTTAACCGGAGAACGGACGATTACGGCGGCGCGATCAAGAATCGATTCCGCGTCGTCGGCGAAATCATGGACGCCGTCCGGCATGCCGTCGGCGCGTCTTTTCCGGTCGGCGTTAAAATCAATTCCACGGACAAATTGAAAGGCGGACTTACCGAAGAAGACGCGCTGGCGGCGGTGCGAATGCTCGGGCAAACTTCCGTCGATTTGCTGGACATCAGCGGCGGCACTTATTTTCCGGGCGCGGCGTCCAGTTCCGACGGCGTCTCCGCCTCCGGACCGTATTTTATCGCCTTCGCCCGGCGCGCAAAGGAAATCGTTTCCGTTCCGGTGATGGCGACGGGCGGATTCGCGACGCGGGCGCAGGCGCAAAACGCCGTTGAAAGCGGATGCGCGGACGCCGCCGGAATCGCGCGCGCGATGGCGCTCAATCCGAAACTCGCGAATGTCTGGCTGGACGGGCGCGGCGGCGATCCCGAATTTCCGGTGTTTGACGCGCCGCCCCGCGGCGGAATCACCGCGTGGTATTCCATGCGCCTGACCGCGCTCGGCGAAGACAGCGAAAATCAATTTCATATCACTCCCGCCGCGGCGTTGCAAGAATACGAAACGCGGGACGCGCAACGGTGCGCCAAATGGCGGCGGCGGTTTCCGCGGTCTTGTGCGGGATAAAACGCCGGATTCCTTTGCGGGAATCCGGCGTTTTTGTTTTAAGATTCGCCGCGGTTAAACCTGCGCAATCGGGCGCGCGTTGGAATCGTTTTCCACGACGAGTTTCTTATTCCGCAAACGCAGAATAATCAGCCCGCGCTTTTCGGCTTCGGCGCGCGCCCGGGCGGTGATGTGATTGCCGCCGACCATTCCCAAAACCTTGCGACCCTTCGCTTCGCCGGGAAAATCCTTCGCAAAATACGGCAGCCGCTCCTCGGCAAAATGCCGCACCTCCGCCAAATCAAGTTTGTGCTTGACCTCGCCGACGACGACGCAGCCGCCGTTGGAACCGAAAACATCATACTCAAACCGGTTTTTTACGCGCCGCACATCTTCCAACGCAATGTCGCCGACGCGCTTCGCTTCCTGCACCGCCGCCAAAAACTCGTCCTCCAACGCCGCGCCGTAACTGTTCGTGAAGCCGCCGATGTTCCGGCTGATCTCCTTGATCTGCTCCTTGAACTCCGCCGACCACTGCTTGAGACGAGCATCGTCCTCCGCCCGCTCCCGCCGGCGCTCTTCCGCGGCGCGGTCCATCGTCGCCCAAACTTTCTTAAA
>JBPCXA010000164.1:0-4697 GCA_051008975.1 Gammaproteobacteria bacterium
GCCGACATATCGCCTGCATTCCCGTCATGAAGAGGGCGGTTCGGAGACGCGCAGTTCCCTGAATTTGGAGGGGCTTTTGCGTTTGGATCGCTGGGTTGTGCGTCCTTCGGCGGGATTCCGCTGGCGGCGGGCGGACGAGTTCGGCGAAACCGCCCGCTTCCACATGTCGGCGGTGCGGGAGTTCTGACCGCAAAAATCGGCGGAATTTCGTCCGCAAAAACGCCCTCCACCCCGGAGGGCGTTTTTTTATGCGAAGGATTCACCTTCCGGCGAACAAGAAATTCCATTCCTGCGAAAGCAGGAATCTCCGCGCCGAAAGGCGCAAATTGTCGCCGAAGGCGTACAAATGTACAATTTCCCGCCGCTTTGCGGCGGCGGAGATTCCTGCCTTCGCAGGAATGGGACGGGTGGGGGAATGAGACGGTCTCTTTCGGGATTCCCTCTTTCGCGGGAACGGAACATTAATCGGTTAAAATCCGCCGATGCGTTCGGGCGGGCGTTATGAATCGAAAATCGGCGGGCGGCGGACGCCGAAAACGCCCTACGTCTACGATTCGGCGTTAAATATGCATTCGCTCGGGCCGGGCGAGCCGGCGCTTTCGGAATGGCGGGCGGCGGGGCTGGAACTGCCGGACATGGACGCGGTGCGGGAATATCGCCTGCGGCGGGTGCGGAGCGAATTGAAAAAACGCGACATTGCCGCGATCGTGCTGTTTGATCCGCTGAATATCCGCTACGCCGCCGATTCCACGAATATGCAATTGTGGGTTTCGCACAACGCGGCGCGCTATTGTTTCGTCGCCGCCGAGGGTCCGCTGATCGTCTTTGACTATCACGATTGCGAACATTTGTCGGCGCATAACCGGCTGATTGACGAGGTGCGTCCGGCGATTTCGTGGTTTTATTTTTCGTCCGGGGCGGGGCTGGACGCGCGGGCGAAACGCTGGGCGGACGAGATCGCCGCGCTGACAAAAAAGGCGGGCGGCGGACGGCTGGCGGTCGACCGGCTGAATCCCGAGGGCGCGGAGTATTTGCGGCGGGCGGGAATTGAAATTGTCGGCGGCGAGGAGGTGATGGAAACCGCGCGGACGATCAAATGCGCGGACGAAATTCGGGCGATGCGCTGCGCGATCGCGGCGTGCGATTCGGCGACGGACATAATGAAGTCGCATGTCCGTCCCGGCGTTTCCGAAAACCGGCTGTGGTCGCATTTGCACGCCGAAAACATCGCGCGCGGCGGCGAGTGGATTGAGACGCGCATTTTGTCGGCCGGTCCGCGCACGAATCCGTGGTTTCAAGAATCGTCGTCGCGTCCGATTCGGGCGGGCGAATTGCTCGCCTTTGACACCGATTTGATCGGCGCGTTCGGAATGTGCGTGGATATTTCGCGCACCTGGCTGGTCGGAAAATCCAAGCCGTCGCCGGCGCAAAAGGATCTGCATTTGCGCGCCGTCGAACAGGTGCGGCGAAACGCGGAACTTTTGCGCCCCGGAATGTCGTGGCGCGAATTGTCGCAAAAGGCGCTGTCGTATCCGCCCGCCGAATATCGGCATTACGCCAGCGTCACGCACGGCGTGGGATTGTGCGACGAATATCCGTCCGCGCCGTTTTGGCACCAGTGGGACGAAAGCGCGCCGCTGCAAGACGGCGTTTTGCCGGGAATGACCCTGTGCGCCGAAAGTTATGTCGGGCGCGTCGACGGCGGCGAGGGCGCGAAATACGAGGAGCAATTTCTCATCACCGAAACCGGCGCGGAATTGTTGTCCTCGTATCCGGAAGATCTGATCATCGTCTGACCATATTGACGGCGGCGTTAATGACGACAAGGACGATGCAAATTCGCGCCGCCGCGCGGGACGATTCCGCCGCCTGCGCGGAAATTTTCGCGCATTATGTATTGCATACCGCCGCGAATCTGGAAGAAACGCCGCCCGCGCCGGAGTATTTTTCGCGCCTAATTGAAGATCCGCAAATACCGTTTTTTGTCGCATGCGAAAACGAAGAAATATGCGGCTACGCGTACGCCGATGTTCTTCGTTCGCGCTGCGGTTACCGCCGCGCGATGGAGGTCAGCGTGTATGTGGCGGCGGAACGAATTCAACGGGGGGGGGGCGGTAAACTGATGGACGCGGTTCTGCGCGCGCTGCGGGAGGACGGAATGCGCGCCGCGGTGTCGTTCATCACTTTGCCGAATCCGCGGAGCGTCCGCCTGCACGAAAAGTACGGCTTCGTCCGCGCCGGCGTAATGCCCGGCGTGGGATGGAAATTCAACCGCGCCCACGACGTCGGAATCTGGGTGAACAATCTCGTCTGATTTTTGCGATGCCGATTGTCGGACGCGATTCAAAAGAGGCGGCGCGCCGTCTGCGGCGCGGCGAAACGGTCGCCTTTCCCACCGAAACGGTGTACGGTCTCGGCGCGGCGGCGGCGAATCCGGACGCGGTCGCCGCGATGTACGAATTAAAACGCCGCCCGAAAACGCATCCGTGCATTATTCATCTGCATTCGTTCGCCGACGCAAAAAAATGGGCGAAGGTTCCGAAAATCGCCGAACAACTCGCCGCCGCGTTCATGCCCGGCGCGCTGTCGCTGATTCTGCCGTCGCGAAAAAATACCGAAGATACGGTCGCGCTGCGCGTGCCGTCGCATCCGCTCGCGCAAAAAATGCTCGCCGAATTCGGCGAAGGAATCGCCGCGCCGTCCGCGAACCGCTTCGGAAAATTAAGTCCCACCCGCGCGGCGCATGTTTTCGCCGAATTCGCGGACGCGGAATCGCTGTATATTTTGGACGGCGGACCGTGCGAAGTCGGCTTGGAATCGGCGATCGTATCCTGTCTGGACGGACGCGTGGCGGTCGTCCGCCCCGGCGTCATTTCCGCCGCGCAAATCGCCGAAGCCGCGCAAACGCCGCTTTCGCCGCCGCCCGCCGTCGCCGCCCCCGGCAATTTGCGGAATCATTACGCGCCGCGAAAACCGTTTTTCGTTCTGCCGTCCGATTCTTTTTCGGCGAAAAACGCGAAACAATTTTTGCAACATTTGCAGAAGTTTTCGGCGGACGCGAAAGACGCGGAATCGTTTTCGCAAAAACCGGCGGTATTGTCGCGTTTTCGTCCGTCCGCCGTCGCGCCGGAATTGTGGCGGCGGACGGCGGGAAATCCGCGCGAATACGCCCGCGATTTATACGCGATTTTGCGCGAACTGGACGCGACAAACGCCGAATGCATCGTCGCCGAATTCCCGCCCGACGCCCCCGAATGGGCGGCGATCCGCGACCGCCTGTCCAAGGCGGCTGGCGAAAAATAAGTTTTCGCCCCGAATTCCGCCCTACCCTGAATTCCATCCCGCCCCTTCATCCCATTCCTGCGAAAGCAGGAATCTCTGCGCCGAAGGCGCAAACTGTCGCCGAAGGCGTACAAACGTACAATTACCCGCCGCTTCGCGGCGGCGGAGATTCCTGCTTTCGCAGGAATGGGACGAGGGTGGAATGAAAAAAGGGGGGCGGCGGGAAATTTCGCGCCTTCGGCGCGGAGATTCCGGCTTTCGCCGGAATGGCGGCACTTTTAACCTCCTAATTAAAATACGCCATTCCGGCGAAAGCCGGAATCTCATTCGCCGAAGGTGAATCGTTATAGGCAGGCATGTTCGCCCGGAAGCTGCTTATAATCGCCCAGACAAAAATGCACCGGCTGCAGCTCCGGCGACAACACCGGCTGTATTACATTCGGCGCAAATTCGGGCGTCTGGTAAGCCGCGAAATCGTTCCCGGCGTTGTCCTTAATTAGCAAACTCGCCCCGGCTTTCAGCAATACCTCTACAATTTCGGGATGACCGGCGGAGACCGCGATCATCAGCGCGGTGCGTCCGTTAATGTCGCGCTGATTCAGAGGCCCGCCCGTTTCCTCTATCAGCACCTCCGCCACGTCCACACGCCCGTAATACGCGGCGAACATCAACGGCGTCGTGCCGAAATTGTTCGTCAGAAAGACGCGGTTGTATCTCTGCAGAATCATTCTCATGATCTCAGGGTCGCCCCGGATCGCCGCCATATCCAACACGGTCGCGGCGAACGGGCCTCTTCTGTCCGCATTCAAGGACGGCGAATTCAGCATCAAATTCAAGACGCCCGTCAGCCCGTATCGCGCCGCAAATGTGAGCGGCGTCCAGTCGTTATCCGCCTGCACATTAATATCGGCGCCCCTCGCCGCGAGAAGTTCCACGACACTGGGATGCCGCGCGAGAACGGAGACGAAAAAAGGCGTAAGTCCCCGGTTGTCCTCCGCCTCCAAATCCGCCCCGGCGTCCAAAAGATCCCGGATAATGCCGGTGGCGTTGGCGCGCGCCGCATAATGCAGCGCCGTCGCGTCGTAATGCGTCCGCTTATTCGGATCCTCGCCCGCGCTCAACAGCCGCAGTACTTCGTCGCGATTGTGGGTGGCGGCGGCGACGCACAACTCGCACGGACGCGCCTCCTGCGCGTTCGCCGCGAACGGCAAAAACGCCGCCGCAAACAGGACGGAAACAAATATACCCCGGACGATGTTTTCCATCACAAACCTCTTTTCGAACAGACAAAATCCGGCGTTTGTGCCGGGAGTTTGCTAATGCATCAACATCTTGGATACCGCCATCCCTTCCCCGGAGGTCTTTTATCAAATGGCACCCCCGGCGACGGGGGGAGGATGTCAAGCATTAGCCCC
>JBPCXA010000165.1:0-27338 GCA_051008975.1 Gammaproteobacteria bacterium
GCTACGGATTGTCCGACATCGGCGCGCTGCGCGGCGGACACGCCGAATCGCTTTCGGCGAAACGGCTGCGGGAGGCGCGGCGAAAATTGGCGCAAAGCGGCGCCGTCTGCATATTCGGCGAGCCGCAGCTGCCCGCGCGGCAACTGGCGGCGGCGGCGGAAAACACCGGCGTACGGATCGGCGTACTGGATCCTTTGGGCGCGAATTTGACGCCGGGCGCGTCCCTGTATTTTGAATTAATGCTGCAAATGGGACGCGCCTTTTCCGAATGCCTGTCGCCGCCCGCCGACAAAAATTAACGCGCGCCGCACTATCTGCGCGAAAGCGCAAACAAAAAATTCGCCTTGCGGCGAATAAGATTCCTGCTTTCGCCGGAATAGCGGCACTTTTAATCTCCTAATTAAAATACGCCATTCCGGCGAAAGCCGGAATCTCCGCACCGTAGCGAAAAATTACGGGACGGGCAAAATTTGGCGGGCGAAGCGGGTGATTTTGTCAAAAAAAATCGCCGAAAAAAAATATGCGGGAACGCCGCCCGATTTCGGGGCAATTAATATTAAAATTCGGATAATGTTTGACCCGCTGTTTTCCGGCGTACGGATTCGCGCCTTTTTTCCGGTCACCGGGGCGGCGACGCTCGCGCTGCTGCTGCTCGTCTGCGCGCTGACTTACGGGCTGTTTTCCGCCTACACCGAATGGGTGCGGGCGACGCGCGAAAAAGCCGAAATTCAGACCCTCACCGACGAGTTGCGGCAGAGCTCGGACGATTTGACGCGTTTCGCGCGGTTATACGCCGTCACCGGCGACGAGGCGTATGTCAACAACTATCGGGAGGTGCTCGCCATTCACAGCGGCGAAGCCCCCCGCCCGCGTCTTTACGAGCATATCTATTGGGATTTAAGCCCGGAAATGCGCGACATTCGCCATCCGAAGGGACCGCCCGAATCTTTGAGCATGCGATTCGGGCGGCTGCCGCTGCTGTCTTCGGAGCGCGTTTTGATGCAAAGAAGCCGCGATTTTTCCAACGCGCTGGCGCAGACCGAACTTAATTTTTTCAAGTTTTCGGAGGAAAGAGATCTGCGGCGCGCGCGCGAACTGCTGTTTTCGGCGGAATATCAGGCGCGCAAAAGCGACGTAATGCTGCCGCTGGACAATTTGCTGCATTCTTTGGAGGTGCGCTACGCCGAAACTACGGACGACATTCTCCGCCGCATTGAGTTGTTTTTCGTCGCCTTCGCGATGTTGCTGGCGGTGTTTCTCGCGCTCGCCGCGCTGATGCAGGTGTATGCGCGCAAAAAAGTGCTGGCGCCGATGGATCATTTGCTCGCCAACATCCGCGACATCCGCCACGGCGTCCCGCCCAAGCGGCGGATTTTTTATTCGGACGAATTCGGGGAACTGATGCGGCAGTTCTATTCAATGAAGGAGCAGATGGACCGCAGCTATCACGATTTGGAGATGGTGAGTTTCACCGACGAGCTGACCGGCCTGTACAACCGCCATTATTTTTCCCAGATGGCGAAGCAGCAGGCGCAGGTCGCCGCCCGCAGCAAGCATCCGCTGTGCGTCATCATCTGCGACGTGGATCATTTCAAGGCGATCAACGACACCCACGGGCATTTGACCGGCGACGAGGCGCTGAAACATGTCGCGGGGCTGGTGCGCGGCTGCGTCCGCGAAAGCGACCTGTGCGCGCGCTTCGGCGGCGAGGAATTCGTGGTGCTGCTCAACAATTCCAACATTGACAACAGCGCCGAGATCGGCGAAAAAATCCGCGCCACGCTGGAAAAAACGCCGTGCCGCAGCGGCGACGTCACGCTGAATATGACCATCAGCATCGGCGTCGCCGTCGTCCGCGGCGCCGGCGCGGGCGACATCAACGAGGCGATAGACCACGCCGACAGGGCGCTGTACGAAGCCAAAAACGCCGGACGCAACCTTGTCCGCCGCGGCTGACCGATGTTGCGGACGGTGATATTGGCGAAGCCGCGGGGATTTTGCGCCGGCGTGGAACGCGCCGTGGACATCGTGGAACGGGTGCTGCGTCTGCACGGCGCGCCGATTTTCGTCAAGCACGAAATTGTCCACAACCGCCGCGTAGTGGAAGATTTTCGCCGCCGCGGCGTACGCTGTATTGAAGATCCGGGCGAAGCGCCGGAAGGGGCGGTGCTGGTGTATTCCGCGCACGGCGTTTCGCGGGAAGTGCGGCGCAAAGCCGAGGCGCGGCGGCAGCGGATTTATGACGCGACCTGCCCCTTGGTAACGAAAGTTCACAGCGAAATCGTCCGCCGCCGCGCCGCCGGGGACGACGTGGTGATGATCGGACACCGCGGCCATCCCGAAGTGGAGGGCGCGCTCGGACAATGCGCGGACGGCGTACATTTGGTGGAAAACGAATCGGACATTGACGCGCTGCGCCCGCGCGATTCGCGGCGGCTGGCGTTTGTCACCCAGACGACGCTGTCGGTGGACGATACTTCCGCGCTGGCGGCGCGTCTGGCGCGAAAATTTCCGGGAATCCGCGCGCCGCGCGGGGACGATATTTGCTACGCGACGCAAAACCGCCAGAACGCGGTCAAAGAATTGGCGGCGATGTGCGACGCGATATTGGTCGTCGGTTCCGCCGCCAGTTCCAACTCCAACCGTCTTTGCGAAGTCGCGTCGCGCGCCGGAGTCCGCGCGCGGCGGGTGGATTGCGCGGCGGAAATTTGCCGCGAATGGCTGGACGGCGCGGACACGGTCGGCGTTACCGCCGGGGCGTCCGCGCCGGAGCCGCTGGTGCGCGAAGTCGTCTCCCGTCTGCGCGAATTGTGCAATCCGAATTGCGTCGTCCGGGAAATGGACGGCGCGGACGAGCGCGTGGTATTCGTCGTCCCCAAATCGCTTTCGCGCGGGGCGGCGGCGGAAAAACGATGAGCGGCGGCGGCGGGGATTTTGTCGTCGTCGGCGGCGGCATCGCCGGGCTGATGACGGCGCTGGAAATTCTCCGCCGCGGACATTCGGCGACGGTGGCGGACGCCGGCTATCCCCCCGCTTCGGCGGCGGGCGCGGGAATTTTGTCGGCGCTGCCGCCGTGGCGATGCGCGCCGCCGGTCGCCGCGCTGATTTCCGAAAACAACAAGCGCATCGGCGCGCTGGTGCATGAAATTGAAACGTCCGCCGGCGCGGATTCGGATTGCGAATGGCGGCGTCCGGGAATGCTGGCGCTGGCGGACAGTCCGCCGTCCCCCGCGCCCGCCGGATCGACGATTACGCCGGTGCGCTGGCTCGCGCCGCTGCTGGCGGCGGAACGCGCGTACGGCATTTGGATGCCGGAAGTCGGACAGGTGCGGGCGGCGAAACTCGCCGCGCATTTGCGGCGGATGCTGCAAAAAACCGGCGCGCGTTTCGCGCACGGAAAAGCGCGTTTGGAATATTCGCAAAACAAAATTACCGCCGCGCGAATGCAAAACGGCGACAAACTCGCGGCGGATCATTACATCATTTGCGCCGGGGCGCGCGGCGGCGAAGTATGCCCGCCGCCGTCGCCGCCGGTCGCGCCGGTGCGCGGGCAGTTGCTTTTGTATCGGACGCCGAAGCCGCTGATGTGCATCGTTTTTTCGTGCGCCGAAGAGTTGTATTTGTCGCCGCGCGGCGATGAAATGATTCTCGCCGGCGCATCCTTTGAAGACGCGGGATTCGACGACCGCCCCGCCGCCGCCGTGCAGCGCGAATTGCATCGCAAGGCGGCGGCGTTGTTTCCGCCGCTGCGGGAGGCGCAGACGCTCGATTCGTGGTCCGGATTGCGCCCCTGTCTGCCGGACGCGATGCCCTGCATCGGCGCGCATCCGCGGTATGAAAATTTGTATCTGAATGTCGGACACGGGCGGTACGGCGTGGCGACCGCACACGCCGCCGCGCGGCATTTGCTGAAAATTATGCGCGCGCCGGAGACGGAAAATCCGTTCGCCTTCCGCGAATGGGACGCGGACGCGTCCGGCGAATGTTAGCGCCGGTCATCGCGATAGACGGTCCGGCGGCGGCCGGCAAGGGAACGGTGGCGCGGCTTTTGGCGGAAATGCTGCATTTTCATTATTTGGACAGCGGCAAAATATATCGCGCCGCGGCGGTGGCGGCGTTGGCGCGCGGATTGTCGCCGGACGACGAAACCGCGATGGGCGAATTGGCGGCGCGTCTGGCGGCGGACGGAATTTCGTCCGATGCGGGAACGGAGCGTCCGGAAGCGGGCGCGGCGGCGTCCCGGCTGGCGCGAATTCCGGCGGTGCGGGCGGCGTTGCTGCCGCTGCAGCGGCGAATGCGGCGTCCGCCGGGACTGGTGGCGGACGGGCGCGATATGGGCACGGTGGTGTTCGCGGACGCGGAATTAAAAATTTTTTTGACCGCGGATCTGCAAATTCGCGCCGAAAGGCGGCGGCGACAGTTGCGGCAAAAAGGAATTCGTGCTACAATGGCGTCCGTTTTGGACGATTTGCGACAGCGAGACAGACAAGACCGCGTCCGCGCGGGTTCGCCGCTGGTCGCGGCGGCGGACGCGCGGGCGGCGGATTCTTCGCGGCGCCCCGCCGAAGAGATCGCGCGCGAATTGGCCGCGCAATTTACCGCCGCGCGCGGCGTACATTTTCAACAATAACAGGAGCAATACGGACATTATGAGAGAACCGCAATTCGCAGAGTTGTTTGAGGAATTCGCCAAGCAGCGGCGGCTGGCCGAAGGCACCGACCTGCTCGCGCGGGTGCGCGACATCAACGACAACTATGTCGTCGTCAACGCCGGGCTGAAATCCGAGGCGCGCATTCCGCTGGAAGAGTTTTACGACGGCGACAACAACGTGGACGTGAAAGTCGGCGATGAAGTGGAGGTGGAAATCGAGCTTCTGGAAAACGGGCGCGGCGAGGCGGTGCTGTCGCGCCGCAACACCCGCCGCAAGCAGGCGTGGAAGCGGGTGGAGGAGGCGTTCGCCAACGAGGGAATTTTGGAGTGCATGATCACCAGCCGGGTGCGCGGCGGTTTTTCGGCTTCGGTGGACGGGCTGCGGGCGTTTTTGCCGGGGTCGCTGGTGGATATTTTTCCGCATTCCGACCCGTCCGTTTTTGTCGGACAAAAGATCGAGGCGCGTCCGATCAAGGTGAATCGCGCGCGCAACAGTCTGGTGGTGTCGCGCCGCGCGGTCATCGAACGCGCGATGCTGGAAGTGAAGGAAGGCAGTATGGTGGAATCGATCAAGCCGGAGGCGCGTTTTCGCGGCACCGTGCGGGCGATCGTGGATTACGGCGCGTTCGTGGAGATCGCCTCCGGCATTTACGGGCTTTTGCACATCACCGATATTTCGTGGAAGCACACCGCCTCCATTGAAAACGTGTTCGCGGTCGGCGACGAAATAGAGGTGATGGTGCTGTCGGTGGACCGGGAGAAGGGGCGGATCGCGCTGGGAATGAAACAATTGCAGCCCAATCCGTGGGAGTTTTTCGACCGCGCGCATCCGGTCGGTTCGCGCATGTTCGGCAAGGTGACGCGGGCGCAGGAATACGGCGTTTTCGTGGAAGTGGAGGACGGCGTGCAGGGGCTGGTGCATAACTCCGAAATGAGCTGGACGCGCAAGATTCCGAATCCGATGAAGACGTATTCGCCCGGCGACGAGGTGGAGGTGATGATTTTGGAGATTGACACCGACCGCCGCCGCATTTCGCTGGGCATCAAGCAATGTACGCCGAATCCGTGGCGGGAATTCGCCGCCGCCTACCGCAAGGGCGACCGCATCACCGGCACCGTCCGCTCCATCAGCGAGTTCGGTCTTTTTGTGGAGTTGCCGGGCGAAATTGACGGGCTGGTGCGAATGGGCGAGCTTTCGTACGAACGCCCCGGCGAAGAGGCGGCGCGCGAATATCAGCGGGGTCAGGAAGTGGAGGCGGTCATTCTCGCGATTGACGCCGAGCGCGAACGCATCAGTCTGGGCGTCAAGCAAATCGGCAACACCGGATTTGACGCGTTCGTCGACCGCCATTTGCGCGGCACCGTAGTGCGCGGCGTCGTCTCGGCGGTGGTGGAAAAGGGCGCGCAAATTACGCTGGAAGGCGAAACGCGCGGCTTTTTGCCGATCGGCGAAATTTCCGAACAGCGCGTGGAAAACGTCGGCGATTTCGTCAAGGCCGGCGAGGAGCACGATTTCATCCTGCTGAACAACGACATGAAAAATATGCAGGCGATCGTCTCGCTGAAGGAACACGACCGCCAGCAGCGCGAAAAGGCGCTGCAAGAGCGCAAAAAACAGGCGCCGCCGCGCAACACGCTGGGCGCTATGCTGCAGGCGAAAATCCGCGAATCCGAATCCGAAGAATCCGGGGAACAGTCCGCGCCGGACAAGGAATAGGCGGAAGTGCGCAGAAGTACGCTGGCGCAAATGTTGCGCGGACGATTTCCCGCCCTGCCGGCGAAGACGATTGACGCGATGACCGACGCGGTTTTTGAGACGATTATGGACGGCGTCGCCCGCGGGCGGCGGGTGGAAATCCGCCGTTTCGGAACTTTTTCCGCCAGCGCGCTGGGGCGGCGCATTTTACGCAATCCGCGCAGCGGCGAAGTGATGGAGGCGCCGCCGCGGCGGATGCCGCGTTTCAAGGCCGGCCGCCGCCTGCGCGAAATGGTCGACCGCGGCTGATTTTTCGCGGCGGCAATGGTTTATGAATGGTTTTTAATCGCGCTGCCGGTGGTGTTTTTGGCGGGCTGGTTCGCGGCGCGTCTGGACATCCGGCACATTCGCAAGAGCGCCGGCGAACTTCCGCGGGCGTATTTGCGCGGGCTGTCGCACTTGCTGCGCGGCGAGAAAAACCGCGCGCTGGATTCGTTTTTGCGCGCCCGCACGCTGGATCCGGAATCGGACGAACTGCGTTTTGCGATCGGCGAATTGTCGCGCGTCCGCGGCGAACACCGCCGCGCGCTGGGCGTCCATTTGGAATTATGCGGCCCGGACGCGACGACTCCGGCGAATCGGACGCGCGCGATTTGGGAATTGGCTTTGGATTATCAGCAGATGGGATTTTTCGATCTCGCCGAAAAACACGCGGCGCTTTTGGAGGACGAGGAGGAATATCGCGAACGCGCCGGCGATATGCTGTTGAATATCCGCCAGCGCGCCCGCGACTACGAACGGGCGCTGGAAGTTTTGGACAAAATGCCCGTCGCCGCCGCGCTGTTGCGGCGGAAAACGCGCGCCCATTTATTGTGCGAATGCGCGCTGCGACAGGGCGGGGAAAATCCCGATAAAAAACGCGCGTTTCTGGACACCGCCTTGGAAGCGGACGGGCGATGCGCGCGCGCCGGTATTTTGCTGGGAGACGCGGCGGCGGCGGCGGGAAAATTCGCGGACGCCGCCGCGCATTACGCCGCCTGCGAACGACAAAACACGGACTATCTTTGGCGCGCGACTCCCGGAATTATCGCGGCGTTCGAATCCCGAAATATGACCGACGCCGGATGCGAAAAGGCGCGGGGCTGGCTGGACGCCTATCCGTCCGCGCCGCTGTTTGCGGCGGTATACCGCCAACTCGCCGCGCGCGGACGCGCCGGAGAAATGGCGCAAGACGGCGTCCGCCGCGGATTCGGCGCGACGGCGGCGGCGGCGTGGGCGGAGGAACAACTGTCGCGGTCGGAAGATTCGCGGCGCGATTTCTGGCGCGCGCTGGAAAAAACGCTCTCCGCCTCCGGCTGGCGGTGCGACAATTGCGGCTACAAAACCGAAGATTTCGTCTGGCAGTGCCACAATTGTTTGTCGTGGGAATCGTTCCGATATGCGCCGCAAGTATGACCGCCGCATCGCGCTGCTGGGCGGCGCGTTTGATCCGGTGCATCGCGGACATCTGGCGTTGGCGCGGCGGGCGGCGCGGGATTTGCCGGTGGCGGCGGTGCGTTTAATTCCGAACGGCGCGCCGCCGCATCGCGCCGCGCCGCGATATTCGTGGGCGCGGCGGGTGATTCTTTGTTCGCGGGCGGCGGCGGAATTGCCGCGCGTCGGAGTGGGTTTGGAGGAAACGCCGGAACGGACGCGGCGGACTATTGACACCGTCCGCTGTTATCGCCGCCGCGGTCTGCGGGTAGTGCTGGTGATGGGCGCGGACGCCTTCGCGGAGTTTCATCAATGGCGCGGCTGGCGGCGGATTTTGCGCGCGGCGAATATCGCGGTGGCGCGGCGGGACGGCGGCGGAACGCCGTCCGCGGCGGTGCGCGCGCGCATTCGGGCGGTGAAGAATCCGCGTCTGCTGGCGGACGGCGCGGGACGCGTATTTTGGTGGCGGTTTTGTCCGGGCGACATTTCGTCCACGGCGATTCGCCGCGCGCGCGGATGAACGCCGCCGAAATCATCCGCGTCGCGCTGGAAGAAGGAAAAGGCGTCGACATCAAAATCATCGCGGCGACGCGACAATCCGGCGGACTGTTTTCGTACATGATTATCGCCACCGCGAATTCGCCGCGGCATGCGGCGGCGCTGGCGTCGCGGGTGCGGCGGGCGTTAAAAATCGCCGGCGGCGCGCCGAAACGCGCCGAAAGTTCGGCGGAAAAATCGTGGATATTGGTGGACGCCGGCGACGCCGTCGCGCACATTATGCTGCGGGAGGCGCGCGCGCGCTACGACCTGGAAAATCTGTGGTGCTTTGAAGAAGATCCGCAATAACCGTGCGGACGCCCGTTTCCGTATCCAATTTTCGCGGCGGACGCGAATTCCGATGAAATGAAAATCGTCACCGTCGTCGCGCTGGCGGCGCGTACGCCGTCATGGCTGGCGGAATCGGAATCCGAATATGCCGCCCGCATCGCGGGATTTTATTTGCAAACGCATGTCGTCAAACCGGCGGCGACGGCGAAAAAAACCGCGGCGGCGATGCTGGCGAAAATGCCGCCCAAGGCGCGTTTGTTTTTGCTGGACGCGGCGGGCGAGACGATGGACAGCGCGGCGTTTACCGCGAAACTGCGCGCGTTTCTGGCGGATTCGCGTCCGCCGGTTTTTGTCGTCGGAGGCGCGGAGGGACTGCCGCCGCCGTTGCGGACGCGCGCCGAGGGATTCATTTCATTGTCGCCGCTGACTTTCGCGCACGCCGCCGCCCGCCTGATATTGGCGGAGCAACTATTCCGCGCCGACTGCACTATGCGCAACCACCCCTACCCCCGCTGACCCGCAAAAACGCAAACGACGGATTCGCCTTGCGGCGAAGAGATTCCCGCGTTCGCGGGAATGGAATAATGAGATTCCGGCTTTCGCCGGAATGGCGGTACTTTTAACCTCTTAATTAAAATACACCATTCCGGCGAAAGTTTATCCTCGCGAACGCGGGGACCGGAATCTCATTCGCCGAAGGCGCGAAATTTCCCGCCGCCTCCTTTTTTTTCCATTCTTGCCCCCTACGTTCCATCCCACCCTACGTCCCATTCCTGCGAAGGCAGGAATCTCCGCGCCGAAAGGCGCAAACTGTCGCCGAAGGCGTACAAACGTACAATTACCCGCCGCTTCGCGGCGGCGGAGATTCCTGCCTTCGCAGGAATGGGACTGTGGGGGCGGAAGGATTTTCGGGGCAAATCCGCCCGTTTCCGCCGCCCCGCCCAAAGTACACCCTCGCCGCCATTCCGGCGAAAGCCGGAATCTCTCTCGGCGAAAAAAAAATGCAAAAAAGTTGCACATTCCGCCCCATCGGGGGTAAAATGGCGGGCGTATAGCAATTGTAAATCCCCGCAATGTCGGGGGTGCTGTCCGATACAAAACCTCCGGGAAACGGGCGGCGGTATCTTTGCGATTTGCAATTTGCTATACAACGCCCGGCGCGGTCGCCGTATTTTGTATGGAGAGAGACGATGCAGAAAACAATCAACGCCGTTCTTTTTGTTTTCGCCGTGCTTTTGGCGGGATTTTCCGTATCGGCGAACGCGCGGGAATGCGATTTGTGCATTGCGGCGGCGACGGGAGACACGGAAAAAATTACGGAATTAATCGCCGCCGGCGCGGAAGTCAACATCACGACGCATTACGGCGGCATGCCGCTGATGTATGCGGCGCGACACGGGCGGGCGGCGGCGGTTGATTTGTTGATTCAAAACGGCGCGGACAGGGACGCGAAAGACGACCGGGGATTGTCGCCGATAATGATTGCGGCGATAGCGGGACACGCCGATGTACTGACGGTGCTGATGAATCATAACGCCGAACCCAATGTCCGCGACGAGAACGACTGGACGCCGCTCACCTACGCGGCGAGATATGGAATAACGGTCGCCGTCTCCGCATTGCTCGCGGGTTCGGATTCCAGTTCGGGGATTGCGAATTTTCGCGGCGTAGACGGATGGACTCCCATGATGGCGGCGGCGGTCGGCGGCCAACAGGATATCATGCTAATGATTCTCGGCGCGGGGGGCGTTTCAGATTTGGATGCAGAAAACAATTACAGAACGACGGCGCTTATGTTTGCGGCGTATTTCGGGCATTTAGAAGTTGCCAACGTTCTCTTAAGTCGCCAAGTGAGTCTTAACCGCCGCGCACGAGACGGACGGACGGCGGTATTTTACGCCTTGGCGCGCGACGTCCTGTTCCAATCGGAATGTCCCAACCAAAGCCCGCTGACGAGGCGATTGCTTAATAATATATCCCCTCCTCCGAACAGGGATATTACGGACAAGCTCGGACTTACCTATGACGCGTATGTACGTTGCGATGATGTGCACGGATACTATGAACAATTGCCGCCGTCGCCGTCTCTGCAGGAAATTCATTTCGTTTTGCGGCAATGAACGACGGCGCGGATTCCGGCTTTCGCCGGTACGCCCGCAATCCCATTCCGGCGAAAGCCGGAATCTCTTTGCGCGACAGCGCAAACGGCGGATTCGCCTTTCGGCGAATGAGATTCCGGCTTTCGCCGGAATGGTGTGTTTTAATTAAGAGGTTAAAAGTGCCGCCATTCCGGCGAAAGCCGGAATCTCCGCGCCGTAGGCGCAAAATTTCCCGCCGCTTTGCGACGGCGTAGATTCCTGCCTTCGCAGGAATGGGACGGGTGGTGGGAATGGGATAAAGGAGAAAAAGAGGCGGCGGTTGTCGCCCTTTTTTTGCGGGCGGTGATACAATACTTTTTATGCGATGGCGCGTTTCGGGGAGGGGCGTTCGGGCGGTTTTGGCGGCGGCGGTTTTGGCGTTGGCGGCGGCGGCGGCAGACGAAAAAGAACTGCGTCTGGCGACGACCACGAGTATCGACAATTCCGGACTTCTCGCCTTTTTGCTTCCCGATTTTGAGCGTCTTTGCGGCTGCCGCGTACGGACGATTATCGCCGGCAGCGGGCAGGCGCTGGCGCTCGGACGGCGCGGCGACGCGGACGCGCTTTTGACGCACGCGCCGGAAGACGAAAAACAATTCGTCGCGGACGGATTTTCTTCCGCGCGGCGCGTCATTATGGAAAACAATTTCGTCGTCGTCGGGCCGGCGGAAGATCCGGCGAAACTCGCGGACGCGCCGGACATCGCCGCCGCCTTTGCGAAACTCGCGCGCGGCGGGGCGCGGTTTATTTCGCGCGGCGACGATTCCGGCACCCATCAAAAAGAAAAATCGCTGTGGGCGGCGGCCGGCGAATCGCCCGCCGGCGAATGGTATCTGGAAGCCGGCGCGGGAATGGGGCGGACGCTGCTGATGGCGGACGAGTTGCGCGCCTACGCGCTTTCCGACCGCGGCACCTATCTGGCTTTCCGCGACAAGACCGCGCTGCGCGAAGTGTCGCGGGATCATCCGCTGCTGCGCAATCCGTACAGCGCGATGGCGGTGAATGCCGAACGTCATCCGCATGTACGCGGCGACCGCGCGCGGCAATTCGTGGAATGGCTGGCGTCCCCGCAGACGCAGCGGCGCATCGGCGAATATCAATACCGCGGCGAAACGCTGTTTTTTCCGGCGGCGGACCGGTAATGCAAATTGCGGACGCCACCGCGACGGCGATGCGCCTGCTGTTTTCCGGAGACGGCGCGCTGTGGGAAATTGTCGGCGTATCCCTCGCGGTGTCGGGCGCGGCGTTGCTGCTGGCGACGCCGCTTTCTTTGGCGGCGGCGTACGCGCTTTCCGAAAACGATTTTTTCGGGAGGCGGGCGTTAATCGCCGCGCTGCAGAGTTTATTGTCCTTTCCCACCGTGGTGGTCGGGCTGGTGCTGTATATGCTGCTGTCGCGGCAGGGCGCGCTGGGCGCGTGGGGGCTTTTGTTTACGCCGAAGGCGATGGCGCTGGGGCAGGCGTTGATCGCCTTTCCGGTGCTGACGGTGTTCTCTTTGTCGGCGCTGCAAAAAAACGATCCGCTGCTGCTGGAAACCGTGCGCACTTTCGGCGCGGGACGAATGCGCGCAATGTGGTGGACGTTTCGCGAGGCGCGTTTCGGGCTTGTCGCGGCGTTGCTGGCGGGATTCGGAAGAGTCATTTCGGAAGTCGGCTGCGCGCTGATGGTCGGCGGCAACATCGCGCATTACACGCGCGGCATCACGACCGCCATCGCGCTGGAAACCGGCAAGGGTTCGTTCGCCGAAGGAATCGCATTGGGCGTCGTGCTGGTGGCGATGGCGCTGGCGGCGAGCGCGTTTTTGACGATATTGCAGGGAGGCGGCAAATGGCGCGACTGACGCAAACGCGCGTTTTAATGCGAACGCAAACGCGAACGCGGACGCGAATGTTCGCGGCGCGGCGATGAACGAAATGCTGCGAATTCGCGGTCTGCAAAAAAATTTCGGCGCGCGGCGGGTGTTGGCGGTGGAATCTTTCGCCGCGGCGGCGGGCGAATGCGCGCTGATTTTCGGCGACAACGGCTGCGGCAAAACGACATTGTTAAAAATTCTCGCCGGATTAATGCGCCCGGACGCGGTCGCCGAATGGCGTTTTGACGGACGCGAATGCCGCCCGTCCGGACGCGGCGCGGCGGGCGCGGTGCTGCTGCATCAGACGCCGTTTATGTTCGCGGCGGCGACGCGCGCGAATGTCGCGGTCGCCGCGCGCGACCGCGGACGGATTGATTCCGCGCTGCGGTGGGCGGGATTGTCGCGCGTCGCCGGGGCGCCGGCGCGCGGACTTTCCGGCGGCGAAAAGGCGCGCGTTTCGCTGGCGAGGGCGCGGGCGGCGGAAATGAAATTGTGTCTGATGGACGAACCGGCGGCGCATCTGGACGCCGCCGGTCTGGAACTCGCCGCCGACCTGGTCGCCGATTTACGGCGGCGCGGCGCGGCGACAATCATCGCCGCCCCGTCGCGGACGGACGCAATTCCGTACGACCGCGCTTGGCGTTTGGAAAACGACGGACGGCTGACCGAAAACGTCTGACAAACGCGCGGCGTTTTATTCATGCGTTTGTTCGCCGCAAACATTCGCGCGCATAAAAAACGAACGGGGAATATCGTCCGCGCCGCAAAATTTAATCGCGGACGAAACCGGCGAATATTTTTTCGGTGATATAACGAAAACCGAAATCCGGACGGCAGCGCGTCATTTATTTTCTCGTTCGTTTTTGTCGGCGAAAAACAATTGCCGCATTAATAACAACGCGCCGATCGTAATCGCCGAATCGGCGATGTTGAACGCCGGCCAGTGATACGCGCCCCAGTGCGCGTCTATGAAATCCACGACATAGCCGAAACGCAGGCGGTCTATTAAATTGCCGGCCGCGCCGCCCAGCACGAGTGCCAGCGCGATTCCCTCGCCGCGCGGCGGACGGCGCCACAGCCATATCAGAATGATCGCGCACGCCGCCGCCGAAAATCCGCGCAGCAGCCACTGCGCCCATTCGCCCCGCCCCGCCAAAAAACTGAACGCCGCGCCGGTGTTTTCGGCATATACCAGACGCAAAAACGGCGCGAGAATTTGCGGCTCTTCGGGTAGCGCGGAACGAAGGACGAAAAACTTGCTTATTTGATCCGCGCACGTCACGAAAAACGCGAGCGACAACGGCGCGAAACGCGCGAAATACATTTCCGCCCCCCCCCCCCCTTATACGAAACGTCGTTCGCATTCGCCGCGCAGCGCGCGTACGCAGCGTACGCAAAGTTCGGGATGCGCGGCGGCGCCGGCGGCGGATTCGCGGTGCCAGCAGCGGGGACATTTGGGATTGGAAGACGGCGCGACGACGACGGCGGTTTGCGTTGCTTCTTCCGCCGCCGCGTTTGAGACAATGAACGCATGCCGCAACTCCCCGCCGAGCGAACGCAGCGGCGCGATTTCCTCCGCCTTTCCGTAAAACGTCAACTCCGCGTCCAGCGACGAGCGGATGATTCCCGCGCCGCGTTTGGCTTCAATTTCCTTCGCCGCCAACTCGCGCCAGCGGGCGATCGCGTCCCATTTTTTGGTCAACGATTCGCGGTCGGCGGGCTGCGGCGGAGAATCGGTCCAGGTATGCAGCAGCGGACTTTCCGCGTCGTCGCCGGAAAGCGCGCGCCACGCCTCGTCGGCGGTGAAGCACAGCACCGGCGACATCATTTTGATAATCGTCCGCGCCAAATGCCAAAGCGCGCCCTGCGCCGAACGACGCGCGGAGGAATTTTGCGGACAGGTATACAAACGGTCTTTTAGTACATCCAGATAAAAACTGCCGAGTTCCAGCGAACAAAACCGCTGCAGCAGACGCATCGCCTCGTGAAACTCGTAGCGGCGATACGCGTCCGCGGCGGCGGCGCGAAACGCCTCGCCGCGGCACAGCATCAGGCGGTCAATTTCCAGCATCGCATCCGCCGCCGGCATGTCCTTTTGCGGATCAAAATCGGAAAGATTGGCGAGCAAAAAGCGCGCCGTGTTGCGCAGACGGCGATACATTTCGATCACCCGCTTCAAGATTTCGTCCGACAGCGAAATTTCGCCGCCGTAGTCGGAGACGCCGATCCACAAACGTAAAATATCCGCGCCGTATTTTTGAATCAATTCCTGCGGCGACATCGCGTTGCCGAGCGACTTGCTCATTTTGCGCCCGTCCCCGGCGATGACGAAACCGTGCGTGAGAATTTGCCGATAGGGCGCGCGCCCGAACATCGCGCAACCGGTCAGCAGCGACGATTGAAACCAGCCGCGGTGCTGATCGGATCCTTCCAAATACATGTCGGGGCGGGAATCGTCGCCGCCGTCCCAGCCCATCACCGCCCGATGGGTCGCGCCGGAATCGAACCATACATCCAAAGTATCGCGGACGCGGCGATACCCGGCGGCGTCATCGCCGAGAATATCGCGGTCGTCCGCGGCGAACCACGCCTCTATGCCGCCGCGCGCGACAATCGCCGCCGCCCGTTCCGCGATTTCGGCGGTGCGCGGATGCAACGCGCCGGTCTTTTTGTGCAGGAAAAACGGAATCGGCACGTTCCAATACCGCTGCCGCGACAGGCACCAATCCGGACGGGACGCGACCATTGCGCGCAGCCGATTTTTCCCCCAGCGCGGATAAAAATCGGTTTCGTCGACCGCCGCCAGCGCGGTTTCGCGCAGGGTTTTACCGCCGATTTTCGGCGAATCCATGTCCGCGAACCACTGCCAGTCGGCGCGAAACAACACCGGCGATTTGTGCCGCCAGCACTTCGGATAACTGTGGCGATATGATTCGCGCGCCAGCAAATTTCCGCCGCGCCGCGCCGCGTCCGAAATCGCGTCCGCCGCCTTCCACACATGCATTCCGCCGAACAATTGCACCGATTCGGCGAATACGCCGTTTTCCTCCACCGGCGATTCGGCCGGCAAGTTATGTTCCAGCCCCAGACGAAAATCGTCCTCGCCGTGCGCGGGGGCGGTATGCACCAGTCCGGTGCCGGCGTCCGCCGACACGTGCGCCGCCGCGACGACAATTGAATCGCGTTCGTAAAAAGGATGCGCGCACATAAATCCGGACAGCGCGCCGCCGCGCGCCGCGCCGATTGTTTTCGCGTCCGACATTTTCCAGCGGGCGAGCGACTGTTCGCGCAAACTTTCGGCGACGACGAATCTCCGCCCGCCGCATTCCACCAGCGCATATTCCATTTCCGGATGCACCGCGACCGCGCGGTTGGCGGGCAAAGTCCAAATCGTCGTCGTCCATATCACCGCGGCGGCGGGCGCGTCCCCGGAAACGCCGAAAGCGCGGGATACGGCGGCGGAATCGCGGAACGGAAAGGCGACATCCACGGCGTCCGAAACATGATCCTCGTATTCCACCTCGGCTTCGGCGAGCGCCGATTCGCAGTCGGCGCACCAAAACACCGGCTTCAAACGCCGCGACACGAGTCCGCGCTTATGCATCGCGCCCAGCACGCGGATAATGCCGGCCTCGGTTTCGGGGCGCATCGTCGTATACGGCGAGTCCCATTCGCCGAGAACGCCCATGCGAATAAAACCCTCCTTTTGCCGCGCAATTTGCGTTTCGGCGAAGGCGCGGCAGCGGCGGCGGAAGGCGTCCGGCGCGCCGCGGTCGCCGCCGGTTTTTTCCACCTGATGCTCGATCGGCAGTCCGTGGCAGTCCCAGCCGGGCAGATAGGGCGCGTCATATCCGTCCAGCGTCTTGGAACGGACGATAATATCCTTCAAAATTTTGTTGACCGCGTGGCCGATATGCAAATCGCCGTTGGCGTACGGCGGACCGTCGTGCAGCACGAATTTGGGACGCCGCTGCGCCGCCGCCAGTTCGCGCACCCGCGCATACAAGCCGCCGTCCCGCCACGCCGCGAGCATTCCCGGTTCGCGGCGCGCCAGATCGCCGCGCATCGGAAAGGCGGTGTCAAACAAATTCAGCGTGTCGGAATATTTTTTGCTCATCGCGGCGCGGATAAAACGGATTATAAATCATGCGCCGCCGCATCGCAACATTTCCCAAACCGTTTTTTTTTCGGCGCGAAGGAACGCCGGTTTAACGCTGTCCGAAACGCGGACCGCCGTCGCGCAAAAAGCGTTCCTCCTCCGCGTCGGACGGACGCCCCAAAATCCGGTTGCGGTGCGGAAACCGTCCGAAGCGGCGGATGATTTCCAAATGCTGCCGCGCATATTCGCGGCTTTCGGCGAATTCTTTTTCGCGCCGCGGAAACCGCGACATTAATTCGGAGAACGCCGAGACGCATTGTTCCTGGTCGGACAAATTTTCGCTGTGTTCCAGCGGCAGATAAAAAAACCGGCAATGCGCGGCGGGCATCCGCAGATCGATCTTCGCCGCGATTCCCGCCCTGCACGCCGCCAGCGCGCTTTCGTCTCCGGCGAACGCCGCCGCCGTGCCGCGTCCGGTCGCGCGGGTCATCTGGTCGAGCAATACAATGAACGCCATTAATCCCTCCGGCGTCCGCCGCCACGATTCCAGTCCGCCGTTTTTCGCGCGGGCGATCATGCCGCCGAACTTCGCGCGCATTTCGGCGTCGTCCGCGGCGGCGGCGCCGAACCAAAGCGTATGGCGGTCTTCCGTCGTCCAGCCGCCGGACAGTTCGCCGAACCAGTACTGCAATACGTCGCGCGGCGTTATTTCCGCCGCGTCTTTTGCGTGCGCATTCATCGCATATTCTCCTTTTCGGAAATATAACACAAACTTCGCATAACGCCGCCGCCGAAATTAAGACGCGCCGCAGGCGGACGCCAGATCCTTGCGTTCCTCGGTCGCCGGATGGGTGGACAATCCGATCAGTACGCGGCGGAAAAGATTCTCTAAATTGTCGCGCGGTTCGGCGTCCACGGACGTCTCCGTCGTTTCGGAATTTTCTTCCGGCGTTTGTTCCGCAATCGTTTCGCCGGGGGCGCCGCGTTCCATTTTTTCCAGCGCGTCGCCGATCAACGCGGCGGACATTCCGTTGCGCCGCAAATATTCGTAGGCGAAACAGTCGGCTTCGCGTTCGTGTTCGCGGGAATATCCCAGATTTAACAAAATCGCGCCCAGCGAAACGCCGGCGACGTCGCCGCTGAACACCGCAATCAATCCGCCCGCCGAACCCAGCAGCACGCCGCGCATGCCGTGGCGGCGGCGGATATGCCCGATTTCGTGCGCGAACACCGCGGCGAGTTCGTCGTCGTCCAGCAATTCCACCAGCGAATCGGAGACGACTATCCGACCGCCGGGAAGGGCGAAGGCGTTGGGCGAAAAATGATGCAAATGCAGCCGAAAATCATCGCCCTCCTCCGAAAGCGCGGCGGCGACTTCGTTGAAAATTGTTTCGGCGCGGGCGGCGGCGGCGGGCGAAAGTTCGGCGGCGACGACAAGTTCGCGTTCCCGCAGTTGCGCGTAAATTTGATCGCCGATCGCCGCCACCTGTTCGCGCGGCACGCGGTGCGCGCCGAATTCGGCGATCGCCGGAACTCCCCACGCGAGAAACACTGAAAGAAACAGCCACGCGGCGACGATTACCGCGATCGCCGGCGGCCATTTCGCCTCCAAAAGATGCAGAATAAAGTTTTTGCGCCCCCCCCCGTGTTTTAGAATCATCGCGTCGATAAAATCGTTGTCGTCCGCGGAAATGCACACGCCGTCCGCGAACGTTATTTTGCGCGGCGCGCTGCCGATGCGGGGGGAAATATTCGCCTCCGAAAGACGCGCGTCGCGCCGCCCGCCGTTTTCGTTTTCGGCGCGAATCATGCCGTCCGCGAAATGCAAAGACGCGCGCAGACGGCGGCCGCAATTCGCGTCAAACCACCAGACGCCTTCGGTCAAGGACGCGCGCGAATCGGATTTGGAGTCAGACGAGTCCGGCGTCAAAATCAAATCCCTCCGAGGCGTCCAATTCCTCGCCCACCGCGTCTTCGTCCCCGCCGTGGCGGGTGAATAGTTCGTCAAAAATTCCGGACCGTGCGACAACCCGCATCCGTTCCGCCAAAAAACGCGCCTTTCGCACTTTCGCCCACGGATGCAAAAATCCGAGAGTCAAAACGGACGCGAAAAAATTGACGAACAACAGAACCGCGAAACGCGGCGCGGAAAAATCGCAAAAAATTCTCGCGCCGTTTTCGCTTCCGATGTTCCGCCAGAACATCAAAAACAAAACCGCCTGCCCGTAGAAAAACACAAACGCCGCAAGCGGATATATTAAAAAAAAGACGGGAGAATCCGGCCCGCCGGTCGCGGCATAGGCGGCATGGGCGAACGCGAACAGCAGCGAGAACGCCGCAACCGGCAAAAGCCACAGCACGAAAATATACGGCATAACGGACGGCTTATAAAACACGAAACGCAGCGCGCCGATTTTATGGCGTCCTCCCTTGAATGAATGATAGCCGCGCAAAAGCCACGGCAGCGCGAAAATTCCAACGCCCGTACCCATTAAAATGTAAAACAAATACGGCAGACCGTAGCCGCGGCGGAACGAAAAACGGACGTTGCGATACGACGAGTTGCGCGCGTTGAACGACAATCCGCGCACCTGCGCCCACGGCAAAAACGCCAGCAGCAAAAGCGTATACACAAACGAACCCGGCAGATACAGTTCCGCCCAATAGCCGCCGCCGACGACCACCGCAATAACGACGACGCGCGCGAACAAAATGGACAGCGGGCGCGCGTGATATTCGAAATTCGCGCCGTCCAAAAAAGTGTTCGCGTAAAAATAGCGGTTCGTCCGCACCTTCGCCCACGCCGAAAATATCCCCACCGTCAGCGCGGTCAGCGCGACATTGACCGCCCAAATCCGAAAATACTCCGCCGCCCCGCCGCGAAACGAAAAACGGTGGACGACGTTTTCGCCCGCCCCGGCGGACGATTCCGTTTCTAAAACTTCGTCTTCCGAACGCGCGAAAACCGCTTCCATTCGCGCATTATAGCAGTTAATACGGAATGCGTTTTTTTATGCGTCTATGCGGACGTTTTTTACGCGAACGCCTTAACGAACGTCTTAAATTATTTTGCGGTATAGGACGTAGTTTTGCGCGCCATAACGTCCGCCCGTCCATTCCCGCGCGAAACCGGCGGGGGCGGTTTCGGAATCGCGCTGCAGACGCCAGCGGCACGAATCATCGCCCGCCGCCACGCCGAAATAATACAACTGCGCCGCCGTCGCGCCCGCCGAAGAGGACGCGGAAACGCACTCGCCGCCGGATGCCGCCAAAACCGCCGCCGCCGTCCGGCGGTAGGATTTTCCCGAATCCAAAACCGGCGTCCACAGCAAATTAAAAACGCACCACGCCACGGTTACGCCGCAACTCCAATTTAATATCGCGCGTTCGTTGGAACGCCCGAAATTCGCCGCCAGCCCGATCCACGAAATCGTAATCAACGCCGCCGGAACCGCCGTCCACGCCGAAATTTGCGGCGTCCGCAGCAGCGGAAACCGGTCAAACCATTCCGCCGCCCATTCCGCGCCGACGCCGCTCTGCCATAGAAACCACGCCGCCCACATTCCGCCCACGCAGCACGCGCCCGCGACAATCACCGCGAACCAGTCCAAAATGACCGCGCAGTCGTCCGGCAAACTTTCCAAACCGCGGGCGGCGAAAACCGCCAACGGCGGCATCATCCAAAACAAATCCTCCTCGCGCCCGCCGAACAACAAAAAATGCGCCGCCGCCGCCGCCGTCATCGTCATGCACAAAAACATCGTCGCGTCGGTATTCCGCCGCCGCCACAACGCCGCCGCGGCCAGCGGCAAAGTCGGAAACAACACCCACGCCGAAAGTCGCGCCAAATCCGCCGCAACCGTCCAGTCGTTTTTCGGCGCGAACGCCGCCGCCGCGGTTTCGGCGGCCGGCGACAACAGCGCGAGCGGAACGAAAAACACCGCCGCCGCGGTCAGTCCGGCGACGACCGAGGGACGCCGCCATTCCGCGCGCGACAAGGCGGCGAACACCCCGCCCGCGGCGAACAACGCCGCCGAAGGAGACGCCGCGGCGAACAAAAATACCGCCGCGCCGCCGACAAAGCCGCCGCCGGCGAGGGCGTGCCGCCGCAGCCGCAAGGCGCCCCACAGCAGCATCGCCGCGCCGAAAAACGCCGCCGCCGCCACATTCAGCAAATGGGCGCGCACCACAAAACCGGTCATTCCCAAAGTCAGCAAAACCGCCATCCAGCCGCCGCGCGCGCCGCCTCCGGCGGCGAGTCCGATGAACGCGAAGCCGCCCGCCAGCAACAGCGCGTTGATGATCCGCGCGCCCTCGTGGGACGACAGCGGCGGCGAAAACAACCGCGCGGACGCCGCCGCCAAATCCAAATACCAGGTGGGCGGTGTTCGCGGCCGCGCCGCGTCGGGCAAATCCGGCAGCGCGCCGTTTTGCGCGGCGACGAGGACCGCGAATTCGGTTTCCTGCGGTTTCCACGGATCGCGCCCGAACAGTCCGGCGGCGATCCACAACGCGGTCATCAGCGCGAACAGCAACGCCTTTCGCCCAGCCAAAGGCGCGGGCGGACGGGCGGAGGCGGAGGGCGGTTCGCCGAAGGCGCGCGCCACGCCGCCGAAAATCAGCCGCCGTAGCGGCGGCGAAACTGCTCCACCCGCCCCGAAGTGTCCACGAGTTTTTGCTTGCCGGTATAAAACGGATGGCAGTTGGAGCAGATGTCCAGCCGCAAACTTTCCTGCTTGCAGGTCGTGCCGACCCGCAGCGTATTGCCGCACGAGCAGGTCGCCTCGATGTAATGATACTCGGGATGAATGTTCTTTTTCATGACGGCGTCCCCGCGCGAATGAATAAATAAAAACGCGATTATACCCGATCCCGCCGCCGCCGACAAATTTTCGGCGCGACCGTACGGATTTTTTTCGCGCCGCCGCGGACCGCCGAAAACGGAATTTTCGCGCGTCCGTTTTCGGCGGCGGACGCGGCGGAAATTAATCCGTACGCCCGCCTTTTCGCCCGCGGGTTTTGGTGAAATGTATGATGTGGTTGACGAAACTTTTGTCGCGGACGCGCGCGAGTTTTTCGCGCAAAAGACGCGGGAGTCCGCGGGCGGCGGCGGTTTTTTGTTCGCCCTCGCCGATTTGTCCGACATACACGACCGCGTTCCACAGCGAATAAATGTTGCCGAGCGAAAACTCGCGCCGCCCCAGATACAGGTTGATAAATCCGTAGCGCATCGCCGAAACGCGCGCGGACGCCGCCGTAGCGGCGCATTCCGGAATCGCCCGCAGCGCGCGCAAAAGTTTGGACGGCGCGGCGGACGCGTAGGGGGCGATTTGCGGATACAAAAGACGCAGCAGCGGACGGCTGAAATCGCGCCCGGAGGCGTAAGTCAGCACCATCCGCCCGCCCCCGCGCAGCATCCGCAAAAGCGGCGCGACGACCGCGGCGGCGACGGCGGACGGCGGACGCCGCAATCGGAAAGGATGCGAGGCGACGATAAAATCAAATTGCGACGGCGGCGCGGGCGCGGAAACGAGCGCGGCGAGCGCGTCCTTCCGGTCTTTGCGGTAAATCGTCAGCGCGATTTTTTGGCGCGGACGCGGCGCGCCGGAAGAATCCGCCGCCAGCGCGAAATGTTTTTTAACAAACGCCGACATATTCATCAATTGCAGCCCGAAATCGTGCGACATTTCGCCGCGGAGTTCCCGGCGGAAGCGGCGGAATCCGGCGGCGGGATTCGCCATTTCGCGGTAGTCCAAATTAGTGATGTGAAACACCAGAGACGGATGTTCGGCGAAACGGTCGGGCAGATAGCCCAGCAAAATGCAAATGTCGTCGATGCTGATTTCCTTCGCGACGACGACGATCGGCGTACGCGGAATTTTCTTGTGCAGCGCGGTCAAAAAGGTGGAGATTATCGTCCCCTCCCCCGCCCCGGCGTCCAGCACATAAAACGGGCGACGCGGCGAAGGCGCGCCGACCCGCCGCGCCAGATAAAAGGCGGTCTTCACTTTTTCGTCCGTGGCGCGGACGAACGACAGATATTTGTCGCGGCTGTCCAAAAAATTCTTATGCACGACGGGCGCGGTTTTTACGGATGCGGTTTTGGCGGGCGCGTTTTTCATTTGGCGGGCGGCGGTTTTGATTCGTCTCTCCGCCGCATAGTTTACCGAAAAAAACGCGCCGCCGCAAACTTCGATTCATAAAAATAAATTTACGCTTTCGCGCAAAGAGATTCCGGCTTTCGCCGGAATGGCGGCACTTTTAATCTCTTAATTAAAAATACACCATTCCGGCGAAAGCCGGAATCTCATTCGCCGCAAGGCGGATCCGCCGTTTGCGCGATTTTCGCCTCCCCTCCCGTCCCATTCCTGCGAAGGCAGGAATTTCCGCGCCGAAGGCGGAAATTGTAAAGGGGTACAATTACCCGCCGCTTTGCGGCGGCGGAGATTCCTGCTTTCGCAGGAATGGGACGTCTCTTTTTCTCTATTCGCCGCCTCATCCAAAGTACATCCACAATTCCATTTCTTTTCACTTTACTTTTTCGGGCGCGCCCCAGCCGCCGCCGCCGGGGGTTTCCATAATAAATACGTCGTCGCGGCGCATTTTGACGCGGGCGCAGCCGGGAAGTTCGCGGATTTTTCCGTCCGCGCCGCGCACCGCATTGCGTCCGGGTTTGCCGTCTTCGCCGCCGTGCAAACCGCGGGGCGCGACTTTGCGGCGGGAAGATAAAATTGTCGCCTCGCCGTCCCGCAAAAAACGAATGCGCCGCACCGCGCCGTCGCCGCCGCGATATTTTCCCGCGCCGCCGCTGTTTTTTCGGAACGCGAAAGTTTCCAGACGCAGCGGATACGCATTTTCCAGCACTTCCGGGTCGGAGGCGCGCGAATTCGTCATGTGCGCCTGCATCGCGTCTCCGCCGGGGGCGTTTGCGGTCGCGCCCAAACCGCCGCAGACGGTTTCGTAATACTGCATACCGCGAAAGCCGACCGTAAAATTATTGCATGTACCCTGCGCGTGCGCGCAAACGCCCAGCGCGGCGAATACCGCGTCCGCGATATTTTGCGACACCTCCACATTGCCCGCCGCCACCGCCGCCGGCGGACGCGGATCCAGCATTCCGCCGGGCGGAATCCGGAGTTTTATCGGGCGCATAATTCCGTCGTTCAGCGTGACGTCCCCCCCCAAAAGAACGCGCAGACAATAAATTACCGCCGCATATACGACCGATTTCGGGGCGTTAAAATTGCGCGGATGCGCGGCGGACGCGCCGGAAAAATCAAAAACCGCGACGCGCGGACGAATGCGGACGGCGACCCGAATTTTTGCGCCGTCGTCCAAAATTGTTTCGGCTTCGCCGGATTTCAGGCGCGAAAGCAGGCGGCGACAGGCGCGGGCGGCGTTGTCCTGCACATACCGCATATAGGCGCGAACATTTTCCGCCCCGAAATCGGCGGCGGCGCGGCGCATTTCGCAAACGCCGGTTTCCAGCGCGGCGATCTGCGCGCGCAAATCGGCGAGATTTTGCCGCGGCGCGCGCGCCGGATATTTCGCGCCGCGCAGCATCGCGGTAATTTCTTTTTCGCGCAGACGCCCGCGCGACACCGCCGCGCACAATTCAATCAAGACGCCCTCTTCTTCAATATGCGAACTCGCCGCAGGCATGGAGCCGGGCGATACGCCGCCGACATCGGAATGATGTCCGCGCGCGGCGACGAAATAATCGGGCGCGCCGCCCTTGCCGTCCAATCGTCCGCCTTTGATCAGCGTGATGTCCGGCAAATGGGTGCCGCCGTGATAGGGCGAATTCAGCATAAACGCGTCTCCGCGCGCGATTCCGGGGGGATTTTCGCGGATGAGATGACGGACGCTGTCGCCCATTGAACCGAGATGCACCGGAATATGCGGCGCGTTGGCGACCAGTCCGCCTTTTTCGTCAAACACCGCGCACGAAAAATCCAGCCGCTCGCGGATATTGACCGATGCGGCGGCGCACTGCAGCATTCCGCCCATTTGCTCGGCGACCGCCATAAAACGGCGGTTGAAAATTTCCAGCATCGCCGCGTCCGCCCGTCCGCGCGTTTTCGGCGGCGACCGTTTTGCGGCGCGTTCCAGCATCAGGTTTCCGCGACGCAGAATCGCGCGCCAGCCGGGATCGATCACCGCGGTGTTCCATTTGTCCGCGACAATCGCCGGCCCGTCAATTTCCGCCCGTTCGACGAGCGTCTCCCATCGGTAAAAAGGCGTCCGGCGGCGGCGACCGGCGAACACGACCGGATGCGTGGAAACGGCGACGGGCGCGCCGATATTGCGATTTTTCGGCGGCGGCGGCGGCTTGGACGGCGACGAAATTTCCACCTCGGCGACGGCGGCGACGATCCGCCGGGCGCGATCGCAATAGCCGAACAAACGACGGTGGCGGCGGTGAAACTCGCTCTCCATCAACCGCGGCGATTCGCGCCAGGCGATCGGAATCGTGGAATCCGTCCCGGCGTAGCGGCACAAAACGCGGCGGCGAATTTGCGGCGGCGCGGTTTCCGAAATACGCGAATGCGCGGCGAGTCCGGTTTTTTGCATCGCGCGCATCGTCCGCGCCAGACGCGGCGACGAAAGCGCGCATTCCGCCGCCCGCCGCAACGTTTCGCCGACCGGCGCCGCGCCGATTCCCAGCGCCGACAGCACCGGCGCATAACGCGAAATCATCGCGCGCGGGGAACCGACGGCGTCCGCGACCATACAAATATGCTGTCCGGCGGCGCCGCCGAAACTGTTGATGACGCACGTTCCGGGATCGACGCCGCGCCCGACCGAAATTCGCCGCGCCGCCGCCGCCATATTTTCCACCGCCACGCGGACGAATCCCTCCGCCGCCGCGAACGCGCCGCCGCGCAACGGCAACGCCGCGAACTTCCGCGCGACGATCGATTCGTCCAGCGGACGGTCGCGGCTTTCGCCGAAAATCGCCGGAAAAAAATCCGCGCGTAATTTTCCCAACATCACGTTGCAATCGGTGATCGTCAGCGGTCCGCCGTTGCCGTAGCAGGCCGGACCGGGATCCGCCCCCGCCGACTGCGGTCCGGCGAGCAAACGCCCGTCCGCCGCGCGCGCGAGCGAACCGCCGCCCGCCGCGACGGTGTAAATATCCAGCATCGGCGCGAAAAACGGCGCATCGGCGACGCGATTTTCCATCCGCACTTCGGCGGAATCCAAAGACACGTCGGTGGAAGTGCCGCCCATGTCAAAACCGATCACCCGCGCCCGCGCGATTCGCGCCAAATGCCGCGAACCGAGCGCGCCGCCGGCCGGACCGGACAGCACCGCCCGCGAGGCGCGCCATTCCCGCGCCGCCGCCAGCGAGCCGTCCGACCGCATAAACAAAAGACGGACGCCGTCCTCGCACTGCCGCCGCACGGCGCGGACGAATTGCCGGACGGCGGAATCCAGATACGCGTCCACCGCGGCGGTGCGGGTGCGGGGGACGAATTTAATAAACGGCGCCGCCTCGCCGCCGCGGACGACCAGCGGAATTCCCGCCGCGCGGGCGATTTCCGCCAACATTTTTTCGTGGCGCGGAAAGGCGAATCCGTGCATCAGCGAAACGGCGACGGCGCGAAATCCGTCTTCGGCGAGCGCGCGCATTTTTTTCGCCGCGTCTTTTTCGTCCAGCGGGCGGACGATTTTTCCGTCCGCGCCGATGCGTTCGTCAATTTCCACGGCGACGCTCCAAAGCGGCGGCGGACGCGAATTATGCAAGGAAAACAAACGCGGGCGCGTCTGGTCGCCGATCAACGGCGCATCGGCGAAACCGCGGGTGACGGCGATCGCCGTTTTGTCGCCGCGCCGCTGCAAAAGCGCGTTCGTGGCGATCGTCGCGCCGATGCGAATTTCCGCCACCCGCGCCGCCGGCAAAGGCGCGCCGGGCGGCAAATCCAGCATTTCGCGCGCCGCCGCCAGCCCGCCGTCCGCGTCCGAAGACGGGCGTTTTTCCACGCGAAGACGCCCGTCCGGCGGCGCGCCGATAATATCGGTGAATGTCCCCCCCCGGTCAATCCAAAACCGCCATTTTTTCATCCGACAATTGTATCAATTCCGCCCCGCCGCCGATCCGCCCCGCCGCCGATTAAGAGATTAAAAGTGCCGCCATTCTAAAAGTACCGCCATTCCGGCGAAAGCCGGAATCTCTTTAATCCCATTCCTGCGAAGGCAGGAATCTCCTCGCCGAAGGCGCAAACTGTCGCCGAAGGCGTACAAATGCACAATTACCCGCCGCTATGCGGCGGCGGAGATTCCTGCCTTCGCAGGAATGGGACGGGGGGAGCGGCGGAAATTCGGCGGCGTACGGCGGAAATTGGCGGGGCGGAGCGGGGAATTCCGACAAAAAAAACCACAGCGGACGGAAAATTTTGCACTTTTTTTCGTTCGGGCGAAAAAAACGGTATCCGGGGCGATTCCGTGCTATAATTCCGGGAGCGTCCGAGGAGGCGCGATTTTGCTCTTAAAAGGAGATTGTGATGAAAAAAGTCATTTTGTCGTTTCGGGCGGCGTTTAAGGCGGTTGTACGCGCGCTGAACAACGTTTTAACTCCTATTAAGGGGGGGGGGGGG
>JBPCXA010000166.1:0-3276 GCA_051008975.1 Gammaproteobacteria bacterium
TAAAACGCAAGTGGATGTAATGCGGCGCGCGACCGAGTCATTGATTAAACAAGGCGTCGCCAAATCCGCGCTTGGCGTTAATGACAAAACTCCTTTGTTTGAATTGCCGAATGCGAATGGAAAATCAATTGCCATTCGGGATTTGCTTGATGCGGGTCCGGCGGTGCTGACTTTTTACCGCGGCGGCTGGTGTCCGTATTGCAATCTTGAATTGCGCGCGTATCAAAAAAGTTTGGCGGAGCTTAATGCGCTTGGCGCGCGGCTGGTTGCGATTTCGCCGGAGTTGCCGGATAGCGCGCTTTCTAATAAAGAAAAGTTGGCGCTGGAGTTTGAAGTGTTGAGCGATGTCGGCAATAAAGTTGCGCGCCAATTTGGGTTGGTGGTTAAGATGTCGGCCGAGTTGGTTGAAGTTTATCGGCAGTTGGGCAGCGACATCCCCGCCCATAACGGTGATGATAGTTGGGAGTTGCCGCTACCGGCGACCTATGTGATTGCCCGCAACGGCAAAATTGTTTTCGCGTATGTCAATGTCGATTACTTGCAACGCATTGACCCGCAAGAAGTTATTGAAGAATTGAAAAAGTGTTGTCGTTAATAAGCGAGGATTCCTGCTTTCACAGGAATGGCGTGGGTTGTCGTCCGTAAACCCAGTAAACACGCGGGACGATTGCGGTTTTGCGCGTTTATAATGCAATACGGCGTCGGCGCGATTATCGGACTGTGGCGGGCAAATCCGAACGGCGATTATCCGCTGATCGCCCACCAAACGGCTTTTGGCGCGATTATTTTCTGCCAAGTAGTCGCATTTTTGTGGCTGGCGGGCAAACGCGCGGGCGCGCATGCCTGAACTCCACATCGAAGAGTTTGCGGCGCGCGCAATTTCTGTTATAATTCGCCCGGACCGGAGGGATTGCGCTTCCGGGCCGGCGCAATTCCGGCGCGCGTATGCCGGGAATTTTTTTACAAAGAGGAGCAACACGATGAAAAAACAATCCTGGATTTTGGCGGCGGCGATGCTGGCGCCGGCGGTTACGGTTTCGCAGGGGGCGATGGCGGCGGAATACCGCATAGACCCGGCGCATTCGTTTGTGCAGTTTCGCATCCAGCATCTCGGCACCAGTTGGCTGCTGGGGCGGTTTAACGACATCAGCGGCGACTTCTTTTATGACCCGCAGGCGGACGCGTCCGCCCAGCGCGTCAAAGTGCTGGTCAAAACCGCCAGCGTCGACACCAATCACGCCGAACGCGACAAACATTTGCGCAGCGGGGATTTTTTGGAAACGGACGAATTCGGCGAAGCGTCTTTTGTCGGAAGCGAGTATGAAGGCGACGCCGACGGGGGAATCATGCGCGGCGAATTGACGATTCACGGGGTTTCCAAAAATGTCGCCGTGCGGGTCAAAAAAACCGGCGAGGGCGACGATCCGTGGGGCGGCTATCGCGCCGGATTCGAGGGGCGGCTGCAAATTACGCGCGCCGATTTCGGAATGGAGTATGATTTGGGGCCGGATTCCGCGTCCATGGATTTGGAAATCTTCATCGAGGGCGTCCGCCGATAGCGCGCAAAATGCACGGAAATTTTTCCGTCTGTCTGCACTGGACGATTGCCGCGCTGTTTTTTTCATTGGCGGCGCTGGGCGCGTGGATGACCGAACTCGGCTATTACGACGCCTATTATCACAGCGCGCTGCTCTGGCACCGGACTTTGGGATTGGCGCTGTTTGTATTGGCGGCGGCGAAAATAGCCACGGCGCGGCGGGTCAATCCGGCGGGATTGAAATCGTGGGAATGGATCGCCGCGCGCGTCGCGCATTTTTTATTATTCGCGCTGCTGCTGATTATTCCGGCGAGCGGCTATGTCATTTCCACTTCGGCGGGCAATGCGGCGGAGTTGGCGGGCGGATTTTCCGTTCCGGCGTTGTTTCCGGTTTCGGACGCCGCGCGCGACGGCGCCATTCAATTGCATTATTGGGCGGGATACGGCGGAGTCGCGCTGGCGTTATTGCACGCCGCCGCCGCTCTTAAGCATCACTTTATAGACAAAAACGATGTTTTGCGCCGAATGCTGCCCGGCGACAAACGCGCCCTTTAAGTTTGCATTAAATTTGCATTACCTGACCGGCGGCGAACAGTTCCGCCCGAAAAACATTTTGCGCGCGGCGGCGGGGGCGTTCCCCGCATGGCATTCCATTTCGTTATAATGCGGGAATGACTCCGCAACTGCATTTTTCGCGCGAAGAGTTTGCGGCGCGGCGCGCGCGTGTTTGCGAAGAGATCGCGCGGCGCGGACGGGACGGGATGCTGATTTTTCGGCAGGAGAGCATGTATTACCTGACCGGCTTTGACACTTTCGGGTATGTGTTTTTTCAATGTCTGTATTTGGGCGCGGACGGGCGGATGACGCTGTTGACGCGCGCGCCGGATTTGCGGCAAGCGATGCTGACTTCGGTGATTGAAGACATTCGCGTTTGGAAGGACGCGCCGGATGCGAATCCGGCGGAAGAGTTGCGCGAAATCGCGCGCGAATACAAGGCGAAGCGTCTGGGCGTGGAATGGGATTCTTACGGATTGACCGCAAAAAACGGACGCGCGGTCGCGGCGGCGTTTTCCGATGTTTCGCTGGAAGACGCGTCTTTAATCGTCAGCGAACTGCGCGCGGTAAAAAGCGCGGCGGAGTTGGAATATGTGCGGCGCGCCGCCGAACTCGCCGACGACGCGCTGGCGGAGGCGGAGCGCCTCGTCGCGCCGGGGGCGTTTGAAGGCGACATTCTGGCGGCGATGCAGGGCGCGGTGTTTCGCGGCGGCGGCGAATATTCGGGGAATGAATTCATCGTCGGTTCCGGCGAACGCGCGCTGCTGTGTCGTTCGTTTGCGGGACGGCGGCGGCTGTCGGACGACGACCAGCTGACTTTGGAATTCGCCGGCGCATACCGCCATTATCACGCCGCGCTGATGCGAACGATTATCATAGGCGCGCCGTCCGCGCGGCATTCGGAGATGCAAAAAGTGTGCGCCGAGGCGCGTCTTCGCTGCGCCGAAGCGCTGCGTCCGGGCGCCGCGCTGGGCGAAGTATTTTCCGCCTACGCCCGCGCGGCGGACGGCGCGGGAATGAAACACTGCCGCCTGAATGCGACGGGATATTCCTTGGGGACGACTTTCGCGCCGAGTTGGATGGACTGGCCGATGATTTACGAGGGCGGCGATTTCGTCGCGCGTCCGAATATGGTGTTTTTTATCCACATTATTTTAATGGACGAAAAGGCGGGCGCGGCGATG
>JBPCXA010000167.1:0-7070 GCA_051008975.1 Gammaproteobacteria bacterium
CGGAACTCTTTTGCGGGATTTGCGGGGGCGATTGCCTGCGGAGTTTTCGCATTTGCGGGGGCGGATGGATTCGGTGTCGGTCGCGGTAAAAATTACCGAAGATTCTTTTTACAATCTCGCCTTGGGGAGTTTGTTGTCGTCCGCCGACGGCGGCGAATCGTCTTCGGCGAAAATCGGCGGGGCGGCGAAAGGGATTATGGCGGATTCCGCCCTGCGGTATCGGGGCGCATCGGCGTTTGGCGATTCCGAGAATGGTTTTGGATTTCGTTATGGCGGCGGCGATGATTCGTTTTTTTATACGGCGGAGTTTTCGCGCGGGGCGAGGCGTGAAGGATTCGCCGGGGCGGATTTCGGCGCGCTGGGATCGGTGTCGTCGCGGACGCACGGCGGCAAAGTGCGTTTGAATTCGCAAATAAGGCGGCGGCGTGTCGGCGTTCGGCGAGTATGAATATGAGGACATAAGCGCGAATGTCGGGGGCGGCGGATTGATAGCGGAGATACGCGGTGCGAAGTCGGACGGCTGGACGGCGGGTTTGGAATATGCCGATATGTTTTCGTTCGGCGATCGTTTGCATTTTGCGTTGCGCGAGGAGGCGCGTATAAGCGGTGGCGAGATGATATTGGAATATCTGCATGCGGACGGCGATTTTTACGATGCGTTTCTCGGCGAAAGCGAGCAGACGATTCGCACGGTGCGCACGGCGATACCGTTGAAGCAGCGGCGGACGCACATTTGGACGGCGGGTTATGGTCGGGATTTTGACGGCGGCGGTTTTGCGGCGGCGGCGGAATGGAATGCGCGCGACAACGAAAAAGCGTTATCGCTGGAATGGCGGATTGATTTGTAGTATTTTTTTCGGATGGGGGAGATTCCGGCTTTCGCCGGAATGGCGGTGCTTTTAACCTCTTAATTAAAATACACCATTCCGGCGAAAGCAGGAATCTCTTTGCGCGAAAGCGCAAGCGGATTCGCCTTTCGGCGAATGAGATTCCGGCTTTCGCCGGAATGGCGGGTTCTTTTTGTTTTTGTGGACAATGCCGAATTTAGCGGTATCCGAAAATATAAAAAAACGCCATTCCGGCGAAAGCCGGAATCTCCGCGCCGAAGGCGCACAAACGTACAATTGCCCGCCGCTTTGCGGCGGCGGAGATTCCTGCCTTCGCAGGAATGGAAATTCTGGACATTCGCCGGAGGCGAATCGCCGTTTGCGCTTTCGCGCAATGAGATTCCCGCTTTCGCGGGAATGGGATTTTTGATTAAGCGGTCGCCGGTTCCGTTTTGGATTCGGCTTTCATCCGAAAAACCGGGCGCATCGTTTTCAGCGTTTTCGGTTCGAGATGACAGTGAATTTCATGCCCGTCGTCGAAGACGCGTTTGGGCGGCAGTTCGCGGTCGCAAATGTCGCCGAGTTTGCGCGGGCAGCGGGTGGAAAACGGACAGCCGGACGGCGGCTTCAACGGCGAAGGCAACTCGCCCTCCAAAATAATTTCCTCCTTTTCCACGCGATGGTCGGCGACCGGCACCGCCGACAGCAACGCCTCCGTATACGGATGATAGGGCGGGGCGAAAACATCCCTGCAGATTCCCTGCTCCATAATCCGCCCCAGATACATCACGATAATGTGGTCGGCGAGATAGCGCACCAGCGACAAATCGTGGCTGATAAACAACAGCGTCGTGTCGTGCCGCGCCTGGATGTCCAGCAGCAAATCGATCACCGCCGCCTGCACCGAAACATCCAACGCCGACACCGGCTCGTCGGCGACGACGAGTTTCGGGCGTCCGGCGAAGGCGCGCGCGATTCCGATGCGCTGCTTTTGTCCGCCCGACAATTGCGACGGCTTGTAGTTTTTGTACGAGCGCGGCAGTTTGACGAGGTCCAAAAGTTGATCCACTTTCTCCCGCACCTCCTCGCGGTTGGCGGTGCCGAGTTTGCGGATGGAGCGGGCGATCTGCGAACCGACCGAATGGGACGGATTCAACGTGTCGTTCGGGTTTTGGAAGACCATCTGCACCGCCGAAATCAGCGATTCGTCGCGCCCTTCCACCGGCATCGCCGCGAGATCGTCGTCGCCCATAATGATTTCGCCGTCGGTGCCGTCTTCCAGCCCCATCAGCACTTTGGCGAAGGTGCTTTTGCCGCATCCCGATTCGCCGACGATGGCGACGATCTGCCGCTGCCGCGCGCTGAACGACAAGTCCTGCACCGCGCGCACTTTTCTGCCCTGTCCGAAGCCGAACGGCGATTCGTCCGGCAGTTCGTAATGTTTTTTCATGTCCGAAACTTTGAGAATGGAATCGCCCAGCGCGACCGGCGCACGCGGCTTGGCGCCCGGCGTATAGGTTTGCCAGTCCGGTATTTCGCGCCATTTGACGCAGCGCACCGCGTGCGCGCCGTCCTGCTCGGAGGGAATGCGTTCGCCGCCGCACCGTTCCTCTTCAAAGAAATCGCAGCGCGGACCGAAATAACATCCTTTCGGACGATCGTAGGCGGGCGGCAGCTGCCCGCGAATCGGCGCGAGCGGATTACTGTTTTTGTCCGCGGTCATGTTGGAAATGCATCCGAACAAACCGCGCGTGTAGGGATGGCGCGGATCGCGAAAAATGTCGCCGACCTTTCCTTCTTCCACCACCTGCCCGGAATACATGACATAAATGCGCTCGCAGGTTTTGAGAATCAACCCCATATTGTGCGAGACATAAATCATCGCGGTGCCGTATTTGGCGCTGATGTCGCGGATGATATTGACGATCGCCGCCTCCACGGTGACATCCAGCGCGGTCGTCGGCTCGTCCAAAAGCAGCAGTTTGGGATTGGACAACAGCGCCATCGCAATCACCGCGCGCTGCTGCTGTCCGCCGGAAAGTTGATGCGGATACGCCGCCATAATCCGCTCCGGATCCGGCAGACGCACGTCGGAAAGAATTTGACGGCAGCGCGCGTCCGCCTCTTCCGTGGAAATGTTTTCGTGGCACAGCGGCACTTCGCGCAACTGCGCGCCGATGGTCATACACGGATTTAACGCCGCGAACGGTTCCTGATAAATCATGGAAATTTTGGACCCCCGCAGATCGCGGATTTCGTCCCCGCCCATCTCCGCCATGTCGCGCCCCATAAATTTGATGCTGCCGCCGCTGATGCCGCCGTTCGCGCCCATATACCGCATAATCGCCAGCGACACGGTGGATTTGCCGCAGCCGGATTCGCCCACCAGCCCGACGCTTTCGCCGGGATGCAGCGTCAGATTAAAATCCACCACCGCCGGCACTTCGCCGCGCCGCGTGTAGTAGGATACGTTCAAATTTTTAATTTCCAGCAGCGGGGCGGAGTCGTTCATGATGTCAGACCTTTTTGTTGATTTCGCTGATGCCGTCGGCGAGGAGATTCAACCCCAGCACCAGCGACGAAATGGCGAGGCACGGAAACAAAGTCATGTGCGGGAACGTCAGCGCCAGCGCGCGGTTTTCGTTCACCATCCCGCCCCAGTCCGGAGTCGGCGGCGGCAGGCCGAGACCCAAAAATCCGAGTATGCCGATGAGAATCGTCGTGTATCCCATCCGCAGACAGGCGTCCACAATCAGCGGCGCCTTGGCGTTCGGCAAAATCTCGAAAAATAAAATATACGGAACATTCTCGCCGCGCGTCTTGGCGGCGGCGATAAAATCGCGGCTGCGAATCGTCAGCACCTCGCCGCGCACGATGCGAAACACCGCCGGCGAAGACGCGAACGTAATCGCCACCACAATCGACGCGCCGGACTGCCCCAAAATTCCGATGATTAAAATCAGCAGCACCAAAACCGGAAACGCCAAAATCATATTCGCCGTGAACGAGATGACGTCGTCCACCCGTCCGCCGTAATAGCCGCCGATCAGCCCGAACGCGATTCCGACGATAAACGCCGACGCCGTCGCCGCCGGCGCCCACAACATTATCGTGCGCGTCCCATGAATGATGCGCGAAAGAATGTCGCGCCCCAAAAAATCCGCGCCCAAATACAAAACGCCGCCCTCCGCGCCGGCGCCCGGCTTCGCCAGCGGCGCAATTTGACGAAGCGGATCGAAAGGCGAGATGATGTCGGCGGACATCGCGACCAAAACCCAGAACAGGACGATCGCAAAACCGGCCATCCCGACGAAGGATTCGCGCAGACGCAACATCACGGAAAACGCGCCGCTCATTGAAAGCGGATTCGCGGATTGATAAAAGTATAAATGACGTCGGCGATCAACTGCGAAACGACGACGACCACCACCGCCACCATCGCGCACGCTTCAATTAAGAACGGATCGGTGTTGTTCGCCGCCTCCCACAACAGCGAACCGAATCCCTTGTATGCGAAAAAATATTCCACGACGATGACGCCCGACAACAGCCACGGGAGCTGCAGCATAATGACCGTCACCGGCGTAATCAGGGCGTTGCGCAGGGCGTGGCGGACGATGACCCGCCGCGGCGACAGCCCCTTCAATATCGCCGTGCGGATGAACGGCGAACGCATCACCTCCGCCATCGACGCGCGAGTGATGCGCGCGATATAACCGCTGCCGTACAGCACCAAAACCGCCACCGGCATAATGATTTGTTTCCATTCAAAACCGGCGAGCATCGAACTCGTGCCGGGCAGCCACTGCAGCCAAAATGTGAAGACCGCGATAAAAATCACCGCGCTGGCGAATTCCGGCACGGAAGTCGTGATAATCGCGAACAGCGAAAAGCCGCGATCCTGCAAAGATCCCTCGCGAATTCCTGCCATCACGCCCAAAAACAGCGACAGCGGAATCATAATCAGCATCACCAGCCCGGCGAGAATGCCGGTATTGGCGAGACGCGGCCATAAAATTTGCGACACCGGCACGTCAAAGCGAAACGATTCGCCGAAATCGCCGACCACGAAACGCCCCAGCCACGCCGAATAGCGGACGAGCAACGGCACCCGCAACGGACGCAGCAGCAAATACTCCTCGGTGGACATATCGGAAACCCGCTTTTGCGGATATTCCACGCCTTCCGCCGGCGGTGCTACGACCAGTAGCCGTCCGTCGCCGCCGATTTCGTACAGCAAATTGCCCGCGCTTTCGTGCTCCTGCTTCGCCGTTTCGTCGTCGCCGGCGACGGAAACATAATAATTCTCCTCCACCAGCCACGCCGCGCGCGACGGCATCGTGGAAAATTGCCCCTTCGCCTTCAGCGCGATGCCGTCCGGGTTGGATTCCAGGGCGGCGAAGACGAGAAACGACATCGCCACCATCGTCAGCAGCATAATGCCGAGACGGCGGAGGATCAGGGCGAACATTCGCAAATTTTGGTCGGGCGCATTAAAAACAAAAGGCGGGCTTCGGTATCAAAGCCCGCCTTTCGGCTTCGCGGAGAGGACGAAATTAAACGTCCAGCCACAAACGGCGCATGTGATAGAACTCCGCCGGATGGCGCTGGAATCCTTTCACATAGGTTTTGCCGCCGGTGTACAGTTTGATCCAGTACGGCTGCACCATCACATGCGCGGCGAGCAACTCTTCCTGGCACACTTTCATGTGATCGGAAGCCGCCTTGGGGTCCGGGGAAGCCGCCGCCGCCGCGAGGGCGTCGTCGTACTTTTTGCTGGCGAAACGCGCCTCGTTCCACGGTACGCCCGATTTGTAGGCGAGTTTGTGGAGCATGATCGCCAGCGGACGCGAAGTCCAGAAGGTCAGCCCGAACTCGCTTTTGTCCCACACCTCCCAGTATTGGGCGGACGGCAGAACTTCCAGCTGCACGTCAATGCCGGCTTCCTTGCACTGCGCCTGTAGCACTTCGCAGGTGTTCTGTTCCCAGTCGCCCTGCGTGTTGCCGACGGTGAGCTTGATGGATTTGCCTTTCATCCCCGCCGCTTCCCAAAGTTGGCGCGCCTTTTCCAGATTCCGCCGCGGACGAAAGCCGAGATCGTAATAATCCGGCTGGGTCGGGGCGGTGTGGTGGTTTTCCGCCGCGTCGCCGTTGTTGGCGTAGGCGGTGGCGAGCATCGCGCCGTTGTCGGTCGCGAGTTGAATCGCCTCGCGCACGCGCGGGTCAATCGCCCGAACTTTGAGATTTTCGTCCTCATAGTCGTCGCAGGCGAAGCGAATGACCGGCGTTTGCTGGGTGACCGAATCGAGAATCTGCATATCGGGCAGACCGCGGACGATGTCCAGTTGCTTCGGCGTGATTTTGTAAATCCAGTCGGTCTGATTGGGATCGGAAGCGATCGCCGAAATCGACGCCTGCGGATCTTCGCCGAGGTCAATGAACTGCACCGCGTCCAGATAGGCGTCGCCCTGTCCCTCCGGACCGCCCCAGTAGCCCGGACGGCGGACGATTTTCGCGCCTTCGCCGACCTGGTAATGTTCCAGCATGAACGCGCCGGTGCCGATGCCGTTTTTCGTCAAATCGGCGCCGGTGTCGTCAAACGACCGATGCACAATCTGCGTCGGATACGCGTACAGGCGGTGCGGCACCGAAACATCCGCCGCCGAGAGATGCAGACGGACTTGATGCGAATTCACCTTTTCCACATCGTTGAGTCCGGACGCCGTGTTCCATTCGCCGTGATTGGCGGAAGTGTTGCCCTCCACCCGCCAGCGCGCGAAGTTATGGGCGACATCGTCGGCGTTAAATTCGTCGCCGTTGCTCCATTTGATCCCCTTGCGCAAAAAGAAATCCACGGTTTTGCCGTCGCCGGAAACTTTCCAGCTTTCGGACAAATACGGCGTGACGACGCCGTCTTCGCCGTAGAACGTGAGATATTCGCAAATGTCGCGCGTGACATTGCTGCCTTCAATCCACGAAAAGGTCTGCGGATCCTGCAATTTTTGCAGCGGTGTGTCCAGACGAAAAGTACCGCCTTTTTTCGCCGCCTGCGCATGCGCGACCGGCGCACCGCCGGCGAAGCCGTATACGGCGGCGGCGGACATGCCGAGGGCGGAAGCCATCTGCAGAAAATCACGGCGGGAAATTTCCTTCCGTTGGAATTGATCCACCACTTCGGGCAGATTCGCGTTGATTTTGCCCTGCGCCTTAATCCGTCGCAGGTCGTGTTTTTTGGCCATGAGG
>JBPCXA010000168.1:0-9756 GCA_051008975.1 Gammaproteobacteria bacterium
TCGGCGACATGACAAACGGCGTCTGGTCGCGCAGATTAAAACGCATGATCGGCTTCGCGCTGGTCAAAAGCGATTCCGCCCCCGGCGAAAAAGTTTCCGTCCGCAAAGACGGCAAACAAATCCCCGGGGAGTTGACGGAATTGCCGTTTTGTTGACGGCGGCGAATCCGCCGTTTGCGCTTTCGCGCAAAGAGATTCCGGCTTTCGCCGGAATGGCGTATTTTAATTAGGAGGTTAAAAAGTGCCGCCATATCTTAAAAGTGCCGCCATTCCGGCGAAAGCCGGAATCTCCGCGCCGAAGGCGCAAAATTTCCCGCAGATTCCCTTTAATTTCATTCCCATCCCCCGTCCCATTCCTGCGAAGGCAGGAATCTCCGCGCCGAAAGGCGCAAACTGTCGCCGAAGGCGGACAAATGTACACTTACCCGCCGTTTTGCGGCGGCGGCGGAGATTCCTCCCTTCGCAGGAATGGGACTGTGGGAGCAATTTGGGCAATTTCGGGGCGAAAGTTCCATTCCTGCGGAAAGCAGGAATCCTCGCCGTTTGCGCTTCGCGCAAAAGAGATTCCGGCTTTCGCCGGAATGGCGGTTTTTGTTTTCGGGCGGAAAATCTGCTACAATTCCCCCGCGCCCGATTGGCGGGTGGTCAACGAAAGGAGAAAACGATGCAAAACGAAATGTTGAAAGAGCGGATTCGCCGTTTGTATATCGGCGACAACGCGCGGGTTTTGCGCTTTATGCCGACGGAAAGCATTGATCTGATTTATTTGGATCCGCCCTTCAATTCCAAAAAGCAGTGGGCGGCCCCGATTGGCAGCCCGGCGGAAGGGGCGGAATTCAAGGATACTTGGACTCTGACCGACATCAAGGCGGACGAGTTGACCGTTCTGCGCAACCGCGACGAATTGCGGGCGGCGGAAGGATTTCCGCGCGTCACCGATTTAATCAAGGTTTTGGGGATGATTAACGGCGAATCGTGGGTGTCGTATCTCACTTTTATGGCGGTGCGCATTTTTGAGATGCATCGCATTCTTAAGCCGACGGGGTCGCTGTACTTCCATTGCGATCCGACAATGTCGCACGGCGTCAAACTGCTTTTGGACGCCATCTTCGGCGAGGACAACTTCCGCAATGAGATTGTGTGGGAATATCATCGGTTTTCGAGGCAGTCCAAACAACAATTTCCGCGAATGCACGATGTGATTTTGTTTTTCTCAAAATCAAAAATCAATACATTTGATTGTCTGACCGTTGACAAGCGGCCGGACGAAAATGTCGCGCGCGGTTATCGTGTTCTTCGTCAACCGCGCAAGGTGCTGGTTTATGATTGGGAAAAGTACAATGCTCAAAAATCTCGTCTCGAGGTTGATGGGTATAAGGTTTCGGACTGCACGAAATTGTCTGCGACTATGGGAACTGTTTGGGATGTTCCGCATATTCATTCTGCAAACAAAGAATCAGTCGGTTATCCGACGCAGAAGCCCTTACAGTTGTTGGAACGGATTATTAAGGCGTCGTCCAAGCCGGGCGATGTTGTTCTTGATCCGTTTTGCGGTTGCGGGACGGCGTGCGTTGCGGCGGCGGAGTTGGAGCGTTCGTTTATCGGCATTGATGTTTCGCAAACCGCCGCCGATATTATGAAAAAGCGGATGCAGGAGGAGAAGCCGCATTTGCTCGATCAATGGGAAAAGTGCGAGATTACGCATGTTGTCAATGCGTCCCGCATTTTTCGCAAGCGTCCGGATGTGGCGCGCGAAGAGCGCATTGTCAAGGATGATGCGCACCGTCAAATGCTTTATGAAAAGCAGGAGGGCAAATGCGCGGGATGCCGCGAAGAGGAGAAGTTGAAGAATTTGGATAATGACCGCATTATTGCGGGGGCGCTCGGCGGCTTTTACACGAAAGACAATGTGCAGTTGCTTTGCGGTCGCTGCAACAGCAAAAAGCGCGATCGCACAATGAGCGAGTTGCGTGCGGATCTGAAAGCGGAATACTTGAAAGAGAAAACCGAACAGGCGCGCCGCGAATTTGAGATGCTGCATTTCGGCGACATTGACGATTCCGAATGATGACGAAAGAAAAAGGGCGGCGGTTGTCGCCCTTTTTTTGCGGCGGTTAGATGACGGCGACGATGTTGCCGACGAATTTTTTGGCGGCGAAGGCGCGCTGCGCTTCGTGCAATTCTTTCAGCGGATATTGCGCCGCGATTTGCGGGCGGATTTCGCCTTTTTCTATGTATGAGACGAGGGTCGCGAACAGTCCGGGCGGGACGACCGTGCCGCCGAAAAAAGCAAGGTCGCGCAGATACAAGACGCGCAAATCGAAGCGCACTTCCGCCCCGGCGATCGCGCCCGAACATACATACCGCCCGCCGCGCGCGAGGGCATCGATTAAATTCGGCCAGTATTCTCCGCCGACGACGTCGGCGATCACCGTCGCCGATTCTTTTCCGGTTTGCGTTTGCAGTCGCGCGCGCAGGTTTTCGGGAGATCGCGGCAGGACAAAATCCGCGCCGAACGCGCGCACCGATTCGTGTTTGTCTTCGCCGCACATCGCGATAGTTTTCGCGCCGCGCCGCTTGGCGAGCTGGATTAATGCGGTGCCGACTCCGCCGGAAGCGCCGGAAATTAACACCGAATCTTCGGCGCAAACTTGCGCGCGGTTGAGCATATTTTCGGCGGTGGAATAGGCGGTGGCGACGGCGGCGAGTTCGACGTCCGACATTTGGGAATCGATCGGATGCACTTGTCGCGCGTCAATTTTTACATATTCCGCGAAGCCGCCGTCGCATTCGCTGCCGAAGTAGCCGGTTTTTTCGAGATTGTGCGGGTCGTTCCAGTCGCGCAGCCAGGTGTCGATTAAAACGCGCTTGCCGAGAAGTTCGCGGTTCGCGCCGTCTCCGATTTCTTCCACAAAACCGCAGACGTCCGCGCCCTGCACGCGCGGGAATTGAATCGCCCTGCCGCCCCATGCGGCGTCTTCGGTTTTCGCGCCCGGGGGCGCGGAATCTTCGGTCGCGCCGGAGACGCCGCGCGAATACCACGCGGTGCGCGTATTAATGTCGGTGTTGTTAAGTCCGCAGGCGGAGACGCGAATTAATACTTCGCCCGCGCCGGGAACCGGTTTCGGAAAATCCGTCCGATATTCCAATTTGTCCGAGCCGCCGTGTCCGGTCAATACAAACGCGCGCATCGTCGCCATTTTTTCTTTCCTCCCTTTTGCCGTAAAACGCGCCGCCGAAAAAAACGGCGCAAACTTTTCCGCGTTCGTTCGGATTTGCAAATGCAATCCGCGAACAATGTTCCGCGGGTTTCGGGCGCGTAATTTTATTTACGCCCCCCGTATTAAACGCCGAGCAGCATTCGCGCCGGATTTTCCAGCGCGTCCTTGACCGCGACCAGAAACAGCACCGCCTCGCGCCCGTCTATGATGCGGTGGTCGTAGGACAGCGCGAGATAATTCATCGGGCGGACGACGACTTCGCCGTTTTCCGCCACCGGGCGCGGGCGCGTCGCGTGGACGCCCAAAATCGCGCTTTGCGGCGGATTCAATATCGGCGTGGACAGCATCGAACCGAAAACGCCGCCGTTGGTGATGGAAAACGTGCCGCCGGTGATTTCGTCCAAAGACAGCGCGCCGGTCTGCGCGCGCGCGCCGAAATCGGCGATCGTTTTTTCTATGTCCGCCATCGTCAGAGAATCCGCGCCGCGCACGATCGGCACGACCAGCCCGCGCGGCGTCCCCACCGCGACGCCGATGTCGTAGTATTCGTGATAGACGATGTCGCCGCCGTCGGTCGCGGCGTTGACGACCGGAAACTTTTGCAAAGCCGCGACCGCCGCCTTGACGAAAAACGACATAAAGCCGAGTTTGACGCCGTGCGTTTTTTCGAAAATATCGCGGTATTCGGCGCGCAGTTCGATGACCGCGCGCATATTCACCTCGTTAAAGGTTGTCAGAGTCGCGGTGTCGTTCTGCGATTTCATCAGACGCTCGGCGATGCGCGCGCGCAGTTTGGTCATCGGTACGCGGTGTTCGCGTCCGCCGCCCGCCGCCGCCAGCACGTCGCCCTTCGTAATCCGCCCGCCCTTGCCGGTGCCGGAGACGGACGCGAGATTAACGCCCTGTTCCGCGGCGATCTTTTTCGCCGAAGGCATCGCCGCCGCGGATTCCGCCGGCTCCGCTTTCGGAGGGGGAGGGGATTTAATGGAATCCGCCGCCGGTTTCGCCGCCGCGGCCGCGGATTCTTCGGCGGCGGGAATTTGCGCGGCGTCGTCAATTTCGCCCAGCACGTCGCCGGCGGCGACGGACGCGCCTTCCTTCACGCGCGCGGATTTGAATACGCCGTCGCAGGGCGCGTATACTTCCAGCACGATTTTGTCGGTCTCCACCGAGGTCAGTACGTCGCCCTCGCGCACCGCGTCGCCGGGATTCTTTTGCCATTCCAGCAGGACGGCCTCCGATACCGATTCGGAAAGTTCGGGAACATGCACTTCTTTCATTACTGTCTCCTTACGAGGTTTCCACCGTGGAATTGAGATTGAGCGCGGCGTCTATGACCTCTTGCTGCTGCTTTTTGTGCAGCGCGCCGTAGCCGGCGGCGGTGGAGGACGCGGACGGACGCAGCGAATAGGTGAGTCGCCGCCCGTCTTGCAAATGGCGGCGCAAATAATGCTGGATGCGGTGCCACGCCCCCTGGTTGCCCGGTTCTTCCTGGCACCAGACGGCGTAGGCGGCGTTCGGATATTTGTCCATTTCGCGCGCGAATAATTCGTGCGGAAACGGATACAACTGTTCCAGACGCGCCAGCGCGATATTATCCAGCCCGCGTTCGCGCCGCGCGGCGAGCAGTTCGTAATAAATTTTTCCGGCGCAGAACACCACCCGCTCCACTTTTTCCGCCTCGATCGTTTCGTCCGTCTCCGGCAAAATCGGCGCGAAACCGCCGGACGCCAAATCGTCCAAAGACGACACCGCCCCCGGATGGCGCAGCAAACTCTTCGGCGTAATGACGATCAGCGGCATCCGCAGCGGACGCAGCATCTGCCGCAGCAGCAAATGATACATTTGCGCCGGCGTGGACGGGACGCACACCTGCATATTATATTCGGCGCACAATTGCAAATAGCGTTCGATGCGCGCCGAGGAATGTTCCGGCCCCTGCCCTTCGTAGCCGTGCGGCAGCAGCATCACGAGATTGCACATCCGCCCCCATTTCGCCTGTCCGGAGGCGATGAACTGGTCTATCACCACCTGCGCGCCGTTGGCGAAATCGCCGAACTGCGCCTCCCACAGCACCAGCCGACCGGGTTCGGTCGTGGAATAGCCGTACTCAAAACCCAGCACCGCCTCCTCCGACAAAATGGAATCAATCACCAGAAAATCGCCCTGCTCGGCGGACAAATTGCGCAGCGGCACGAACGCGCCGCCGTCCCGCTTGTGGCGTTTTTGGTCGTGCCAGACGGCGTGGCGGTGCGCGAAAGTGCCGCGCCCGCAGTCCTGCCCCGAAAGACGGACGGAATGGCCGTTTTCCAGCAGCACCGCGTACGCCAGATTTTCGCCCATTCCCCAGTCCAGCGGGCGCTTGCCGGCGGCCATGTCGGCGCGGGCGGCGACGAGTTTTTTCAACTGCGAATGCGGCGTGAAATTCTCCGGAATTGTCGAAAGTTTGCGCCCCAGTTCGCGCAATTTTTTCGCCGTCGCCGCCGGTTCGGACGGACGCCAGTCCCATTGCCGGTTGTCGCGGCTGAATTTCTTCCAATCCACGAACGCGCTCGCCGAAGACGGCGCGACTTTCGGATTCGCCGATTCGCCCGCCGCCAACCGCGCGCGGAAATCTTTCGTCATTTTCGCCACGCCGTTCTCGTCTACAACGCCCTCGTCGATCAATTGTTTCGCATACAGCGCCGGCGAACCGGGATGGGCGGAGACCTTTTGATACATCAGCGGCTGCGTCATCAGCGGCTCGTCCTGCTCGTTGTGGCCGTGGCGGCGGAAGCACACCAAATCCACGACCGCGTCCACGCCGAATTCCTGCCGGAACGCCAGCGCGGTTTCGGTCGCGAACGCCGCCCCCTCCACGTCGTCGCAGTGCGCGTGAATGACCGGCACCTCCACCATTTTGGAGGCGTCCGAACAAAAGAACGTGGAGCGCGCGTCGTCCGGCGCGGAAGTCGTAAATCCGATCTGGTTGTTGATGATGATATGCACCGTGCCGCCGGTTTTGTAGCCGCGCGCCTGCGATAAATTCAGCGTCTCCATCACCACGCCCTGCCCGGCGTAGGCGGCGTCCCCGTGAATCAGCACCGGCAGCACCGTTTTTCGCGCGCCGTCGCCGCGCCGATCCTGGCGCGCGCGCACCGACCCCTCCACCACCGGATTGGCGATTTCCAAATGCGACGGATTGAACGCCAGCGCGAGATGCATTTCCGCGCCGCCGTCCTTCAGCGCGCTGGAAAATCCCATGTGGTACTTCACGTCGCCCGAACCGCTGACTTTGTGCTTTCCCTCGAACTCCAAAAACAAATCGGCGGGCTTTTTGCCGAGAATATTAATCAGCACATTCAGCCGCCCGCGATGCGCCATTCCCACGACCGTCTCCTTGATTCCCGCGCGCAATCCGCCGGAAAGCAGCACATCCAGCATCGGAATCAGCGTGTCGCCGCCTTCCAGCGAAAACCGTTTTTGCCCGGCGTAGCGGGTGTGCAGATATTTTTCCAACGCCTCCGCCGCCAGCAGACGCTCCAAAAGCGCGCGTTTTTGTTCCGGAGAATACGCGGGGCGCGGCTTTTCCATCCGTTCGCGCAGCCATTCGCGCTGCCGCCGGTCGCTGATATGCATCCATTCGGCGACGACCGAACCGCAATAGACCGATTTGAGTTTGACGAGAATATCCGCCAACGGCGCCTCGCCGACGCCGTGAATATCCGAATAAAACACCGTCCGCAAATCGGATTCGCCGAGACCGTTGTATTCCAGCGACAATTCCTCCCGCGGCGGCGCGTCATATTCCAGCGGATTGATCGCCGCGCGCCGCGCCCCCAAAAAGCGGTATTGATTCACCAGACGGGTCACCGCCGCCTGTTTTTTTCCGTCCGTTCCGTCCGCCGCAACCGCAACCGCCGCCTGCGGACGCCCGGCGCGGGACGCGATGGCGTCCACAATGTCGCGGTGCGCGGAATCGCCTTCGGGGCGCATTTCCGCGAAATACCGCCGCCATTCGGGCGCGACATTCTCCGGCGCCGCCAAAAAGCGGTCGTACAATTCCTCCAAAAAAGGCGCGTTGCCGCCGGACAATGCGCCGCTATTTTTCCACTCGCGATATTCGGACATGCTATGATTATATGCAATGTCGCCCCGCGAACATAAATCCGCCGCGCCGGTCATTTTGGCGATCGAAACCTCCTGCGACGAAACCGCCTGCGCCCTTTTCGCGGACGGGCGGATTGTCGGCGAGCGGATATATTCGCAATGGCGGCGGCACCGGCAATTCGGCGGAGTCGTGCCGGAACTCGCCTCGCGCGATCATTTGCGGCGTCTTTTGCCGCTGGTCGCCGATTTGCTGCGGGAATGCCGCCGCCGCCCGACGCGCATCGCCTACACCGCCGGCCCCGGTTTGGCGGGGGCGTTGCTGGCGGGGGCGACGACGGCGAACGCGCTGGCGTTCGCGTGGAAAATTCCCGCCGCGCCGGTAAATCATCTGGCCGGACATTTGTTTTCGCCGCTGTTGTCGCGCCCGGATTTCGCCTTTCCGTATATGGCGTTGCTGGCGTCCGGCGGGCATACGCAATTGTGGGAGGTGCGGGCGGCGGACGAATTCCGATTGGCGGGGGCGACTTTGGACGATGCGGCGGGAGAGGCGTTTGACAAAACGGCGGTTTTGCTGGGACTGGGCTATCCGGGCGGCGCGGCGTTGGAAAAACTCGCCGCCGGGGGGGACGCGCGGCGGTTTTCGTTGCCGTCGCCGGCGCAAAAGAATCTAAATTTCAGTTTCAGCGGACTGAAAAGCGCGGTGCGGCGGCTGGTTTCGCGCGAATCTCCCGCCGCATTTGCGGACATCGCCGCCGCATTTCAGCGCGCCGCCGCCGAGGGATTGGCGATTCAATCGGCGCGGGCGTTGCGGCGGAGCGGATTATCGCGTCTGGCGGCGGTCGGCGGCGTGGCGCAAAACCTTGAAGTTTGGCGGCGTCTGCAAAAACACTGTCCCGCCGCCGATTTACATCGTCCGCGCCCCGCCCACTGCGGCGACAATGCGGCGATGATCGCGCTGGCGGCGTCTTTGCGCCCGCTTCCGCCGCCGCGAAAATACGCGAATTATGCGTTTACCGTAGACCCCCGCGCCCGCCCGGACGAAAAGGCGGCGTAGGTTTTTTGCGATGAAAAGACGGACTTGGTGGGCGGACGGGACGAATTTGGTGGGCGCTGAGAGATTTGAACTCCCGACTTTCGCCTTGTAAGGGCGACGCTCTTCCCCTGAGCTAAGCGCCCGCCACCGCCATTGTACAAGAGTACCCAAGAAAAATCCCATTTCCCCGCCCCTCCGATTCCACCTCCCGCCCCCAATTCCATTCCCACCTCCCGTCCCATTCCCGCGAAGGCAGGAATCTCAACCGCCGCAGGGCGGCGGGTAATTGTACGTTTGTACGCCTTCGGCGACAGTTTGCGCCTTTCGGCGTATAAATTCCTGCCTTCGCAGGAATGGGAAAGAGATTCCGGCTTTCGCCGGAATGGCGGCATTTTTGGCATCTTAAATCAAAATACGCCATTCCGGCGAAAGCCGGAATCTCCTCGCCGAAGGCGCGAACAAAAAACCGCCCGATTCCCGTTTCCGCCCGATTTTTGATAAAATGGGCGTTATGGTTGCTACTACCGAATTAAAAAAGGAGTTTGAAACCAAAATCCGTCTGGCGATTTCGGAATCTACCCGCCAAACGATTTTGGCGATGGTCGCCGTGCAGGGATTGGGCGTGGCGGTTATCGTCCTCTTCTTAAAGTAATGGCGATGAGCGACAAAATCCAAATTATTATCGCCGTCGTCGCCGCGGCGGCGGCGATCATCGGCATAACCAAAGCCGACAGTTACGAAATGCGCGCCGACATGCGCGAATTGCGGACGGCGGTTGCCGCCAACGCCACCGCCATCGCCGCCAACGCCGCCGCCATCGCCGAAATGCGCGGAATTCTCGCCGCCAATACCGCCGCCATCGCCGCGAACACCGCCGCCATCGGCGAATTGCGCTCCGACATCGGCGAGTTGCGCTCCGCCATCGGCGAATTACGCAACATTCTCACCGCTCACGTCGCCGGACACACGCACGAAGAGACGGTCGCCGAAATATCGGATGCCCCCGCCGAATCCCCCGCCGAAAAAATCGCCGCCCTCCCGAAATAACGCCGCCGCCCGCCGCAATAGCGGCGGCAGAGATTCCGGCTTTCGCCGGAATGGCGGCATTCTTGGCATCTTAAATCAAAACACGCCATTCCGGCGAAAGCCGGAATCTTTCTACCCCATTCCCGCGAAAGCGGGAATCTTTCCCCGCCGAGGGCGCGAACCCCCCGCTTGTGGACAAAAAAACAACAAAGACAACTTTTTTTTGCGAAAAATGCGATTCTTTCGCGTCGGGGGGGATAAAATGGCGTGTATGGAGCGCACCGAAGGGTTTCGGCGCGCGTGTATTTTATCTCTAAAAGGGAGAAAGAAAATGAAAAAACAAGTACTTGCCGTAGCCATTGCGTCCGCTTTGGCGGCGCCGTCGGCG
>JBPCXA010000169.1:0-4208 GCA_051008975.1 Gammaproteobacteria bacterium
GGAGATTCCGGCTTTCGCCGGAATGGCGGATTTGGGCGGGCGGCAACGGCGGGGGACGAAACGGCGGCGGATGATGTATAATTCGCGCGTATTGTTTGCAAACAGAGGAGAAACATCATGACTGCAACGCCCGCGATGGACGCGTTTTGGATGCCCTATTCGTCCAACAAAAATTTCAAGGCGCGGCCGCGCCTCATCGCCCGCGCCGAAGGGATGTACTGCTACGACCCCGCCGGGCGGGAGATGCTGGACGCCACCGCCGGGCTGTGGTATTGCAACGCCGGACATTGCCGCAAGCCCATCGTGGAGGCGATCCAAAAACAGGCGGCGATGCTGGATTGCGCGCCGACTTTTCAACTCGGACATCCGGGGGTTTTCGCGTTTTCGGAGCGGCTCGCCGGGTATTCGCCCGCCGGGATGGACGCGATTTTTCTCACCAATTCCGGCTCGGAGGCCGGCGACAGCGCGCTAAAAATCGCGCTGGCGTATCACAAAATTCGCGGCGAGGGCGGGCGGCAACTCATCATCGGGCGCGAACGCGGCTATCACGGCGTGGGTTTCGGCGGAATGTCGGCGGGCGGGCTGGTCAAAAACCGCATGTGGTTCGGCGGACAGTTGTTGCGCGCCGATCATATTCCGCACACTTGTCTGCCGCAAAATGTTTTTTCGCGCGGGATTCCCGAACACGGCGGCGACGAATGCGCCGATGCGTTGTCCGCGCTGGTCGCGTTTCATGATCCGTCCACGATTGCGGCGGTGATTGTCGAACCGGTCGCCGGTTCGGCGGGCGTTTTGCCGCCGCCGAAGGGGTATTTGCAAAAACTGCGCGCCATTTGCGACGCGCACGGAATTTTGCTGATTTTTGACGAGGTGATCACCGGTTTCGGGCGGCTGGGCGCGAAAACCGCCGCCGAGTTTTTCGGCGTGACGCCCGATATGCTGACTTTCGCCAAGGGGGTGACGAGCGGCGCGGCGCCGATGGGCGGCGTGATGGTGCGCGACGACATCCGCAAAACTTTCGTCGACGCGGCGGACGATCTCAACATAGATTTCTTCCACGGCTACACGTATTCCGGGCATCCGCTTTCGGTGGCGGCGGGAATGGGAACTTTGGATGTGTACGAATCCGAGAATCTGATGACGCGCATTCGCGACGAAAAACTGGACGGCTATTTTGAGGACGCGCTGCATTCCCTGCGCGATTTGCCGAATGTGAAGGACGTCCGCAACATCGGTTTTATGGGCGCGGTGGAACTGGAGGGCGACGGGACGCCGGGGCGGCGGGCGTTCAACATTTTTGAGCGCTGTTTTCACGAGAAAGATCTGCTGATTCGCGTGACCGGCGACATTATCGCGTTTTCGCCGCCGCTGATCGCGGAGAAGGCGCATTTGGACGAAATCTTCGGCAAGTTCGCGGATGCGCTGCGGGAATATCAATAACGGCGGCGACGACGGGCGCGATGTTTAGCCCGCACCGGCGCATTTTGTTCCGCGAGATTCTGCTGGTGTTCGGCTGGCTGGCGGTCGCGTTGCTGCTGGTGACTTTGCTGACCTATTCGCCGGAAGATCCGGCGTGGTCGGCGGCGCGCGGCGACGACGCGGAGCGGGAGATCCAAAACCGCTTCGGCGCGGCGGGCGCGCGTCTCGCCGACATTTTATTGTCGACGCTGGGATATTCCTCCTATTTGCTTTGTCTGATTGTATTTGTCGCGCTACACGCGGTGTTGCGTCCGGCGGCGCGCGACGGCGCGGAGCGTCTCGGCGGCTGGTGGTGCGCGCTGGGGTTGCTGTTGTTTATGCTGTCGTCGTCGGCGCTGGAAAACATTCGTTTCGCGGAATATGCGGGGGCGCTGCCGTCCGGCGCGGGCGGCGGCGTCGGCGAACTGGTCGCGGGCGGAATGCGGGGGCTGTTCGGCTACACCGGCGCGGCGATGATTTTGCTGTGCATTTGGATTGTCAGTTGGAGTTTGGCGTCCAATTTGTCGTGGTTTTCGTTTTGCGAGATGGTCGGCGGGCGGATTGAAGCCGCCGTCGCCGCGTTGTCGGCGCGTCTGGAACGCCGCCGCAATTTGCGGCGCGGCAAAAAAGCCGGACGCGCGCGCGCGGCGGCGGTGGAAAATGTCCGCCGCGTCGGGGCGCATATTTTGACTCCGCCCGCCGCTTCTCCGTCTTCCGCGGCGGCGAAAGCCAAATCCCGTCCGCCGCGCGCCGCCAAACCCGCGCCGCCGCCGGATTCTTCCGCCGCGCCCGCCGTTGCCGCCGCCGCGACCGTCGCCGCGTCTTTGCCGTCGACGTCTCTTTTGGATGTGTATGAAGAATCGGCGGCGGGCGCGTCGGAGGAGGCGTTGGCGCGCAACTCCGAATTGATCGAGCGGACGCTGCAAAATTTCGGCATTACGGTGTCGGTGTTGTCCACGCATCCCGGCCCGGTGATTACGCGCTACGACATTCAGCCGGACGCCGGGGTGAAGGGCGCGCAAATTGTCAGTTTAGTGCGCGACATCGCGCGCGCGCTGGCGGTGTCGGGCATCCGCGTTTTGGAGACGATTCCGGGAAAAAATTGCATGGGTCTGGAAATTCCGAATCGCGACCGCGCGACGGTATATTTTTCCGATTTAATTGCCGACGATTCCTACGCGCGCGGCGGGCATGCGTTGCCGCTGGCTTTGGGCAAGGACGCGACCGGCGCGCCGCTGGCGGCGGATCTGGCGAAAATGCCGCATTTGCTCGTGGCGGGCGCGACCGGTTCCGGAAAATCGGTGTGCGTCAACGCGATGCTGTTGAGTTTGCTGTTCGCGTCCCCGCCCGAAAAACTGCGCCTCATTCTCATAGACCCGAAAATGCTGGAACTCGCCTCGTATCACGACATTCCGCATTTGCTCGCGCCGGTGGTCACCGACGTGTCGCTGGCGCCGGCGGCGTTAAATTGGGCGGTGGAGGAGATGGAAAGCCGCTACCGCCTGATGTCCGCCGCCGGCGCGCGCAGCATTGATTCGTATAACAAAAAAATCGCGGCGGCGGAATCCGCCCCGGACGCGGCGCGGCCGCTGCCGTATATCGTGATCGTCATTGACGAATTGGCGGATTTGATGATGACGACCGGCAAAAAAGTGGAGATGACAATCAGCCGTCTGGCGCAAAAGGCGCGCGCCGCCGGCATTCATCTGATATTGGCGACGCAGCGTCCTTCGGTGGATGTGATTACCGGACTGATCAAGGCGAACGTGCCGTGCCGCATCGCGTTTCAGGTGGCGTCCAAGGTGGATTCGCGGACGATCATAGACCAGATGGGGGCGGAAACGCTGCTCGGAATGGGCGACATGCTGTATTTGCCGGCGGGGACGGGAACGCCGCTGCGGGTGCACGGCGCGTTTGTCGCGGACGACGAGGTGCGGCGCGTCGCCGATCATTTGCGCGCGCAGGGCGGCGGCGAATACGAAATGGATTTCAGCCGTCCGCCCTCGCCGTCCGCCGCCGAAGCGAACGGCGGAGACGCGGAGGAGGACGGCATGTATGGCGAGGCGGTGGAGGCGGTATTGTCGTCCAGCCGCCCGTCCATTTCGCTGGTGCAGCGCAAACTCCGCATCGGCTACAACCGCGCCGCCCGCCTGATAGAGGCGATGGAGCATGCGGGCGTCGTTTCGCCGCCGGACGACGCCGGCGTCCGCAAAATTCTCACCCCGCGCCCGCACGAAGAATAACGCGCCGCCGCTGTTCCCGCAAAATCAAGGGAAAAAAGACCGTCCCATTCCTGCGAAGGCAGGAATCTCCGCCGCCGAAGGCGCAAATTGTCGCCGCTTTGCGGCGAATCGGCGAATGAGATTTCGGTCCCCGCGTTCGCGAGGATAAACTTTCGCCGGAATGGCGGTTTTTTATATTTTCGGGTACCGCCAAGTTCGGTATTGTCCGCAAAGACAAAAAACACCGCCATTCCGGCGAAAGCCGGAATCTCTTTACCCCATTCCCGCGAACGCGGGAATCTCTCCCCGCCGAGGGCGCGAATCCCCCGCGTGTGGACAAAAAAACAACAAAGACAACTTTTTTTTGCGAAAAATGCGATTCTTTCGCGTCGGGGGGATAGAATGGCGTGTATGGAGCGCACCGAAGGGTTTCGGCGCGCGTGTATTTTATCTCTAAAAGGGAGAAAGAAAATGAAAAAACAAGTACTTGCCGTAGCCATTGCGTCCGCTTTGGCGGCGCCGTCGGCG
>JBPCXA010000170.1:0-8947 GCA_051008975.1 Gammaproteobacteria bacterium
GACAAGTCACCATCATGGACGGCGCAGCCAACAGTTCAAACCGGACGGCTCCACAGCAGCAACTTCCAATGAATTTTTGCATGGCGGATTTCTCCTCCGGGGAATGAATAAAAAAGTGGCGTGTCAACCCAACCAAAAGGATAAAACAACTGAAACACCATGCGACATTTTCCAGGGAATTCGCCCGAAAAAGAAAATTCCATTCCTGCGAAAGCAGGAATCTCCGCCGCCGCAAAGCGGCGGGTAATTGTACATTTGTACGCCTTCGGCGACAGTTTGCGCCTTTCGGCGCGGAGATTCCTGCTTTCGCAGGAATGGGACGAGGGGTGTACTTTGGAACAAGGGCGGAAATCCAGAGTGCGCCATTCCGGCGAAAGCCGGAATCTTTTTTGCGCGAAGCGCAAACGGCGGATTCGCTTTGCGGCGAATGGAGATTCCGGCTTTCGCCGGAATGGCGGCGTGGGTGTACTTTGGGCGGCGGCGGCGAAAACGGGTGAATTTGCCCCGAAATTGCCTGAATTTGCCCTCGAACAGACGGGCAGAGCATTTATTTCCCTTGTACGGGGTTTTGATTACCTTGTTCCGACTCGAACTCGCCTTGAACGGACATTTGGGCGGCAGTACAGACCTCGTCGACGCCCCCCAAAATCCCTCTTGTGCGGTTTCGAGTTCTTTTCCCCTTTGCAAAACTTATATTTCTCTTATTTAATGTTCGAACAAGGAAGCGGCGACTTGGATCAAGGGAGCGGGGACTCGGAACAAGGGAAGCAGAACTTTTATGAAGGGAGCCAAAACTCGGAGTAAGGGGGCGAAAACCTGAATCAGGGGGCGGACGGGCGGATTCCGCCTTTCGCCGGAATGGCGGGGCGGCGGGCGTTGCGGGCGCGCCGCTGTGGTAAAATTGCCGCTATGGACATCAAAAAACAAACGGCGCGGCGGCATTTGCGTCCGTCGCCGCACGGCTTATACGATCCCCGCCACGAACACGATTCCTGCGGCGTGGGTTTTGTCGCCGATGTCAAGGGGCGCGCCTCGCATCATATCGTGGAGCAGGGACTGCAACTTCTGGTAAATCTGACGCATCGCGGGGCGACCGGCGCGAATCCCACGACCGGCGACGGGGCGGGCGTGCTGTCGCAGTTGCCGGACGCGCTTTGGCGCGCCGAAGAAAAGTTTGATTTGCCGCCCCCCGGCGAATACGCCTGCGGAATGCTGTTTATGCCGCAGGGCGAAAAAGCGTACGCCGCCGCCGTTTCGCGGGTGGAGGAAGTTTTGCGGCGGGAAAAATTGCCGCTTCTCGGCTGGCGGCGCGTACCGACTTGCCGCGAGGCGATTAATGACGAAGTGGCGGCGAGCGAGCCGGCGGTGTCGCAAATATTCGTCGGGCGCGGCGAAACCGCCGCCGGGGACGATTTTGAACGCCGCCTGCTGGTCGCGCGCAAGGGAATGGAACATTCCATTTCCGCCGGCGACGATGCGGCGGGATTTTATTGCTGCTCAATGTCGTCGCGCACGGTGGTGTATAAGGGGATGTTTTTGGCGGCGCAACTTGCGCGCTATTATCCCGATTTGACGAATCCACTTTTTCGTTCGGCGCTGGCGCTTGTGCATCAGCGGTTTTCGACGAATACATTTCCGGCGTGGCGGCTGGCGCATCCTTACCGCTGCATCGCGCACAACGGCGAGATTAATACTTTGCGCGGCAATATCAACAATATGCGCGCGCGCGGAAGCGCGATGAATCCGCCGCTGTGGGGGGGGGATTTTTCCAAACTCGCGCCGCTGATTGACGAGGGGCAGTCCGACACGGCGTCTTTGGATAACGCGGTCGAACTTTTGCGCTTGTCCGGCTATTCGCCGGCGCACGCGTTGTCGGTGCTGATTCCCGAGGCGTGGCAGCAGGATCGTCTGATGGATCCGGCGCGGCGCGCGTTTTACGCCTGCCACGCGCCGATGATGGAGCCGTGGGACGGGCCGGCGGAAGTGGTGTTTTCGGACGGAATGCAAATCGCCGCCGTGCTGGACCGCAACGGTCTGCGTCCGGGGCGCTATTGTCTGACCGACGACGGGCGGATTGTGATGGCGTCCGAAGCCGGGGCGCTGGATATTCCGGATTCGCGGATTACCGAAAAATGGTTCATCGAGCCCGGCAAAATGCTGATCGTGGATTTGCAAAAAGGGCGGATTGTGCGCGATTCCGAAATCAAGAACGAATTGATCGCGCGCCACCCCTACGACGAGTGGCTGCGACGTTCGCAAACGCCGATTTCCGAACTGCCGGCGGCGGACGCGGATTCGCCGGAAATGTCCGGCGAAGAACTGTTGCGGGCGCAAAAAAGTTTCGGCTATACCGAGGAGGATATTAAATTCATTTTGCGCCCGATGATTGAAGACGCCGCCGAACCGGTCGGCGCGATGGGCGACGACGCCCCGGCGGCGGTGTTGTCGGAGCGGATGAAACCGCTGTCGTCCTATTTCCGGCAGGAATTCGCGCAGGTGACAAATCCGCCGATAGATCCGATCCGCGAAGAAATTGTGATGTCGCTGAAATCGTATCTCGGCGCGCGTCCGGATTTGCTGCGCCCGTCGGACGCTCCGGAAAACGCCTGCATCGCGCTGGAAACGCCGGTGTTGTCGGCGGAAGAATTCGCGCGTCTGCGCGCCCTCTCCGGCGGACGGGCGCGAATTTTGGATACGACCTGGCCCGCCGCCGAAGGTCCGGACGGAATGGAAAAGGCGGTGCGCGAATTGCGCGAACGCGCGCTGCTCGCGGTGCGGGAGGAGAATGCCGATATTTTAATTTTGTCCGACCGGGCGGCGGGAAGGGAACGCGTCGCCGTTCCGGCGTATCTCGCGACGTCGGCGGTGCATCATCATTTGGTCGCCAACGGCGCGCGGACAAGCGCCGGACTCGTCGTGGAAACCGGCGCGGCGCGCGAAGTGCATGATTTCGCGGTGCTCGCCGGCTACGGCGCGGAGGCGGTGTATCCCTGGCTCGCATATATTTCCGCGGCGTCGCTGCCGCCGTATATGTCGCCCGCGATTCCGCCGCGCCGCCGGGCGGAGCGGTATCGCCGCGCGGTCGGAAAGGGGCTGTTGAAAACAATGTCCAAAATGGGCGTGTCCACTTTTCAATCCTATTGCGGCGCGCAAATTTTCGAGGCGGTCGGACTGTCGCGGGAATTTGTGGACGAATATTTTTGCGGCACGGTGTCGCAAATCGGCGGCATCGGCGCGGCGGAGGCGGCGCGCGAAACATGTTTTTGGCATGCTTCGGCGTTCGGCGACAAAACGTTGCGGGAGGATTCGCTGGACGCCGGCGGCGATTACGCCTACCGCATTCGCGGCGAGGAACATTTGTGGACGCCGCAGACCGTCGCCGCATTGCAGCACGCGGTGCGCGGCGGCGGCGATGAAAAATATAAAGAATACTCCGCGCGCATCAACGAACAAAGCGCGCGTTTTATGACGTTGCGCGGAATGCTGGCGATTACCGAGGCGGAATCGCCGGCGGATTTGGAATCGGTGGAGCCGGCGGCGGATATTGTCCGCCGGTTTTCCACCGGCGCGATGTCTTTCGGCTCCATTTCGCGCGAGGCGCACGCCACTTTGGCGGTGGCGATGAACCGCATCGGCGGCAAGTCCAACACCGGCGAAGGCGGCGAAGAGGCGGCGCGTTTTATTCCGTTGTCGTCCGGCGATTCGATGCGCTCGGCGATCAAACAGGTGGCGTCCGGACGCTTCGGCGTGACCGCCGAATATCTCGCCAACTCGGACATGATGCAGATCAAAATCGCGCAGGGCGCGAAACCCGGCGAAGGCGGGCAGCTGCCCGGCCACAAAGTAGATTCCGCCATCGCGCGCGTCCGTCATTCGGTGCCGGGCGTAGGATTAATTTCGCCGCCGCCGCATCACGACATTTATTCCATAGAAGACATCGCGCAACTAATTTACGATCTGAAATGCGCGAATCCCGGCGGACAGGTGAGCGTCAAACTCGTTTCCCGATGCGGCGTCGGCACCGTCGCGGCGGGCGTGGCGAAGGCGAAATCCGATCACATCACCATCGCCGGCCACGACGGCGGCACCGGCGCTTCTCCGTTGTCGTCCATCAAGCACGCCGGGACGCCTTGGGAGTTGGGGCTTTCCGAAACGCACCAGACGCTGGTGCTGAACGATTTGCGCGGACGCATTTCGCTGCAGGTGGACGGGCAGATCAAAACCGGGCGCGACGTCGTCGTCGGCGCGTTGCTGGGTGCGGACGAATTCGGATTCGCCACCGCGCCGCTGGTCGCGGAAGGATGCATTATGATGCGCAAGTGCCATCTCAACACATGTCCGGTGGGCATCGCCACGCAGGACAAAAGATTGCGCGCGAAATTCGCCGGCAAACCCGAACATGTCGTCAACTATTTTTTCTTCGTCGCCGAAGAAGTGCGGCGACTGCTCGCGGCGATGGGATTTCGCAAACTGGACGACATTATCGGGCGCGCCGATTTGCTGCGCCAGCGGCGGGGCGGACATTGGAAAAGCGCGGCGGTGGATTTGTCGCCGGCGCTGGCGTTGCCGCAGGCGCCGCCCGAATATGCGCGCCGCAACGTGCGAAAACAGGAACACGCGCTGGCGGACGCGATCGATCAAAAATGGCTGGCGCGGTGCGAACAAGCCGCGCTGCACGGCGAAAAGGTCTTAATAGAAGACGAAATTCGCAACACCGACCGCGCCGCCGGGGCGATGATCGCCAACGCCGTCGCCCGCCGCCGCGGCCACGCCGGACTGCCGCCGGATACAATTTGCATTAATTTGCGCGGCACCGCCGGGCAGAGTTTCGGGGCGTTCGCCGCGCGCGGAATGACCATCCGTTTATGCGGCGAAGCGAACGATTATGTCGGCAAGGGATTGTCGGGCGGCGTGCTGGCGATTTTTCCGCCGCCGTCCGCGCGCCCGGACGGCGACAACGCGGCGGTCGGCAACACCGCGCTATACGGCGCGGTTTGCGGCGAATGCTATTGTCGCGGCGCGGCGGGAGTGCGTTTCGCGGTGCGCAATTCGGGCGCGCATGCGGTGACGGAACGCGCCGGCGATCATTGCTGCGAATATATGACCGGCGGCACGGTGCTGGTGCTGGGGCCGGTCGGGCGCAATTTTGCGGCGGGAATGAGCGGCGGCGTGGCGTATATTTTGGACGAACACGCGCAATTTTCGCGGATGTGCAATATGGATATGGTTTCCTTGGAGCCGCTGGGCGGCGCGCCCGGCCCCGGACAGCATCTCGGCAGGCCGGACGTGGAAATCGTCCGCGACATGCTGCGGAGTCATATTCTCCACACCGGCAGCCCCAAGGCGCGGGCGGTGCTGGCGGACTGGAATTTCCATCGGATGAAATTCGTCAAGGTGCTGCCGCACGAATATCGCCGCGCGATGATGGAAATGGAGTCCGCCAAGGTCGCCTGATTCCGCCGCGCCGAAAGATGCCGCACGCCAAACTTGCAGTATTGCGCGACGCGCTGTTCGCGCTGCGCCGCAACGCGCTGTTTGAATGGTTTACGGTCGCGGTGATAATTTTTTCGGCGCTCGCCATCGGCGCGAAGAGTTATGACATTCCGGCGGCGGCGCGGGCGGCGCTGTTTGTTTTGGATCATTTGGTGACCCTGTATTTCGTCGCGGAAATCGCGGTGCGTTATTTCGCGGACGGCGGGCGCGCGTTTTGGCGGCGCGGCTGGAACATTTTTGACTTCGTCGTCGTCGCCGCGTCCCTGATTCCGGTGGACGAAAGCGAATACGCGCTTTTGGCGCGGCTGCTGCGTTTGTTCCGCGTGATGCGCCTGATATTTTTCGTCCCGCAGCTGCGTCTGATGGTGGAGGCGCTGCTCGCCGCGATGCCGCGGATGTCGTATGTCGCGCTGATGATGTTCGTGATTTTTTACATATACGGCGCGGCGGGCAATTTGTTTTTCGCGGAAATTAACGGCGTACTGTGGGGCGACGTCGGCGTCTCGATGCTCACCTTGTTTCGCGTCGCCACCTTGGAGGATTGGACGGACGTGATGTATGAGACGATGGAATGGTATCCGCTGAGCTGGATTTTTTATGTGAGTTTTATTTTTCTTTCGGCGTTCGTCTTTTTGAACATGATGATCGGCGTCGTGATTAATGTAATGCAGGAGGCGCACGAGCGGATGATGCGCGAGGACCGGGGCGTCAAGACGACGGACGAGCATCTCGCCGAAATCAGCAGCCGCCTGAAAAATTTGGAAGAATCCGCGCAATCCCGCCGCGAAAACTAATCACTCCCGCCGCCGCCCGCTCCCGTCATTCCGGCGAAAGCCGGAATCTCATTCGCCGCAAGGCGAATCCGCCGTTTGCGTTTTCGCGCAAAGAGATTCTGGCTTTCGCCGGAATGGAATTTTTGTGTACGGAATCGCTCCCGAAATTTCCGCGTTCACCCCCCGTCCCCTTCCTGCGAAGGTAGGAATCTCCGCCGCCGCAAAGCGGCGGGAAATTGTACAATTACCGCCTTCGGCGTATAGATTCCTGCCTTCGCAGGAATGGGACGGGGGGTTAAGGCGAAAAATAAAAGTAAACAAAGAGATTCCGGCTTTCGCCGGAATGGCGGCATTTTTAACCTCTTAATTAAAATACGCCATTCCGGCGAAAGCCGGAATCTCTTTCCTGCGTAGCAGGAATCCTCCTCCTAAAACCGCCGCACCGCCGACAAATTGAAGCGGGCGTTGTCGCCGAACTCCTCCGGACGCCGCCAATTGAATCCGGCGGACGGCGAAATCGTCCAGCGATTGTAGCGGAGGATTCCTTCCAGATTCAGCGAGTTTTGCGTCTCGAATTCCTCGTCGTCTTCCAGACGGGAATGCAATCGGTACGTCGGCGACAACCGCCAAATTTCGCCATTGTAATCCGCCGACAGAGAAAAACGCCAATCGGCGGTTTCGCCTTGGACGGTTTCAGAGAACGCGGCGGTCCAAAAATCGGCGGTGTATTCGCCGCCGGATTCGTAGCGCAAATCGCCGAAATCACCGTTGGAATTCGCCCGTCCGATGGCGTAATACGAATGAAAATCGTCTTGGCGAAAATCCAGCCGCCCGCCGATATTGTACGCGTAACCGCTTTCGGTCAGCGAATATCCGTAATCAGGCGAAAACGAAAACGCCGACGGATTTCCGTCCCAGAAAAAGTAGGAAGCGATTCCGACCGCCGCCATTCCGCCGATCATCAACGCCCCGGCTTTCGCACCGTCATCACGCTCGGCGACAACGCCGCTCCCGACGGGGGCGGCGGGCGAAGTAATCGGCTGCTGCTGAGTCGGAATCTCTTCGCAACGGTCGCCGCCGCCATTCACCCGCTCTCCGGCGGGACATTGACAAACGCCGCCAACGACCGTCTGCCCCGAAACTCTGGCTTCGCATATCTCGTCCGTCAATTCGCAGGCGGTACCGCCGGGATTCAAACCGCTCCCGGCGGGACATTCGCATATTCCGTCGTTGGAAACCTGCCCGGTGATCATCGCACTGCAGGACGCATCGTCCAACACGCACATATCTCCGGCGTTGTTTTCCATTTCCCCGGCGGGGCATTCGCAAACACCGTCGTTGGAAACCTGCCCGGCGACCATCGCATTGCAGGACGCATCGTCCAACACGCACATATCTCCGGCGTTGTTTTCCATTTCCCCGGCGGGGCATTCGCAAACGCCGTTGTTCACTTCCTGCCCGCCGACGCCGGTCATGGCGAGGCAGTCCGAATCCTGCAGCGGGCGACAGTTGTCCGGCTCCAAAGGATCATGAATCGGCTGCGTCGAATCGGCGGCAAGGCATTCGGCGTTGTTCGCCGGCAGTATTACCGGCTGCAGGACGGTATCGCAATGCGTTGTGTCGCTGGCATCGGCTGGCGTATAAGAAACGGACAAGACGACGGGAACGGCATTCGCCGTAATATCCAGAGCCGAGATAACGCACTGACAATTAACGCAGCCGCCGCTGTCGGCGTTCGCTCTTGCCGCATCAATCGCCGCCTGTTGCGTTGGTCCGCTGCCTGAATAATCCGTGCCGCTGTTATAGTCGGGAATGGTGAGATCCGTAAAAACGGCATGATACGGTCCTTGTCCAAATGAGACCGCATGAAAACAGGAAAAACTCGTATCAGCGCAGGCGGCCGCCGACGCATCAATAGCATCACCGGGCGCATACCCGACGGCGACAAAATAATGAAAACGAGTAGCGCTCTCAATTCCCACATCCACATCTATATCCGCGTTCGCCGATACGGAAAATCCCGCCGAAAAAAGCACGGCGGATAAGACGGCGAAACGGGCGATTATCCGCCGAAAATTGCCCGACGGCGAGAGGGTGTTGTTGGGGGGGGGGGGGAAGGGGGGGGGGGGGGGGGGGGGGGGGGGGGGGGGGGGGGGGGGGGGGGGGGGGGGGGGGGGGGGGGGGGGGGGAAAAAGAGGAGAAGGGGGAATGGGATAAAAGTAAAACTGGAGATGGTGAATAATCTCTAGCGTTAATTTTTCTATAATATAAATAACGGCCGTCTAGATTTCCTAGTGCGGCCGTTTTTATATAAGTACGGCTTAATTAAACCCTCTTTGTACTTAAACAAGGGGAAGGCTCTCTGACCTAGGAATTTTTGCAGCATCCCAATGTTGTATCGCCCAGCTCCAAATTTGCTCTAAGCCTTCCTCAGCAAGATTAATTGGAGTTTCTTGGCCTAAATCATTCAAGGCTTTTGCAACTGTAGTGGAGCAACTATCTTTTGATATCGCTTCCGCATTTGCTTGTTTGCTGAGTTTGCATCCTTGTCCATCTGTAATGATGGGGATGTGAAGAAATTTAGGGACAGGCAGTTCTAATATTTTGCACAAGTAAATTTGTAATGGAGTAAATGCAAGTAAATCATGACCACGTACGACTTCGGTAATGCCTTGATAGGC
>JBPCXA010000171.1:0-4004 GCA_051008975.1 Gammaproteobacteria bacterium
TGATTTTCCATTCGCATTCGGCAATTCAAACAAAGGAGTTTTGTCATTAACGCCAAGCGCGGATTTGGCGACGCCTTGTTTAATCAATGACTCGGTCGCGCGCCGCATTACATCCACTTGCGTTTTATTGCGACCGGATTCGGATTTTACTTGTTGGGCTTTCAGTTTTTCGGATAAGCGCATTGTATTTTTCTCCTTTAATCGCGGGAGGACGGATTTTTTGCCGCGCATCTCCGCCGTCCGCGCCGGATTACAGGCGCAACCCGACGCCCGCGACAAAAACCCATTGTTCTTCGCTTTCGCCTTCGTCGCGCGCCATTGCCGCCGTGTCGCCGTATTGTTTTTCGTATACCGCGCCGAAATAAGGCGAGACATTGCGGTCTATCAGGTCGTAGTGCAGTCGCAACCCGAGTTCCAAATTGTTGAGGCGGGAGCCGCTTTTCGCCTTGCGGTCGGCGGCGAAGGTGTAGGTGGACTCCGCCGAGGCGACGAAAAAAAGCCGGTTGGTCAGCAATAATTCGTATTCGGCGTCCAATCGCGCCGAGGTGGCGCCGGTTTCCGAAAGAAACAAATCGGCGTCAATCTCAAACCATTGCGGCGCCAGTCCGGAAGCGCCCAAAACGGCGTACCAGCGGTCGGCGCCGCCGCCGTAATAGTCCAGACGCCCGCCCGCCTTGACATCAAAAAACATGGAAACGGGAATCTGCGCGACGAGGCGGTTTTCCATGGATTCAAAAGCACCGGCGCGCGTGTCGTATTCGCCTTCGGAAATCCACCGCAATTTAATGTTGTCGTTGCCGACGAACGCGTCTCCGTCCCACGCCAGCAATTCATGGCGGTATTCCAACTCTTCCAACTGCGCGCCGTAGACGATGAGTTCTTTTTCCCGCGCCGATACTGCGGCGGGGGCGGCGGCGAGCGAAACGGCGCAAAGGATTCGCAAAAACATTTATTTCGCCGTCGCTACGGCTGTTTCGGATTCGGGCGCGCCTTCCACGATGACTTTGCGAAACATTCCGGAAGCGGCGTGATACGCCAAATGGCAGTGGAACGCCCATTGTCCGGGCGCGTCCACTTCGGTTTCAAAATACACCTCGGTGGACGGCGAGATGCTGACGACATGCTTCACGGGATTCCATTTGCCCGCGCCGACATCCAAAATAGACCACATTCCGTGCAAGTGCATCGGGTGCGTCATCATTGTTTCGTTGACGAACTTGAAACGGACGCGTTCGCCGTATTGCAGACGCAGCGGTTCGGAGTCATGGTATTTGACGCCGTTGATGGACCACGAATAGCGTTCCATATTGCCGGTGAGGCGCAATTCAATTTCGCGGGTCGGCGGGCGGGACGGATACAACGGCTGTAGCGCCCGCAAATCGTTGTAGGATAAAAATTTTCCGCCGTTCGCCGCCCGCGGTTTTAATCCGCTGCCGTCCGCATAAAACTTTGTGCCCGCCGCGTGTTGCGCATGTCCGCCGTGCGATTCCGTCTCCGCGGCGTTGTGCGGCATTTCGCCGTCTTGCATATCTTGCATAGTATGTCCGGCGTGTCCGTCGCCGTGCGCGAGCGCCATATCGGCGAAAGTCAGCCGCGGCGGCGGGCGCAGTTCCGGAATCGCCTCCGCATTGACTTTTTCGTTTTCGGGTGAAAGCGTTGCGCGTCCGAGCGCGGTGCGTCCCATGGATTCCGCGATGATGGAATAGGCGCGCGCCTCTTTCGGGTGCACGATAACATCATAAGTTTCGGCGACCGCGATACGGAATTCGTCAGCCGGCTGCGGTCGCACATTGTTGCCGTCCGCGTTGACGACGACCATTTCCAAACCGGGAATGCGGATGTCAAAATACGCCATCGCCGAAGAGTTGATGAAGCGGAGAAGGATTCGTTCCCCCGGATTGAACTGCGATGTCCAGTTTTGCGCCGCGGTTTTGCCGTTAATCAGCGGCGTAAATCCCTGCACATCCTCTATGTCCGACGAGAGCATCCGCATATTGCCCCATGCAAAACGGTTCGCGACCGCGCCGCCGAATCCTTTTTCGCCGATTTCGGAAAAGAAATCGGCGAGGGTCGGCTGCTGGCGGTTGTAATAATCGTCCAATGTTTTTAAGTTCCGCATAATTCGCGTACCGCGATGCGGATGCGCGTCCGTCAACTGTACGACATATTCCCGGTCGTAGCGGAATGGTTCCCGCTCTTTCGGACGGATAATAATCGCACCGTAGGCGCCGTCCGGCTCCTGAAATTCGGAATGACTGTGAAACCAATAAGTGCCGGACTGCGAGACCGGAAAGCGGTACACAAAAGTTTCGCCCGGCGCGATGCCGTCAAAACTGATGCCCGGTACGCCGTCCATTTTGAACGGCAAAATAAAACCGTGCCAGTGCACGGAGCTTTGTACATCCAGATTGTTTTTGACATGGATTTCCGCCTCCCCGCCTTCTTCCAGCACCAGCACCGGACCGGGAGACGCGCCATTAAACCCGACTCCTTCGCGGCGGAATTCGCCAGTATCAATTATGACCGGATCAATCGTCAGGGAATACACGGTTTTCCCGTCAATTTTGTGCGGCATTTGTCCGGTCGCGGCGTCGCCCGCCGTGATGCCGTTTTGTCCGGCACCCGCGCCGTACGGCGCAAGTGCCAAGGCGGTCAAGACGGCGAGCGCCGCCGATGTCGTTCTTGTGCGCATTCGTTCTTCTCCGGTTATTGCCATTTAAATTCGCCGACCATCCCCGATTCGTAATGTCCGGGAATGTTGCAGGCGAATTCCAAATTCGCCGCCGCCGTAAATTTCCACACCACTTCCGCCGTTTCTTGTGATTGCAGCAGCACGCTGTTCGGATCGTCGTGCCGCATGGAATGTCCGTCCGCGGACTCCATTTTATCGCGGTGAATTTTTGTCGGCGACAAGACGCCGTGGCGCATCATCATCAACATTTCGTCTTTGTGGGCGGAATGCATCGCGGCGGTGCCGATGTTGAACTCGTGCACCAAAACCCCTTCGTTTTTGACGACAAAACGTACTGTTTCGCCTTTTTTAACCCGGATAGATTCCATTTCGTAATAGTTGTCGCGCATGACAACCTCCACCGTGCGCGCGGCGTCTTTAATGTTTCCGGGTTCTCCGGCAACGCGCCCGTCTTCGCCGTGTCCGTGTTCGTGTTCACCGGCGGCGTACGCCGTCTGTCCCGCCGACAACAAAAAGACCGCCGTCAATAAAAACATTTTCATTGTTTCATATCCTTTTTTCGGAATTAATCAATATCGTTGAAAGACGGATTTTTTCGCCGCCCGTCTCCGATGGCAAGGAGATTATAAGCGAAAAATGTACTTTTAATTCATTTTTTATAGAAAATACGACAAATTTTCCGAAAAAAGGATAAAAATCCCTCATTGTCGTCCCGTTTTGTCAAAAATCGCGGGAAGATTCCGCCCGCCGGTCGCCGCCGCGATTTCTGATAGTCGCCCGCGAATTTTTGCTGTATTACCTTCCGTTGTGCTGGAGAAAATACGCCAAATAGGCGGCGGCGATGTCGCGCCCCTGATTGTGCTGGTGAGATTCTGCCAGCCCTACGCGGATGAATAGTTTTGTCGTCCGGGCTGTTTTCGCGCAACAAAAGGGCGTGGAAGCGGCATTCCCGTCCGTCGTCCCAGCGCACGCGCACCGATTCTCCTTCGGCGTACGCCGAGGTAATTTTGTGGTCAACTGGCCAGCAGTCAAAATCCGGCGTCCAGGGCAAGAGGGTCATTTTCATATCTCCTTTCGTTGACAGAATAATATCCTCAACAATTTTAACACAGCCGGCATGAGCGGACGCCGAAAGAATCGCCTTGCGAAAAAACGCGCGGCGGTTCGGTCTTGGATTTCTTTCCGAGAAAGGAGGTGATCCAGCCGCAGGTTCTCCTACGGCTACCTTGTTACGACTTCACCCCAGTCATAGAGCATACCTTGGTAAGCGTCTTCCCTCGCGGGTTAAACTACCTGCTTCTGGCATCCTCCA
>JBPCXA010000172.1:0-8151 GCA_051008975.1 Gammaproteobacteria bacterium
CCTGCACAACTGGCTGCACGGAATGGAGGGGCGTCTGTCGCAGGGGGACAAAAACGCGATTCAGGCGGTTTTGGAGGACAGCCGGGTGCTGCAAAAAGTGGGGCGGATGCGGCGCGAACTCGTGATGCTGTGGGAAGACCGTTCGCTGTCGGCGGAGCAGATGCTGTCGCGCCTGCGCGAATGGTGCGCGAACGCCGAAAAAAGCGGCATCGCCGCGCTGGAAAATTTCGCCCGCGACCTCCGCGGGTATCGCGTGGCGCACGGTTGATTTTTTGAAAGAAAGGAGCATAACATGTCTTTTATTGACGACACTAATCCGAGGAAGTTGACGGATTTGTTGACGAGCATCCAGAATCGGGATACGGTGTTGCCCGATTTTCAGCGCGATTTTGTGTGGCAACCCGGCGCGACCATGGATCTTATTATTTCAATCGCCAAACAATTTCCGGCGGGCAGCATCCTGCAGTTGCGGGATGGCAGCCGCGAGTTTGCGGTGCGCGCGTTGGAGGGTGCGCCGCCCATCAGCGGACACAAACACACTTATCTTATTTTGGACGGACAGCAGCGTCTGACTTCCTTGTATCAGGCGTTTTATGGCAAGGGCAAACACCGTTATTTTCTCGATCTGCGCAAGTTGCTGAAAGGCGGCGATTTTGAGGACGCTATATTTGTTGTCCGCGCGAACGCCGGACGGGCGCAACGGTACGAACATTTTGCGAATCAGGCGAATGATCTGGTTTTGCCGCTCTCGCGATTGAATAATTATCGTCAGTGGATGAGCGATTTCAGCCAATCGTCCGCGCTGATTCCCGAAGTTCGCATCGAAGATCTGCTTGATGACAAAATCAACAAGTGGATAAGCGCCATCGGCGATTACCAATTTCCGGTGGTGACGCTTAAGTCGGAGACGACGATCCATGCGGTCTGCACGATTTTTGAAAAATTGAACCGCACCGGGCTTAAACTCGTCATGTTTGACTTGTTAGCCGCCCGTCTGCGGATGAGCGGCGCCGATTTGCGCGAACGGCGGGACAAAATGCGTGAAGAGCACCCCATTATCAAGGATTTTGATGTAAATCCTGATCACGTCCTGCAGGGAATTTTGTTTGCGAGTCGCTCGCAGGAAGGCGCGACGAACCCGCGGAGCAGTGTGCTGGATTTGGACGCCGAAACTGTTGACAGATGGTGGGACAGAACGGTGTCCGGACTTGTCAGAGGGCTGGAAATTTTGCGCGATGAATGCAAAGTTTTGTCGCCGAAATGGATTCCTTACGAGGCAATGCTGTCTTCGCTGGCGGCGGTGTTGGCCGTTGCAGGCGTTGCAAATACCGCGGCGGACGGCGCGCGGCGCGAAAAAATAAAACGCTGGTTCTGGTGCTCGGTTTTCAGCCGGTCATATGACGGAGCGGCCAGCACCCAGGCGAACAAAGACACAGGTGAAATGTTGCGCTGGTTTGACGGCGGAGCGGAGCCGGATGAGGTCAGAAGGTTCAAGTTTGACGAGCCGGACATTCTGCGCGAGACAACCGTCAGACAACGGGCGATGTATCGGGGGCGATGTGTCTGATGTTGTCCAATGAGCCGCCGCCTCTGGATTTCTATGACGGCAAGCGGATTACCGTCGCCATCATGGATCCCAACAATAAAGTGGAAGCCCACCATATCTTCCCGAAGAATTATTTGGGAGAGAAGGTGTCGCAACCTTTGCGGGATTGTGTGCTGAACATGGCACTGATTCGGCAAGAGACAAACCGCAGAATTCGCGATCGTGCGCCATCCGTTTATCTGGCGGAAATGCGCAAAGACGCCGGGGGCGGTTTTGACATAGACAAGGTGCTGGAATCGCATTTTTGTCCGCCGGGCGAAAATTCGCCGCTGTCGCGCGATGATTACGAAGAGTTCCTTCAATGGCGGCAAGATTGCGTTTGGAAAGCGATTAAGCGCGCGACCGGCGCGCCCGAATCTGGGGACGACTCGGCGGGGTAGACGTCCGGTGCCGTCGCCACGAATTTTCGGCGGCGTGGCGCGCAAGTTTTGCGCCCGTCCGGTTTTGTGGTAGAATGGGGGGAACTATTGAACGGGAGGCGTTGCCATGAAACAAACGATTCTTAATGCGGTTCTGATTTCCGCGTCTTTCGCGCTGGCGGGCGCGGCGGCGGCGGACGGTTTTGTGACGCGCGCGCGGGTGGTGGATTCCGCGCCGATCATTGAGACGGTGTACGAGCCCTACGAGGAGTGCCGCTACGAGACGCGCATAAAACGCGCGCGGCGCGACAACACCGGCGAGAAGGTGATCGCCGGCATTCTCGGCGGCGCGGCGGGCAGCGCGGTCGGCAAGGGAAGCGGACGGGACGCCGCCGCCGGAGTCGGCGCGCTGCTGGGAAGCGAAATCGCGGACGGCGACGGGCTGACCGAAGGCGAGCTCATCGGCGGCATCGTCGGCGGCATCGTCGGCAACCAGATCGGCAAGGGCGGCGGCAAGACCGCGGCGACCGGCGCGGGCGCGCTGATCGGTTCGATTGTCGGCGACAATTTGCAGAGCGGCGGCCGCGCGGCGGTGCGCACGAGCGAAAAAGAGCGCGTGTGCGAGCAAAAAGAGCGCGCCAAAAAAATCATCACCGGCTACGAAGTCACCTTTGAGTACGACGGCGTCCGCCAGACCGGCGTGCTTTCGTACAAACCCGGCGAGTATGTGGATATCAACGTCGGCGTGGATTTGGTGGAAGACCGCACCGCCCGCGCGAACTGACCGCCCGGCGGGGTGCGCTGGCTTTTCGTCGTCGACCCGCCGGAGCGGTTGAATCCGCGCAAAGATTCCACCGTCGCGCTGATGCGCGCCGCCGCCCGCGCCGGGGAAGAAGTGTTCGCCGCCGAAATCGGCGGTTTGGGAATGGACGGCGGCGGCGCGACGATTGCGGCGCGGCGGCTGAATTTGCACGAATCGGATTCGGCGTGGATGACGGCGTCGGACGCCGGACAGTATCGCGGTGAAGATTTTGACGCGGTATGGATGCGGGCGGAGCCGCCCGTGGATGCGCGGTTTGCGACGGCGACGTTAATTTTGGACGCGATTTCCCGTCCGGTTTTTAACGCGCCGCGCGCCCTGCGCGAGTGGAACGAAAAACTCGCGATTTTCCGGTTTCCGCAATTGATTCCGCCGACCGTCGTTAGCGCGGAGTTTTCGGTTTTGCGCACGTTTCATTCCGCGCACGGCGGCGCGGTGTGCAAGCCGCTGGACGGAATGGGCGGGCGCGGCGTGTATGTGTCGCCGGCGGACGACAAAAATTTGCGCGCCGTGCTGGAAATGATCGGCGGCGCGGGCGGCTGGGTGATGGCGCAGCGGTATTTGCCGGAGGCGCGGGCGGGCGATGCGCGGGTGTTCGTGATTGACGGCGCGCCGGCGGACTGGATGCTGGTGCGCACGCCGCGGGCGGACGATCATCGCGGGAATATGGCGGCGGGCGGAGAGGCGCGGGCGCGTCCGACCGATTCCGCGGTGCGCGCGATTGCGGCGGCGACGGGGCCGACGCTGGCGGCGGCGGGAATTTTGTTTGCGGGGCTGGATGTCATCGGCGGGCGGCTGACCGAGATTAACATTACCTGTCCCACCGGATTGCGCGAGGTGCGCGACCAGACCGGCGATGATTTGGCGGAAACCGTTCTGGCGGCGGCGCGCGCGCGTCTGTCTTAAATTCGCGGCGTTTTTTTTGCCGCTGTTGTCGGCATGCGACGGCGCGCCGCGGACGGTCCGCGCGGCGGAGGTTTTCGGTACGCGGGTCACGATTATCGTCAGCGGCGAATCGGAGGAGCGGGCGGCGGCGGCGGCGGGCGAAGTGTTCGCGCATTTTCAGAAAATGCACCGGCGATTTCATGCGTGGCGCGATGGGGAATTGGCGGAAGTCAACCGCGCCGTCGCCGCCGGGGCGTTGCCGGCGACGGTCGGCGCGCCGATGGCGGCGATGATTTCGCTGTCGGCGGAATTCGCGCGGCGCGGCGGCGGATTGTTTAATCCCGCCGCCGGGGAGTTGTTCGCGCTGTGGGGATTTCATTCGGACGACCCGCCGCGGGAGCCGCCGTCGCGGGGGGAAATCGCCGATTATTTGTCCGCCGCGCCGCGGATGCGCGATGTGGAATTGCGCGGGCGGGTGCTGCGGCGCGCGCCGCCGCGGACGCGTTTTGATTTCGGGGGCGTCGCCAAAGGCGCGGCGTTGGACGCGGCGCGCGACATAATGCGGCGGCGCGGAATCGGCGGCGCGCTGATTAATGTCGGCGGCGACATTCTCGCGGTCGGCGACGACGGCGGTCGTCCGTGGCGCATATTTTTGCATCCGGCGGGCGTGTTTACGGAGTTGGCGGACGGCGAGGCGGCGTCGACTTCGGGCGGCGGCGCGCGATTTTTTGTCCGCGAGGGGCGGCGTTATCATCATTTGTTAAATCCGCGCACCGGCGCGCCGTCGGACGCGGCGCGGGCGGCGACCGCGATCAGCGGCGATCCGCGGCATGCGGGGGCGATCAGCGACGCGGCGGCGACCGCATTGGCGATCGCCGAAGAATCGGAGGCGCGGCAAATCGCAAAAAACTTTGAACTGTCCGCCGCGCTGCAGGTGGACAAAAACGGCGATATTCGCCCGCTACTCGGCGCGGCGCGATGGCGGTGATTCGTCCGCCGTCCGCGCGTTTTTGCGCCGGTTGAATTTTTTAAGTTTCGGGATTCCGGCTTAGTACGGAACGAAAACTCCGTTCCGGCGGCGCGTTATTTTTTGTCGTTGAGCGACCAGTCGTAATCGTCGCCGGAAATTTTGGAAACGGCGTCCAGTTTTTCGCGCAAGTCCGGCGCGGCGTATTTTTGCAAATGCGCGATAATCGCCGCGTCTTCGCCGCCGAAATCTTCGGCGAACCAATCGTAAATGGAGGAGACGTAAAGTTTTCCGTTTTGGACATTCGCGCCGCGCGGATGATTGACATATTCCGCCGCCGCCGCCGCCAGCATTTCCTCCGCGTTCGCCGCCGTATAGGCGGTCGCGGCGAGATTCGGGCAGCCGACGGAGGCGCAATTGACCGCGTAGTGCAGGCGCGGATCCTTCCAAATCGGGCGCAAAATACGGTGTTCAATGTCGTTCAGCGACAGCGCTTCGCCGGCGACTTCCGCGAGTTTGTCGTCCCATGGACCGGTCGGCAAAAAGCCGGAGGAGATTTTTTTGATCGACGACACCGGATAGTTTTCCAAAATTGTTTGCACCGTCAGCGCGTTGTACAAATTGATCCAGAAGGCGAGCTGCTCTTCGCGATTCAAAGACGCGACCGGCGCTTGCGAAAGCGCGGCGAGATATTCGTCCAGATTCTTTTTGTCCGCCGCCGACACTTCGCCGTAGCGGACGAGCGCGATTCCGTTTTCCTCCACGACATGGCGCGCGAGAAAATCGCCCCATATTTCGTGCGACACTTGCGCGTCGCCCGCCGCGTCATGTTTTTCCCACAGCGGCCACGGTTCGGCGGCGGGCGCGGCGGCGGCGGACGCGCACGCGAAAGTCAAAAAAACGGCGATAATTTTCTTAATCATAAAAAGGATTCTCCGGAAAATGCACGGCGCAATTATATCGCAATACCGCGTTTCGCGCGTCGGCGTTTTTCGCGTTCGCGGAATTCGCGGGATTTGCGGAATCAATTCGCGTTTTGCGCGATTGTATTTCGCGCCGTCCGCAGCGCGTCTTCAATTTTGGCGGGATCGCCGCCGCCGGCCTGGGCGTAGGCGGGTTTGCCGCCGCCGCGGGCGCTCGCCGTACGCGCGGCGGCGGCGAGCCATTGTCCGGCGTTCACCGAATCCGTCGCGGAAACGGCGACGAAGGACGCCGCGCCGCCGCCGTCTCCGGCGAGCAATATCGCGCCGTCCGGCATCGCGCGCCGCAGTTCCGACGCGATTTCGCGCAGCGTTCCGGAGTCCGCGCCGGAGAGTTTGGCGGCGACGATTTTGACGCCGTTAATTTCCTCCGCGGCGGCGAAGAGCGTGGCGGTTTGCGCGGCGGTTTGCGTGCGCCGCAAAACGGCGATTTGTTTTTGCGCGGCTTTGAGGGAGTCGCGCAACTGCGCGATTTTTTCGCCGGTTTTTTCGGGCGGCGATTTCAGTTCCGCGGCGATTTGTTTGAGATACGCGGCGTTTTGTTGCGCGCGGTCAATCGCGCGCGCGCCGCACACCGCCTCCACGCGGCGCACGCCGGCGGCGATCGCGCTTTCGCCGGTGAATTGAAACAGCCCGATGTCGCCGGCGCGGGCGACATGCGAGCCGCCGCAAAGTTCGACGGAAAAGCCGGGATTGATCGCGACCATCCGCACGGTGTCGCCGTATTTTTCGCCGAACAGCGCGATCGCGCCGCGTTCGATCGCCTCGTCATACCGCAAAGTTTCGATCTCCGCCGGATGATTCAAACGAATTTGTTCGTTGACGAGTCGTTCCGCCTCCCGCAGTTGCGCGTCCGTCGCCGGGGCGTCGTGCGAAAAATCAAAGCGCAAATGATCCGCCGCGACCAGCGAACCTTTTTGCCGCACATGATTTCCGAGAACCCGTTTCAACGCCGAATGCATCAAATGCGCCGCCGAATGATTGCGCGCGATGTCCAGACGCCGCGGCGCGTCCACTTCGCAAAACACCGAATCGCCCGCCGCCAGAACGCCGCCGGTGATTACGGCGAAATGTCCGCGCGCGTCGGCGCGAATTTTTTGCGTGTCGCGCACCGCCGCGGTACCGTTTTCGCTTTTAATAATTCCGATGTCGCCGACCTGCCCGCCGGATTCGGCGTAAAACGGCGTGCGGTTTAAGACGAGCAAAACTTCGTCCCCTTCCTTCGCTTCGCAAACCGATTCTCCGTCCGCGAAAATCGCGGCGATTTCCGCCTCGCCGCGCAAATGTTCGTAGCCGAAAAACTCCGTCGCCGCGCCGTCGTAGGCGGCGGTGTTTTGTCCGGATGCGAACTTCGCCGCCGCCCGCGAACGCCCGCGCTGCGCGTTCATGCATTCCTCGAACTCCGCCATATTTACGCCGGAAAATCCGCGCGCGACCGCCTCGTCCTCCGTCGCCTCCACCGGAAAACCGTAAGTGTCGTACAATTCAAACGCGACATCGCCGGGAAATTCTTCGCCTTGCGTCTTTCCCAAATCGGACAACTTCTTTAACAGATGCGCGCGTCCGTGCAAAAAGTTGCGGGAGAATCCGCGCTCCTCGCGTTCCAAAACCGATTCAATTTTCGCGGCGTTGTCGCGCAGAACCTTTCCCGCCCCCCTCCCCATAATACCGGGAAGATGCGCGGAAAGACGGCAGAACCACGGATTATTTCCGAGTTGCGGTTTTTGTCCCGCCTTGCCGCCGTGGATCAGCGCGCGGCGGATGATTTTTCGCAACACATAGCCGCGCCCCTCGTTGTCCGGCAGAACGCCGTCCGCGATCAAATAGGCGGCGGCGCGAATATGGTCGGCGACGACGCGATGCGACGGCGTATATTTTCCGCCGCAACTTTCGCCGCCCGCGTTCGTAATTTCTTCGTCCGCCGCGCGCAGAATGTTTTGGAATAAATCCGTGTCGTAGTTTCCGCGCACTTTTTGCATCACCGCGGAAATTCTTTCCAAGCCCATTCCGGTGTCCACGCAGGGGGCGGGAAGTTCGCGAAGCGCGCCCGAATCGTCGCGGTTAAATTCCATAAAGACGAGATTCCAAATCTCCACGCAGTCGTCCGCGGTCGTCTCGTCCGCGCCGCGAAATTCGCGCGCGTCCGCATCGCGGTCGTAAAAAATTTCCGAACACGGACCGCACGGTCCGGAGTCGCCCATCATCCAAAAATTATCCGCGGAAGAAACGCGCGTAATTCTTTTCCGCGCCTCGCTTTCGGAAAACCCGGCGGTTTGCAAAGTTTGCATCCACAATCGGAACGCGTCCTCGTCCGGCGGCACGGCGGCGGCGTCTTCGCCGAAAAGTTTGCCGCCGCCGAACACCGTAATCCACAGATGATTCCGGTCTATGCCGAGATAGTCGGCGGAGGTCAAAAACTCCCACGCCAGCGGAATCGCGCGCTCCTTGAAATAGTCGCCGAACGAAAAGTTGCCGAGCATCTCAAAAAAAGTATGATGGCGCGAAGTATAGCCGACATTCCGCAGGTCGTTGTG
>JBPCXA010000173.1:0-6272 GCA_051008975.1 Gammaproteobacteria bacterium
CCACCGCCTCGCCCGCGGAAACTCCGAGCGCGGCGATACCCTCCGCCATCCGTCCAAACATTTCGGCGAATATACTAAAAATTTCGGTCATGTCCGATTGTCGCTCCTTGCGTTGCTGCCAAAAAAACGGAGACGGCGTTCTCCGCCGAATCCCTATTATCGCATTATATCCGATTTTTCGCCGATTTTTGCGTTTTTCGCGTTTTCGCGTCCGCCGTCCGCCGTGTTATACTGCGAATTGTACCGGAATTTATGATGCATCCCCCCCGTCCCGCCGCCGACTGCAACGAATTGCGCGCAATGCTGTCCGCCGCCGAGCGGATGCTGATGGACATTCGGGGGTTTCTTTAACTGCGCCGAAAAATCCCGGCGCATCGCCGAAATTGATTCGCAACTCCAAAATCCCGACATCTGGGGGGACGCCGCCGCTGTCGCCGCAATACAGCGCGAACGCGCGCGGCTGGACGACGACGTCGGGGCGGTGGCGAATTTGACCGCAAAACTCGCGGACGCCGCCGAAATGCTGGCGTTGGCGGAGGAGGAGAACGACGCCGCCCTGCTGTCCGAAATCGCCGCCGAAATTTCGTCCCTACGCGACGAGACGGAGAATTTGAACATCCGCCGCCTGTTTGACGGCGATCACGATTCCGGCGACTGTTTCGTCGCCGTGCAGGCCGGCTCCGGCGGCACCGAGGCGCAGGACTGGGCGGGAATGCTGTTCCGGATGTATTTGCGCTACGCCGATTCCAAATCGTACGCCGCCGAAGTTTTGGAGGAATCGCGCGGCGAAGTGGCGGGGCTGAAAGGCGCGACGGCGAAAATTTCCGGCGCCTTCGCCTACGGGCATTTGCGCACCGAAACCGGCGTTCATCGTCTGGTGCGAAAATCGCCGTTTGACGCCAACCACCGCCGCCATACCTCCTTCGCCAGCGTTTTCGTCTATCCCGTCGTGGATCGCGACGAGCGGGTGGAAATTAATCCCGCCGATTTGCGGGTGGACACCTATCGTTCCAGCGGGGCGGGCGGACAGCACGTGAATACCACCGATTCGGCGGTGCGAATCGCGCATCTGCCGACCGGCATTATTGTGCAGTGCCAAAGCGACCGCTCGCAGCACAAAAACAAGGCGCAGGCGATGTCAATGCTGCGGGCGCGTTTGTATCAGCATCAGCGCGAAATTGAGGACGCCGAAAAGGCGCGGATGGAAAAAACCAAGGACGACATTACATGGGGCAGTCAGATTCGTTCCTATGTACTTGATCAATCGCGGATTAAGGACTTGCGCAGCGGCTTCGAAAGCGGCAATACGCGGGCGGTGCTGGACGGCGGATTGGACGGTTTTATCCGCGCGAGTTTGCTCGCCGGCGCCGGGCGGGAGGACGCCGGCGGCGAAGTTGGCGGCGGCGGCGGAACGCGGTAAAATGGACGGCGGAGACGGAGAACGACGATGAAAATTTTAATTCCAAATATCGGCGATTTTGAGAATGTCGCGGTGATAGAGGTGCTGGTGCGTCCCGGCGATTCGGTCGCCGTCGAGGATTCGCTGCTGACCCTGGAATCCGACAAGGCGACGATGGATGTGCCGTCTCCCGCCGCCGGAAAAATCACCGCGGTGCATATCAAACCCGGCGATAAGGTGAACATCGGCGATTTAATCGCCGAATTGACGGAGGAATCCGCCGCGCCCGCCAAATCCGCCGCCGAATCCGCCGCGCCGGAATCGCCGCCGAAAACGGCCGCCGCCGCAACCGAATCCGCCGCGCCCGCGGAATCCGTCGCCGCCGTCGCCGAGAGGGAAGTGCGGGTGCCGGATATCGGCGATTTTAAGGATGTTGCGGTGATAGAAGTGCTGGTGCGTCCCGGCGATTCGGTCGCCGCCGAGGATTCGCTGCTGACCCTGGAATCCGACAAGGCGACGATGGACGTACCGGCGCCGTTCGGCGGAAAAATTGCCGCGATGCTTGTCAAATCCGGCGACAAGGTGAACATCGGCGATTTAATCGCCCGCATCGCGCCCGCGAAAGAATCCGTCGCCGAAAAATCCGCCCCGAAAGCGGAATCCACCGAAAAATCCGCGCCGCAAACTTCGGCGGATTCCCGTCCCGCCGAAACCGCGGCGTCCCGTCCGCCGCTTACGCCGGTCGTGGAGAGCGATGAAAATTTCGCCAAGCCGTACGCCGGCCCGTCGGTGCGGCGATTCGCGCGCGAGTTGGGCGCGGACTTGCAAAAAATTAAGGGCGGCGGAATGCGCGGACGGATTCTCAAATCCGACGTGCAAATGTTCGTCAAAACCGCGCTGCAACAAAAAACCGTCGCGGGCGGCGCGCCGCCGATGCCGCCGGTGGATTTCGCCAAATTCGGCGAAGTGGAATTGCATCCGTTGCCGCGCATTCGCAAATTAACCGCCGAAAATTTGCGGCGCAACTGGCTCGCCGCCCCGCATGTGACGCAGTGCGGCGAGGCCGACATCACCGACATGGAAGATTTTCGCAAATCGCTCGCCGCGGAGGCGAAAAAGAACGGATACCGCATGACGCCGCTGGCGTTTTTTATCCGCGCGGCGGTGATGGCGTTGCGGCAATTCCCGGAATTTAACGCCTCCCTGCACGAGGACGGCGAGAATGTCGTGCGCAAAAAGTATTTCCACATCGGCGTCGCGGTGGACACGCCGCACGGACTCGTGGTGCCGGTGCTGCGCGACGCCGACAAAAAGGGGCTGACCGACATCGCGCGCGAACTCGCCGAAATTTCCGAACGCGCGCGCGCGGGCAAATTGAAATCCGAAGAAATGCAGGGCGGATGTTTTACGATTTCGTCTTTGGGCGGAATAGGCGGTTCGTTTTTTACGCCGATTATCAATTTGCCGGAGGCGGCGATTATGGGCGTGTCGCGTTCCGAAACGCGCCCGCAGTGGAACGGGAAGGAATTCGTTCCGCGCCTGATTTTGCCGCTGTCCCTGTCATACGATCATCGCCTCATAGACGGCGCGGCGGGCGCGCGGTTTATGGTGCATTACGCCTCGCTACTCGGCGACATCCGGCGGCTGTCGCTGTAATTTGGTTCGGAGACGGCGACATTTCCCACCCCGCCGCCTGTCCCCGGTTCCATTTCTGCGGAAAGCAGGAATCCTCGCCGTTCTCTTGTTGGTCATTCCCGCGAAAGCGGGAATCTAGTGTCTTTTCATTTACGGGAAAAAGACGCTGGATTCCGGCTTTCGCCGGAATGACAAATTGGGGAAATTTGCCTTTACGGGCGGAAATCGGCATAATTCGCAAATGGCGAAAGACAATTTCATTGTTTATTGCGCAACCGCTCCGAATGGCAAATCGTACATCAGACAAACAGTTCGCACATTGCAACAGCGGCGACAGGCGCATGAAAGTGCATCACGCAATGCCCGCAAAGGCATGCCCGAATGCCGCGTATTTAACGCCGCCCTGCGCAAATACGGCGCGGTGAATTTTGTTTGGGAGATTTTGGACAGCGCGCCAGATTTGGACTGGCTGAATGAGTTGGAATGGCGTTATATTGATTTGGCGAATACGCTGTCGCCGAATGGCTATAACTTGAAAGGCGGCGGCGGCGGCGGTACGCCGATTTCCGAGGAGACGCGCGAAAGACAGGCGGCGGCGCAAAAGAGGCGTTATGAGAATCCCGACGAGCGCGAAAAGTCGGGGGCGGCGCAAAAACGGCGTTATGAGAATCCCGACGAACGCGAAAAGTCGGCGATGCGCTCGCACAAAGCGTTGGCGGATCCCAAAACGAAAGCGAAAATGTCGGCGTCGATAAAGGCGTCGCATGCCCGCCCGGATGTGAAAGCGAAAATGCAGAAGTCGTCAAAAGAGCGATTCGCCAACAATCCCGTGTCCGAAGAGACGCGCAAAAAGATGTCGGAGTCGCAAAGCGGCAGAAAGCATGACGCAAAGACGCTCGAAAAGATGTCGGCGGCGCAAAAGCGGCGATTTGCGGATTCGCCGATGTCTGCCGAAACAAAAAGAAATATCGGGACGGCGAATCGCGACAAAAAACGTTCCACCGCAGTGCGCAAGAAAATGTCGGAGGATCGTCGTGGCAAGCGCCCGTGGAATCTTGGCGAAAAACACTCTGCCGAAACGCTCAAAAAGATGGCGAAGGATAGAGCGAAGTCCGAATATCGCGCAATGTTGTCGGCGAAGACAAAGGCGGCAATGGCGAATCCCGAAACGCGCAAGAAAATTTCGGATGCGGCAAAGCGGAGGTGTGCGGAAGCAAAGCAAAAAAAGGAAGAGGCGGAGGGGTAAGAAAAGGGCGGCGCGAAAGTCGCCCTTTTTTTGCGGCATATCCCTAACACCATTCCTGCTTTCGCAGGAATGGGACGGGGGACAGGAATGGGAATGAGATTCCGGCTTTCGCCGGAATGGTGTATTTTAATTAAGAGATTAAAAAGTTCCGCCATTCCGGCGAAAGCCGGAATCTCTTTGCGCGAAAGCGCAAAAAAATCCCATTCCTGCGAAGGCAGGAATCTCCGCCGCCGCAAAGCGGCGGGTAATTGTACCCCTTTTACAATTTGCGCCTTCGGCGCGGAGATTCCTGCCTTCGCAGGAATGGGAATGAGATTCCGGCTTTCGCCGGAATGGCGGCACTTTTTGTCTTTGCGGACAATACCGAATTTGGCGGTATCCGAAAATATAAAAAACCACCATTCCGGCGAAAGCCGGAATCTCTTTTTTGATTTTTCGCCGGACGGGATATAATGCGCGTATGAAAACAATTTCCGAAAACCGCTGCTTTGGAGGAATTCAGGGCGTTTATGAACATCATTCCGCCGAGACGAAAACGCCGATGCGCTTCGCGGTTTATACGCCGCCGCAGGCGATGCCGATTCCCGCGCCGCTGTCGCGAAAATCCGCGCCGGTGTTGTGGTGGCTTTCGGGGCTGACCTGCACCGAACAAAACTTTATCGCCAAATCCGGAATGCAGCGATACGCCGCTGAATACGGTTTTTTCGTCGTCGCGCCGGACACCAGCCCGCGCGGGGCGGGCGTTCCCGGCGAGGACGATTCGTACGATTTCGGCACCGGCGCGGGATTTTATGTGGACGCGAAAGTCGCGCCGTGGGATGCAAATTATCGGATGTTTTCGTATATCCGCGACGAGTTGCCGGGCGTTTTTTCCGCCGCATTTTCCGCCGCCGACATGTCGCGGCAGTGCGTCGCCGGACATTCAATGGGCGGACACGGCGCGCTGATTGTCGCGCTTAAAACGCCCGGACGTTTCCGGTCGGTTTCCGCCTTCGCGCCGATTTGCAATCCGTCCGGCTGCGAATGGGGCCGCCGCGCGTTGCGCGGTTATCTCGGCGAAAACGAATCCGAATGGCGCGAATGGGATGCCGCCGCGCTGATTGAAGACGGACATTCCTGCCCGCCGATTTTGGTTGACCAGGGCGCGGACGACGAATTTTTATCCGGCGGACAATTGCGTCCGGACGCGCTGGAAGAAGTTTGCGCGCGAAAAGATCAGAAACTCGTTCTGCGGCGGCGGGCGGGCTACGATCATAGTTATTATTGCATCGCGAGTTTTATCGGCGAACATTTCGCGCATCACGCCGCGGCGGCGGGCGGTTGAATCCGAATGGAAAATCGCGGCGCGAAGGTGCTTTGGACTCCGTCCGAATCGCGGCGGCGGCGAAGCCGGATGGCGGCGTTTATCGCGCATGTCAATGCGCGGCGGAATTTGAATTTGCCGCCGGAGTTTGCGCCGCTGTGGGAATGGTCGGTGTCAAGGCGCGGCGAATTTTGGGGCGAAGTGTGGGATTTTTTCGCCGTCGTCGGGGAAAAAGGAAGCGGGCGGATTGACAATCCGGAGAAGATGCCGGGCGCGCGTTTTTTCGCCGACGGCAAATTAAATTTCGCCGAAAATTTGCTGCAAAACGCCGACTCGCGCGCGGCGTTAATTTCCCTCTCCGAAGACGGCGGGCGGCGCGAAATTTCGCGCGCCGAATTGCTGCGGCGGACGCGGAATCTCGCGGCGTGGCTGCATTCCAACGGCGCGCGTCCGGGCGATTCGGTTTGCGCGTATATGCCGAACATTCCCGAAACGGTGATTGCGTTTTTGGCGTCGGCGTCCGTCGGCGCGGTGTTTTCCTCCTGCTCGATGGATTTCGGAACGGACGCGGTCGTGGAACGATTCCGGCAGACCGCGCCGAAGTTTTTAATCGCCGGGGACGGCTATGCGTATAACGGACGCGCGATCGGGCGTCTTTCCGAAATCGCCGAAACCGCCGCGCGTCTGCC
>JBPCXA010000174.1:0-20464 GCA_051008975.1 Gammaproteobacteria bacterium
GTTTTTGGCGAACAAATCGGCGAAGCGGGCGTTTTCGTCTTTCGCAAGAATCGTTTTCAATCCTTCCGCCCGCCCGTCGGCGACGGCGGACAAAAGCCCGGCGTCGCTTTTGCCGGCGGAATCAAACACCGACACTTCCGCCGCCTGCCCGCCTTCCACATCCACGATGCGCAATCGGTCGCCGCCAAACACCGCAAACACCCGCATCGCCAGCCCGCCGATTTCATACCGCTCCACGCCGGGCGGCAACGCCGGGATGCCCGGCCGATATACCCGGCGAGATTCCCGCAAAAAACGCGGCAACGATACGCAAACTTTCATATCGCCATCATACCACAAAAAAAGAAAAATGTACGCATCTTCGCAAAAAAATATGATATAATCGCAAACCGCAAAATCGCCGCAGAGATTCCACAGCCCCCCGCCTCCTCCCTACCCTCTTATTGCCGTCTACGGCAATTTCAAGCCGTCAAGCAATTGTCGCGTAATCCCTTTTTTCTTTTGAATTTGCACCGATACCGTCTGTTGGGATATATTGACCGTGGGGCTGATTCCGCCCGTCTTGCCAACAATATCCAGCACCGTCAGCGTATTCACCAAGTCCAAAAAGACATTCGCCAACTGATTCGCGTCATTGGCATGATGATAAACGCCGCCCGTCTGCACGGCGATATGCTGCAAATCCTCCGCCGCCTGCGACAGCGGCTCAATCCCAAAACCCACAGTTTCATGGCGAAATACGACCCCGCTGCGTTGAAGTTGCCGCATCGCTTCATGCACATCTCCGCAGTCGTTCTGCCCGTCCGCCAGCAAAACAATTAACTGCGAAGTAGAATCGGCAACGCCGTTGCGCTTCATAAAATCATTCGCGAACAACACCGCCTCCGCCATCGGCGTGCCGCCCCCCGGCTCCAGCGACCAAATAAAACGGATTAACTTGTCCGTGTCGGTCGTAAAATCCAAATGCCTCGGCACGGGATTGTCGCACCCTCCCTCAAACGCCAAAACGGCGACTTCCACCAGACCCTTTTGCGTCGCCTGCGCAACGGCGGCTTGCGCCGCCGCTTTTGCGGCTTCTATCTTTATGTCCGAATTCCTCTTGCCGATTTCATTGCCCATACTGCCGGACGAATCAATCAGCAACAGCAAACTACTCCTCGGCTTGCCCGCCGCCGACAAAGGCGAAACCAATGCGCACAATAGAAAAACAACAAACGCCGCCCTGCCCGTCATTGTTCCAACTCGTCCAACATCTGCAACGCCTCCAAATAATTCTCGCCTTCCCGCCCCGCCTCCTTCAAATAACGAAGCACCGCCGCCTTCGCCCCCTCGCCGTCTTCGGCGAGTTGCGATATTTGCGCCTGCTTAAAATAAAACGCCGCCGGCAAAGCGATATCATTCCGCCCGCTATAACAGACGATAAAATCCATCGTCAGCAAAGCGGCGGCATACTCCGCCTCGCCGAGTTGCCGCTCCACCTCTATCAGTTTGCGGTCGGCGTACACCTCGGGCGGCAAATCCGTCAAATCGGGATTCTGACAATCCGCCGCCAACTGTGCCTGCAGTTTCGGAAGCATTTCCTTTCTTTCTCTTTCCAGCCGCTCCCGCTTCCGACGCTCCTCGGCTTCACGCCGCTCCTGCTGCTCCCGCTTCCGACGCTCCTCGGCTTCACGCCGCTTCTCCTGCTCCCGCTCCCGACGCTCCTCGGCGTTATGCCGAATATCCTCTTCTATACACTTAAAGTTACACTGACCAAATTCAGGTTGCTCTGGGTATAAGTTAGCACAACGGATCGTGCAATTAGCATCAGAATAAGCGCGTTCGGACGGCAGAACGCCGATAATCCCCGACAGCACGATGGCGAGGGCGAGGAGGGCGGTTTTCAGTAGTTGTTTCATAGCGTTGCTCCTTGTCGGCATTAAAAACCGATATTTTACACTAATTTCGTCCGAAAAAGAAAATTCCATTCCCGCGAAGGCGGGAATTTATACGCCGAAGGCGGAAATTGTAAAAAGGCACAATTACCCGCCGCTTTGCGGCGGCGTAGATTCCCGCCTTCGCGGGAATGGGACGGTTCTTTTGGGGGCGAGAATTGCCTGCGAGGCGCGAAAAATAAGGGTTTTCGGAGATTTGGCGGTTTTTGCGCGGCAAAAAATAGTGCAACGAAATAGTTTGGTAGCGCTACGAAATAGTTCCGTTGCACAACTAAATGATTTTGTAGCGTAACGAAACCATTCTGTTGTGCAACAAAATAGTTCCGTTGCACTATTTAATGGTTTAATTACACTGTTTTTCATTCCATTCTCGGACAAAAAGGGGGCAGGACGATGAAAATTAGTCGGCAATACGCGGGGCATCGGGCGGAATTGAGGACAATTCTCGGCTACATTTCGGGCGACAACGGTGCGCCGACACCGGCGGCGATTCGTTTGGGGATTTTGCAGGCGGAGATCGACAATTTGCGCGATTTGCGGGCGGCGTTTGATGTCGCATTTGCGGCGTATCGCGATCCGGATTTGCATACTTCGGTTGCCGTGCGCGAAATGAAGATTGCGGACGCGCGGGCGTTTGCGGCGATTTTGCCGTTGCGGCGGCGGTTAAAAAATGGCACGGCGGCGTTGACGGCGGAGGATTATGCGAATTTGGGAATTCACGAGGACAAGAAAACTCGGACTCGCGCGAAGCGTCCGGCGGATGTGCCGTTTGCGATTTTGGTGCATTCAGCGGAGTTGGTTTTGACATTTGAGGCGATTGACGAGACGGCGGACGGCAGGCGGCGGTTTGTTTTGCCGCGCGGCTGGCGAATCGCGCGCGAGATTGCGGTTTTGCCGCAGGGGGCGGCGGCGGCGGAGGGCGATTTTCGCGCGATAGACACGGTCGGGCGGAGTCGGTTTTCGGTTTCTTTCGTCGCCGCGGATGTCGGAATGAATGTGTACTTGCGGGCGGCGTACGAAAACACGGCGGGGCGCGGACCGTTTTCGCTGCCGATTAAGGCGGTTGTGATTTAGCGGCGGGTTGTCGCGGAATTGCCGCCGCAGAACGCGGCGGCGATTAGGGCAGCCCGAGTTCTTTTTTGCGTTTCGCCGCCCAGCCGCCGATTAACGAATCGCTGATCAAGCCCATCGCCGAAACGCACAATCCGATGACCAACGCCTTACCGATGTCGCTGTGCGCCATCGCCCGAAACATTTCTTGTCCCAAGTCCTTCGTGCCGCCGATAAACGCCGCAATAATCACCATAAACAAACTGAACATCACCGTTTGATGGACGCCCAGCATAATCTCCGGCGACGCCAGCGGCAGACGCACTTTCCACAGCAATTGCCAGGGCGTGCAGCCGCTCATTTTCGCCGCTTCCACCGTCTGCGGCGGCACTTTTCGCAAGCCGAAGACGGTATAGCGGACGGGGGGGATAATGGCGTAAATGACGATGGCGGTGATGATCGCCACGTCGCCCACCCGAAACAGCATTATCACCGGAATGAGATAGATGAACGACGGAAAGGTTTGGAATGTGTCGCACAAAAACACCGCCGCTCGCGAACGTTTTTCGCCGCCCGCCGCCCAGATTCCCAAAGGCACTCCGAAAAGTATGCAGACGAATACCGCAAACGAGGCGGCGTAGGCGGTGATCACCGCCCTTTCCCAAAACCCCGACAAGGCGATGAACAAAAACAGCAATATCGGGGCGACCGCCCGCCGCCCGACAATATGCCAGCCGGCGGCGGCGACCAACGCCAGCACCGCCACCCACGGCGTCCATTGAAACGCCTTGCGCAGCGGGATAAGAATGTTCACTAAAAATCCGTCCCGGTAAAACGAAAGGGCGTCAAAATAGTTTTGCGTAATATGATCGACAAGCCCGTCCCAAAACGGGGCGGTGGTAATCGTCCATTCGCTCGGAAACTTGCGGGCGGATTCGGTAATCGCCGAAAGAATAAAAGTAATACAAACGACCGCCGCCGCCGCCGTCCACGCCGGATGCCGCTTCCAAAACGCCCCGTGCGGCAAATGTCCCGGCTGGCGGTGCGCGACCGCCAAACTTAATCTGTCCAAGGCGACCGCCATAAAAACAATCGCCACGCCGATTTCCAACGCCTGCCCGATCCTTAAACTCTGCAGACGAAACAGCAGATCCTGCCCCAACCCTTTCGTGCCGACGAAAGACGCTATGACGACCATCGCCAGACACTGCATTATCACCTGATTGACGCCGACCATCAAAGAATCCCGAGCCGCCGGAATTTCCACCTTATACAGCATTTGTCGGGCGGTGCATCCCGCCATCTTTCCCGCCTCCAAAACTTCGGAAGGAACGCCCCGCAGTCCCAGCAATGTCAGGCGGGTCATCGGCGGTATGGCGAATAATATCGTGGCGATAACCCCCGCCTTGTGCGAAATGCCGACGAACACCGCGATCGGAATCAAATAGGAAAAATGCGGCAGCGTCTGCATCACATTCAACAACGGCAAAATAATCTTTTCCAATCGGGGACGGCGGGCGGCGGCGATTCCCAACGCCAGCCCCGCCGCACAGGCGACCGCCGCCGCCACCAAAACCGCCGACAGCGTAATCATCGAAAGTTTCCATTTTCCGAACAACGCAAAATAAAAAATACATCCGCCCGCCAGCAACGAAGTCCGCCATCCCTTCGCCCACCAGCCGAACACCGCCGCCAGCCCCGCCGCCGTCGTCCACGGCAAAGGCGGAAAAGGCGGAAAACCCTTCGTCGTCAGGGCATACACAAAATCCAGCGGCCATTCAATTAAAGAAGACGCCGCGCGGGTCATATCCTTGAAGGACAGTCCGGCGACAAGTTTTTCTTTGCGCAAAAAATCCGCCGCCGCATTAATCCAATCGGTGAAAGGAAGGGCGAATCGCTCCGGCCATACCGTCGCCCACTCCGGCAGAACGGGTTTGCATAGCAGCAAAACCGCGAAAGGCAAAAACAGCAGCGGAAGACGAAACCGCCCCGCAAAGTCCGCGAAACTCACGAAACGCCGGACGGACGCCGCTCTTCAAACAACGCCGCCAGCACCGTCTCGCGGCGGATCGCGCCGACGGTTTCGCCGTCCCCGTCCACGACGCGCAGCGGGTTTTCGGAGCCGAGTATCCGCCCCGCCGCCGCCGCCAGCGTGTCGCCCGCGAATACCGCCCCCCCCCCCCGATAAAGATTTATCGGGCGGCGACATAATGCCGCCGATCGTGATAATTTTGTCGCGGGAAACATCCTTTACGAACTCGCGCACATAATCGGTTTGCGGATGCAGCACCAGATCTTCCGGCGCGCCGATTTGGTCTATTCCGCCCTCGTACATAATTACGATGCGGTCGGCGAGGCGTATCGCCTCGTCAAAATCATGGGTGATGAAGACGATGGACTTGTGCAGCATCGCCTGCAGACGCAAAAACTCGTCCTGCATTTCGCGGCGGATCAGCGGATCCAACGCCGAAAACGGTTCGTCCAAAAACCAAAGATCCGGCTTGACGGCGAGCGAACGGGCGATGCCCACCCGCTGCTGTTGTCCGCCCGACAACTCGCGGGGATAATACTCTTCGCGTCCGCGCAACCCGACCAGTTCCAGCATTTCCATCGCCGCCGCCTCGCGTTTTCCGCGCGGCACCCCCTGCACTTCCAGCGGAAAGGCGACATTCCGCAGCACCGTGCGGTGCGGCAGCAGCGCGAAATTTTGGAACACCATTCCCATCCGGTGGCGGCGCAGCGCGATCAATTCGGAATCGGACGCGCGCAACAGATCGCGCCCCTCGAAAAAAATTTCCCCGGCGGTCGGTTCAATCAGCCGCGACAAACAACGCACCAGCGTGGATTTGCCGGAGCCGGAAAGTCCCATCACCACCAAAATTTCGCCCGCATGCGCCTCCAAAGACACGTCGCGCACGGCGATGATATGGCCGTCCTTCCGCATCGCGGCGGGATCCGGCGCGCCGCCGCCGCGCCGAAAATAGGCGGACGGATCGCGGCCGTAAACTTTCCATACATTACGGCATGCGACGATGGAAGGCACCGCCTATCCGCCGGCGTTATGGCGGCGGCGGCGGAATCGGCGGAGAAATCCGCGTCCCGCTTTTTCCGGCGGGACGCGGGCGGCTTTGTTTACAGCCATTTCTTCCATTTGCCGGCGTTGTCCGCCATCCACTTTTCGGCGGCGGCCTCGGGCTCCATTCCGTCAATGTCCACGAGTTTCGCCATCACCGCGACGTCCAAATTGGAGAAGTTGATGTTCTTCACCACTTTGTACGCCGCCGGATGATTTTCCGGAAACTTCTCCCAGACGCCGATTTTGAGATAGCCGCCCTTGGGATTGCCGCAGTCGTACACTTCCTCCGAATTGATTCCCCACGAGGGGTCCTCCGTGCATTTCGGATCCCATTCGGGGAACTCTATGAATTTTCCGTCATACAGCGCCTCCACAAAATTCGGAGTCCAGTTAAACAGCACGATCGGACGCTTGGCGTCGGAGGCGGATTTCAATTCCGACCACAAAGCCGCCGCTTGTCCGGCGTTCACCACCTCAAAATTCACGCCGAGTCCCTTCACCCGCTTGTCGTCGTTTTTGAGCCAGTCGGCCGGTCCCGCCAAAAAGCGTCCCTTGGGCGCGGTTTCCGGCGTGGAAAATATTTCCGCGCAGGCGTTCAACGCCTTCCAGTCCGGCAGTCCGGGACACTGCTCCTCCACATACGCCGGATACCACCATTCTTCGCGGGTTTTGGCGTCGTGGGTGGCGGCGTCAATCACGCATTTTTCGCCGACGACCTTCTCGAAATTCTCCCCGAACGCGCCCTGCCACACTTCATGCACCAGATCAATGTCGCCTTCGCACATGGACTGATACACCGCCTGGCTGTCGGCCGGCACATATTCCACCTCGCCGCCGGATTCCTTCAGAATGTCGCCGACGATATAGGCGCCGACAATCTGGCTTGACCAGTTGTGAATGGGAATTTTAATCGGCTCGGCGCCCCACGCGACCGCGGAAACGGCGAATGAAATCGCCGCGACAACAAGTTTTCTGCCCATGATTCTCTCCTTGTAAGAATAATAAAAGTCCCCGAAATATACCACATCCGCGAAATAATTGCAAATTTTCCCCCAATTATTCCAAATTCTCCCGAAACGTCCGTTTTTTTCGCACATTTTCCGCCCGTACGGCGGACGGGGACGGAGTTAATTCAGCCGGACTACGCGATGCCGCGGAGGCGGTCGCTGCGGCGGCGGAGAAGCTCCATCGCAAACAGCAGCATGATGGACAGCAAAATCAGCATCGTCGCCACCGCCAAAATCGTCGGACTCACCCGCTCGCGGATGCCCGAAAACATCTGCCACGGAATCGTGTGCTGCTCGTAGGCGCCGACAAACAGCACCACCACCACCTCGTCAAACGAGGTGATAAACGCGAACAGCGCGCCCGAAATAACCCCCGGCAATATCAGCGGCACAATCACCCGAAAAAACACCGTCACCGGCGGCGCCCCCAAACTCTGCGCCGCCCGCACCAGCGAATAGTCAAACCCCGACAACGTCGCCGTCACCGTAATCACCACAAACGGCGTCGCCAGCGCCGTGTGCGCCAAAATCACCCCCAAATACGTGCCCTGCAAATTAATCTCCGAATAAAAGAAAAACATCGCCGCCGCCGAGATTATCAGCGGCACGATCATCGGCGAAATCAGCAGCGCCATCACCGCGCGACGATACGGCATGTGCGGACGCGACAGCCCCAGCGCCGCCAATATGCCCAGCGTGGTCGCCAAAAAAGTGGAACATACCGCGATAATCGCGCTGTTCTTCACCGCCGTCCGCCAGTTGCGGTCGGCGAAAAAATCCTCGTACCACTGCAAAGAATAGCCCGCCGGGTCCAAAGACAGCATCTCCTCCGTAAACACGAAATACGGCAGCGCGTTAAACGACAGCGGCACGATGACGAGAATCGGAAACATCAAATACAGCAGCACCAGCCCGGCGACCGCCCGCAGCGCGTAATGCCAGATTCTTTCCCAGCCGTGAATGTAGGAGGGCGCGGCCATCAGCCGAGACGCATGTTGTCCACGCCGACGACGCGGTCGTAGCACCAATACAACGCCAGCACCAGCGCCAGCAGCATAAAGCCCAGCGCCGCCGCCAGCCCCCAGTTGCCGGAACTGCGGACATGATAGGCGATGCGGTTGGAAATAAACGTGCCCTCCGCCCCGCCGACCAACTCCGGCGTAATGTAATAGCCGATGGCGAGAATGAACACCAAAATCGCGCCCGCCCCCGCGCCCGGAATCGTCTGCGGAAAATACACCCGCCGAAACGCGGTGAAGGCGTCCGCCCCCATCGAACGCGCCGCCCGCATATAGGTGGGCGGAATCGTCTTCATCACGCTGTACAAGGGCAAAATCATGAACGGCAGCAAAATATGGGTCATCGCCACAATCGTCCCGGTTTTATTGTGGATTAATTCCGGCCGCGCGCCGTCTTCCACGAGTCCGGAAAACACCAGCAGATCATTCACCACCCCCTCCTGATACAGCAGCACGATCCACGCCGTCGTGCGCACCAGCAGGGAAGTCCAAAACGGCAGCAGGACAAAAATCAGCAATATATTTCCGGCGCGCGACGGCAGCCCGGCGATCAAAAAGGCGACCGGATAGCCGAGAATAAACGTCAGCAGCGTAATCACCGCGGACATCGCGAGCGTCCGCCAAAACAGGCGGGTATACACGCGGTCGTCCTCGTCGCGCCGCACATATTCGTCGCGCTCCGGCTCGTAATAAAAATCGGCGGCGTCCAAATAGTTGCCGCCGGTGTAGCGATCGGCAAAAAACCGCACGCCGCGCCACAATTCCACGTCGCCCCATTTTTTGTGGATGCCGAGAAGCGCGGCGCGCGGGTCGTCCACCGTGTCGGGAAGACGGCGGACGGCGCGCGCGGTTTTGCGAAAAACGCTGGAAACGCCGGAAATTTTATAGTTCAGACGCTGCCCCAGACGGGTGACCGATTTGTCGGGAATGCCCGCGCGAATGTCGGACAGCATCGCCGCGAACACCTTTTGCGGCGGCAATTCTTCGCCGTCCCAGTCGGCGATGGCGACGCGCGTTTCGCGGAGCGTATCGTGGACGAATTCGTTGTCCACGCTGCGAAACAGCATTTCGGCGACCGGCGCGAGAAAAGTAACGCCGATAAACAGCAGCAGCGGCAGGGTCATCAAAAACGCCCGTCGCCGCCGCCGTCTTTCCGCGCGCGCGAACTGCAGTTTTAGGTCCGCGCCGCCAATTTCCGCCATCGCCGTCATTTGCCGATTATACCCGCATTTCCCGGACAAACATGCGGCGGCGCGGCGATGCGGCGGAAGAATCCGCAAAATCAGCCGCGGTAATGCAAAATCGCGCCGATAAAATTCAGCATCAACTGCGCCGCCAGAGTGGCGGTGACGCCCGCCGGGTCGTAGGCCGGCGCGACCTCCACCACGTCAAAGCCGGCGATTTCGCCGCGCTTCGCCAGCCCCTTCAATAACTCCAAAACTTCGTAATAATAAAATCCGCCGTGCGACGGCGTGCCGGTGCCGGGCGCGATGGACGGATCCAATCCGTCTATGTCCAGCGTGCAGTAATACCGTCCGCCTTCCGGCGCGTTCGCCAAAACTTTCTCCGCGCCGAGCCGCCGCACATCGCGCACCGACAAAATCGTGGAACCCGCCGCCCGCGCGGCGGCGTAATCTTCGCGGTTGGAGGACGAAACATTGCGAATTCCCGCCTGCAAAAGTCCCGCCACATGCGGCATTTCGGAGGCGCGGCGCATCGGATTGCCGTGGCCGAAACGGACGCCGTGGCGTTCGTCCACAAAATCCAAATGCGCGTCTATTTGCACGACGAAAAGCGGCGCGCCGCCGTCAAACGCGCGCAGGCACGGAATCGTGACCGAATGATCGCCGCCGATTGTCGCCGGCACCGCCCCCGCCGCCAGAATCGCGCGCACCGCGGATTCTATGTTCGCGTGGCTTTTTTCGGTGTCGGTGTGGACAATGTCGGCGTCGCCGGCGTCCGCGATTTTCGTCTTGTCGGCCGGCAAGTAAACGATGTCGTCCTCAAAATCGTAGGCGCCGCCATGCCCGAACGCAAATAAAGTGGACGCCTCGCGCACCGCCCGGGGACCGAAACGCGCGCCGGGACGATATTGCGTCCCACCGTCAAAAGGTGCGCCCAAAACCGCCACATCGGCGGCGCCGCGCAAACTCTCCCAACTGTCCGCCGCCGGATATTTGCCGAAAGTGCAATGTCCGACGAACGGCAGATTGAGTCGACCCGAATCGTATCCGTGCGTCATCGCCGAAACGAAAATCCGCCCGCGCGAACGCGTCCGCGCCGCGGATTTCCCGGATTAACTGTCCAGCCAGCTATGAAAACGCTGTTCCAGTTCGTCCGAATAGTCGGCCCAAAACTCAATGTCGTTGTAGAGGGTCGTCTTGGCGTTGTTCGGATCGGTCGGCATGTGCGGCGCCATGTCAATCCCCAAAGTCGCGTGCTTGTCCACCAGCGGGGCGGACGATTTGCGCGCCGGACCGTAGGAAATCCACTTCGCCTGGTCGGCCAGACGCTGCGTGTCGGTGCCGAAATAGAGATAGTCCAGCACCGCCTTTTCGCGTTCCGGCGCGAGTCCGGCGGGGACCACCCAGCCGTCCAACTCAAAGATTTGGTAGTCCCAGAGCATCTCCACCGGCTGCTTTTCCTCTTCAATCAGCGCGAAAAGGCGGCCGTTAAAAGTACTCCCGATCACCACCTGCTGCTGGGCGAGATAGGTGGGGGTGTCGGACCCGTTGGACCACCAAATCACGTCGTCCTTGATGGTGTCCAGTTTGGCGAAGGCGCGATCCTGTCCGGCTTCGGTCGCCAGCAGCTCATACACTTCGTCGGCGGCGACGCCGTCGGCGATGAGCGCCCACTCCAAAGTGGAAATCGGAGATTTGCGCAAAGCCCGCTTGCCCGGAAATGTTTCGGTGTCAAACACATCCTGGATGGTCTTCGGCTTTTTGCCGCCCCACGCCGCCACGTCGGTGCGATAGCCGAAAGTCGTGGAATACACGATGGTCGGAATAAAGCACGGCGAAATAATCGCGTCGCCGAAATCTTCGGTCGGAGTGGAGCCGTCCGCGCCGGGCGCCAGCACCTTGTCGTGGTCAATTTCCAGCACGATGCCCTCGTCGCAGGCGCGAATGGCGTCCGCCGGCACCATATCCACCAAATCCCAGGTGATATTGCCGACTTCGTTTTGCGCCCGCAACTTCGACACCCCTTCGGGGGAAGAATCGTCGTTGATGATGCTCACCCCCGGATTCTTCTCCATATACGGCTCGTGATAGCCCTTTTGCTGGCTTTTGGTATACGCCCCGCCCCAGGAGACGACGGTCAATTCCAGGTCGGCGGCGGCGAACGCCCCTCCGGCGAGCGCAACGGCGGCGCCTCCGGCGATGATTCGTTTGTAGTTTTGCATTGGATTTTCTCCGATGAATGAATAACTGTTTGCGATTTTAGCATACTGTTGCGGGCGACGTCAACTTTTCGCCCGATTTTTTTCGGATTTTTTCAATTTTGTCGCCGTTTCGCGCCATTTTCCACAAAATTGCGGCGATCGCCGCGCTTTTTCCGCGTCATCGCCGCCGCCCGCCGCGTTCCGCCGCCCGCCGCGGATTTGCAAACTCCCGCGCGAAACACCGGCAAAATTCGCCGCAACAAAACCGAAAACGGCGCGAAAACTCCGAAAAATTCCGCTTTTGTCCGGCGCAATTTCCCGTCAATTCTCCGAAAAATCCAGCGCGCGACAGTCCTGCGGACGCCACCACAGCGGCGTCGTGTCGCCCTCCTTCAATATCTCGCCGCCGTCGCCGTGAAGCAATTGATTCGGCACTTTGACGATAAACTCGTCCGTACCGAAAAGCGACAGGCGCACGCGAATGTGGTCGCCCATATAAATACGCTCGCGAACTTTCCCCTCCGCCCGGGTGACCGCGTCCTCCGCCGGGACGCCGAGAAAAACGCGCTCCGGACGCAAAGACAGCATCGTTTTGCCGCCCGGCGCGGCGTTGACGCGCAGCGCGTCCACCGCCGAATGCCCGGGAATTTCCACCCGGCACAAATCGCCGTCCGCCGACTTCACCTCGCCGACGAAACGATTATTCTCGCCGACAAACTGCGCGACGAAGGAGTTTTCCGGCAACTCATACAGTACGTCGGGCGCGGAAATTTGCTGAATCTCGCCGTCGTTAAACACCGCGATGCGGTCGGACATCGTCAGCGCCTCGCCCTGGTCGTGCGTCACATACACGACGGTCACCCCGAGTTGTCCGTGGATGTGCTTCAATTCGAACTGCATTTGTTCGCGCAATTGTTTGTCCAGCGCGCCCAGCGGCTCGTCCATCAGCACCAGGGACGGCTCAAACACCAGCGCCCGCGCGACCGCCACCCGCTGCTGCTGCCCGCCCGACAACTGCCCCGGCAGCCGCTTTCCGAAATCGGACAATTGCACCATATCCAGCGCGCGCGCCACTTTTTTGTCGGTCTCGTCCGCCGGCATTTTGCGCACCTGCAGCGGAAAGGCGAGATTCTCCCGCACCGTCATGTGCGGAAACAGCGCGTAATTCTGAAACACCATCCCCACCCCGCGACGGTGCGGCGGAATGCTGCTGATCGGCTCGCGACGGATGAATATCTCGCCGGCGGTCAGCGTTTCGAACCCCGCCAGCATCATCAAACTGGTCGTCTTGCCGGAACCGGACGGCCCCAGCATCGTCAAAAACTCGCCCTCGTTGATATTCAGATTGAGATTCTTGACGACCACCGTCCGCCCGTCGTAGGACTTGCGGACCTTGTCAAATACTACATGAAAATCGTGCGCCATCTCTTCTCCTTTTGCGGCGATATTAGCACGGACGCGCCCGAAATGCAAGCCGGCGCGAAATGCGGGCCGGCGAATGGGTCAGGAGGGACTTGAACCCCCAGCCAAAGGATTATGAGTCCTCTGCTCTAACCATTGAGCTACTGACCCGGACGGCGATGCGACTGTTTGGACGGCGGCGAAGGCGGCGCATTATACCGCCTTAACCGCGTTATGCAGCGGCGCGATCAATTGCCATCCGCGCGCCAGCGGCAGGGACAGCGACAAATTATGCAGAAGCGAAATAATTTCGGACGCCGTCCAATCGGCGAAGTCCCCGCCCCCGGCTTCGCCCAATCCGTAAGACAGATCTTCTTCGCCGAACGCGCCGCCGTCATCGGCGACCAAATTCATCAGTTCGTAAAAATTGCGCCCCCACAACGCCGGCAACCCCCAAAATTCCGGGGCGCGCCCCCGGACGGCGACGTCCGCCGCCCATTCCCGCAACTCTTCGTCCGCGCCGCCGCCGCCCGCCGGCAACGCATTAACGGGCAGAACAAAATTGCCGGAGATTTTCTCAATCTCCGCAATTTGATTTTTATTAAACCTGTCCCGCATCTCGGCGCCCAAGAACGCGTCCCCGACCGGACCTAAGAACATCCGGGGCACGTTGTCGCGCAAATGCCTGACGCATCCGCCGTCGCCGAGAAATACGACCAGCGTCTTGTATTTGGAGGACGCGGAATCGTCCATAACCGCATCCAGCCACTCGCGGCTCCATGGCGCGTCCGCCACCGCCAGAATGCCGCGCTCCCCGCCTTCCCCGCGAATCTTTTTCGTAAAACCGGACAGGGCGCGACGCATTCCGCCGATACCGTTTTCGCCGTGATGCACGTCAAACGACCATTTTTCCCGGGCGGCGACGCCGCGCAACGCCGCCGCCGCGGAATCCATTCCGGCGGCGCGTCCGCCCAGCACCGCGCGGCAACGCCAGCGTTTTCTGCCGTCCATATCGTCCGTCAATACGCTCTCCTGACGCAGAGTCAGCGGACTGTATCCGCCCTCCGGCGACGGCCGCCGGTACAGCTCGGCGGAGTGCAGCGACGTCGTAAAATCCTCGTCGAGCAAACCCAGCAGTTTTTCCTCCACTTCTTTCTTGTCGCCGATCAGCAGCAGCACCAAGTCGGAGCGCAACAGCCATTTGACGTCTCCGGCGAGGCCGGTGCTGCGCAAAACACCCAGGTCGGCCATCTCCTCGAGCAGGCATTGAAACTCGTCGGGGGTCAAATTTTTCACCGCCTCCTCTTTCCACTCCTGGCATTCCCGCCGTATTTGTTCCGCGGACAGCCCGTACGCAACGCGGAACTCCTCGCGCTCCTCCCGCATTTTTCGGGCGATGCCGTAGGCAATCAACGCATACCGCCTGTCCAAATTCAAGGTGCCGTCGAAAACCTCCGCGAGATGGCGCGACAAATCTTTTTTCACGAACGCGCGCTTCACATGCGCGGCGGTGATCATTCTGACGCCGCCGGAAATTGACCGCAAATCCTTCAGCCAGTGATGGCAAAAGTACTGAATCAGCGAGGGATAAAAATTGGCGCGATTCGCCACTTCCAGCGGCAGCATGTCATCCTCAAAAACAAATCCCGCGGCGGCGAACGGCTCGGAAATCAGACGCACCGCGTCCGCCTGTTCGCCGCCTTCAAACGGCCCGACGCACACCGGCCGCCCGAACCGGGCGATCGCGGCGTTCGCCCTGCGGGTGGAACGCTTGACATTGTGCAGTCCGGCGAACACCGCCTTAAAATTGCCGCCATGCCTGTCCATCAGATTCTTGAATCTGGTCAAGTTGGGCGAACCGGCGGCGATGTCCTTTTCCAAAAAATCGTCCGCCTCGTCCAGCATCACCAGCAGCCGCCGCCCGTCGCCGGACAACCAGTCCTCCAGCTTTTTGTCCGCGCCGCGCCTGCCGGATTTCGCGCCCGGCGCCGCCTCGCAAATTTTGTTCCATATAATGTCCCAAACGCCGGACAGATCGGTCAACAAACGCGCCGCATTCTCCCCTTCCTTCAAATCCAGGACAATCGCGTAGCACCGATTCTCCGGCCGATGCTCCCTTTTGCGGACGTGATGCAGCAATGCGGTCTTCCCGAGCATCCGCCCGCCATACACGAGGCAGCTGCTCTCGCCGATCACGTCGCCCATCTCCCGCCGCCGTCCGTAAAACATCTCCTCCGGCACGTCGCCGCGAAGGGCGACGAACGGATTGACGCCGGCGAACGGCAGCGACAGATCAAAAAACACGCGCCGTACATCCGCCTGCTCCGGCAGCCCGCACAAATAAAACAGGGACGCCCTGTCAAAAAACGCCTTCTTGCGCGACGACACATCCTCGTTCCGCGCGCGAAACTGTACGCGATCCTTTTCCTGAAGAACGCCGTCATAAAACACAAGGCGGGCGCCGTCCCCCGGCGCACCGTCCGCGGATTCATGCATCTCGGCGATGGTCGCGTCCGCCGCCGCAAGTATGACGACATACCTGCCGTTCGCGCGGGCGCCGAAATCCGCGACCGGCGACGACGACAGCGTCCGCGCCTTGACGTCGACGGATACGAGCCGTCCCGCGCCGTTCGCCGCGGCGCGTTGTACGCCGAAATTCAACTCGTCAAGCCATTGCTTCACCGCATTTTCGCGGCGGACGCCGTCCCCGGAAAACATCGCGCGCCATTTCGCGACCAGCGCCCTTCTGCGCTTCCGGGTTTCCGCGCCCATCGCGACATCCCCGTCCGCGGAAACAAAATTCTCCTCCGCGACGGACGACGCCCCGTCAATATATCCGCCCTCAAAAAACAGGCGGATATGCGGCGCGGAAAACTGGACTTTCTTAAGAATATCCGGATCCTTGGAATCCATCAGGTACTCGGCGAAAATATGATTGCCTTTGTCCAACATCTCGCGCGCAAGATCTTTTTGCCCGCCGGACACGCCGGCGTCATTCCCGGACGCCCGCAGCCGTTCCCGCAGTTCCCGCGTTTTTTCGTCGCCGACTCTGTCCACGTCGGACGCCACCGTTTCAACGATAGCCCTCGCCTGCGGAAAATCCACGATAATTTCGCTGTCGCGCGACGAATGGCAGGGCATCCGCTCCGGCTCCACGCGCATTAATTTTTCGCGCAGATCCTCCTTGCCGCCCTGCGGCATCTGTACGCTGTTCAGTTTTCTCTCAATGCCGTCGATGCGTTCCTTCAATTCCTCCTGCAAACGGCCGGTCGTCCGCCGAATCAGCGTTTCCAATTCCCGTTTATCATGCGCGCCAGCGTGCGCCGACAGCATTTCCGCCGACAGCATCGCATCCGCCCCGATTTGTCTGCGACAAGCGGCGGCGACGCTTTCTTCAAACCATCCGTTCCGCAGTGCGTCTTCGGCCAGTCCGACAATTGCGCGCGAATACTTGAACGGATACCCCGCGCAGTCATGCCGCGCGCCGGTGATCTTCGCCAGCCCCGGCGCGCGTCCGCCCCCTTTCCCGGACAAAATTAATTCCACCGCCTCCGCCTCAAAAAAGCCGAGCGCCCGTCGCAGACAACGGCGCGCCGCGCGGACGGAATCATCGCCGCGTTCCGACGCCGCCGCCCGCCGCAAATGCTCCAGAGATTGACGAAAAGCGCGGCATTTTTCATGCAGCGCGCCGGTTTTTTGCGACGGCTTTCCGTCGTCGCACATCGCATCGGCCGTTTTCCGGACCAAGGAAACGCCCTCCCTGAACAGGTCCCGCAGTTGTTTTTTCGCGCCGCCTTCTATTTTTTTGCCGGAGATTTTGCCGATCTCCCTGGCCGCGGCGTCGTCGCCGTCATAACGTCGGAGGAAATCTTCCGCCGCCCGCAAATCGGCGGCGCCTTCAACCAGGGGACGAATGATCCCGCCCAGCACCCCGCCCGCTTTCAGCCATTTTTCCCAGGCGTGCGTCGCGGGGGCGAACCGCAGCGTTTTCGCCTTGTTGACGTCATGCCACTCCGACAACTCCCGCCGCCTGTCCGCGACAATATCCCGCGCATCGGCCGCGGACGGTTCCTTAAAATCGGAGGGGGCGACCGGCCATGTATCAAAAGATTCCACGCGGGCCCTGACTTTGTCCAGCCCGAAATCGCCGCCGCAATCGGACAAGGGGCCGCGGGCGCGATACAGCGTTCTCGCCCCCGACGACAAATAAAACACCGCGGGAAACAGCGCCGCGGCGAACACCGCAATTTTTCCCGTCTCGTCGCCGCCGCCCGCCGGCAAATCCTCCAACTCGCCGTAGCCGTTTCTTCCCCCCGATTGTTCGGGGAAGGCGAGAATATGCAAAGCCGCCGGGGGAAACGTTATTTTGCCGGGCGCCTCCGCTTCGCCGCACTTGGCGATATGATAGGCGGCGTCAAACTCGTCCAAAAGAATCAGTTTCATAACCAGAACATTAATCCGGCGAGCGTATTCCCCGGGGTCGCCCGCCCCGTTCGCTTCCGCAACGGCGGCGGCGGACGGTTTCTTTTGAGGCGGTTCGGGACGCGTCTCCGGCCGCCGGACGGATTCGGACGCGGCATCAATCGCCGGACGCGTTTGCCGGACCGATTGGGGCGTAACTTTTGCGGCGGCGATCCGCGCCTTCGGCGGCGGCGCGGACGCCTCCGATTCGCGCGTTTCATTCTGTTTTTGCCCGCCCGTTTCCGGCAGCAACTGAGAGACGGCGGCGTTAATTTCGCCGTCCGCCTCCTTTATTTTTTCGCCAATTTCAACGGCGGACATGTCTTCCGCCTCCGTCCGTTTCCGCATTTCGGACAAAAGAACCTTTCTGCGATTCAGCAGTTCGACAATTTCGTCAACTTTGTTCTTCAACTCGCCGACGGCGGCGGAAAAATCCGGCGCATCCGGCCCGCCGTCCGCCAGCCGCGCAAGATATTCGCGCAACGGGGCGACGGCGGGCTTGTCCGCGAACGGCGATATTTTGTCGAGCATTCCGCGCAACTCTCCGTCAATTTCTTTTCGCGCGAGCTCGTCGCGCATGCGCGAATACTTATCCGCGATTTTCTCCAATTGTTCCGCGAATTCGCCGGCCTTTTTCGCGGCGCCCGCATCGGGATCGCCGTCGGCGCCCGCCTGCAGGGCGTCGACGCACTCGCGCGACAATTTCCGCCACTCGTCGCGGATTTTCGCCAGCGCGTCAATCTGCAGGGCGGCGTTTTTTTTCGCATTTTTCTCCGCGAAATCGCGCAAAAAACCACCCAAATGTTTGTCCGCGGGCGAACCTTTAATAATCTCCGCGATTTCGCCGGGAACGCCGAGCCATATCGCGGCGAAAAACGCGAAATCTCTCGCGTCCTCCAAACGTTTTTCGCGCAACGCCGCCCGCAACACGTCCTTATACACATCCGGGTCGTTCAACCCGAATTTCTTTCCGGAGGATTGTTTCGCTTTGGAGACCACCCGGCCGAACATAAAATGAAACGGCGTCTTCGGCTTTTTCCCGTCTCCGCCGGAGAGCGCGTCAAAAACTTCGCCGAGAAATCCCGGTATCGCCAGATCCCGCGCCATTTTTTCGTAGAACTCCATGCCTTCTTCGTCGCCCGTCCAATGCGCGTATTGCTTCGCCAGCCGCCGGGCGACGCCAATCCTCCGTTTCGGGTTGCCGGTACCGAACTGGATATTAACCCATTCGCCGTCGACAAATCCGGGCAACGGACGGGCGCGTATCGCCTCCGCAATTTTGCCTTCCGCGTTCTTTCTTTCCGTCATTGCTCCTCCTCCGCCCGCGCGGTTTTGACGACGCTCCGCCGGGGCGCGGGCGCGAAATCGTTGAGCATGTGGCGGCGCAATTTTTCCAGACGCTTCGGCTGGCGAAGTTTGCGGACCGCCTTCGCCTCTATCTGGCGGATGCGCTCGCGCGTGACGCTCAATTGCAGCCCGACCTCTTCCAGCGTGAATTCGCTGCCGCTGCCGATGCCGTAGCGCATCATCAGCACATCCACCTCGCGCTGCGTCAAAACGGACTTCAGTTCGCGCTTGATAAACTGCCGCGTGTCCTTGTCCAGCAGAAAATTCAACGGATTCACCGCGCTGGTGTCTTCTATGAAATCCATGAACGTGGAATCGTTGTCGCCGACCGGCGCCTCCAGGGATTTCGGCTCCTTGGCGATTTTGAGAATGCGGCGCACCTTGTCCACCGCCTGCTTGCGCTGCTGTTCGCTTTGCGGGCCCTGCTTGGGGCGGAACAAATCCATCTGCGCGGCGATCTGTTCGGCGGTCGGCTCGCGTCCGGTCTCCTGCACAATCTGCCGCGTCACCCGCCCGACCTTGTTGATTGTTTCGATCATGTGCACCGGAATGCGGATCGTCCGCCCGTGATCGGCGAGGGCGCGGGTGATCGCCTGGCGAATCCACCACGTCGCGTAGGTGGAAAATTTATAGCCGCGGCGATACTGGAACTTGTCCACCGCCTTCATCAGCCCGATGTTGCCCTCCTGAATCAAATCCAGAAAATGCAGCCCGCGGTTGGTGTATTTTTTGGCGATGGAAATCACCAGACGCAGGTTGGCGCCGACCATCTCGCCCTTCGTCTTTTGCACGTTCCGCTCCGTGTCGGCGAGTTCGTCGTCCAGTTCCAGAACTTTCGCCGGCGTCTTCAATCCGGATTTTCTGACAATCGCCGCGTACTGCCGCTGCAAATCCTCCACTTCGGCGACATAGTCGCGCGTTTGCGGGCGGAAATAGTTGTGCGACAAACCGCGGATCCATTTCGGATCGGTTTCGTTGCCCGGAAAAAGGCGCAAAAAATCCTGCCGCCGCATTCCCATTTTGCGCGTGCAGCATTCGCGGATTTTCGCCTCCACCCCCTTCATTTGGACGCATTCGTCGCGCGCGGCGGCGATCAGTTTTTTCATAAACTTTTCCGAACAACAAAAGCGCGTCATCAGCGCGGTCAGTTCCCCCCGCAGACGATCGCGTTCGGATTTTTTGCGCAGCCCGCGCATCGCGGCGCGGACGGCGTCGACGCGGCCGACGAGATCGCGCGTCTGTTCCGCGAGATAGCGCGACGAAAATTCGCGCCGCCGCTCGACGTCGTCGATCAAATCGGCCTCGTCGGACTTCATCAGGGCGGACTCGCCCTCGCCGCGCGGGGCGTCAAAAATTCCGTGAACGAGATCCTCCGCCTGCGTTTCGCCGGCCTCCATCTTTTTCTTGATGTCGCCGACGAACATTTCCACGATATTCGGGCGGTCCGACAACACCTTCATCATCCGCCGCTGTCCTTCTTCAATGCGTCTGGACACCTCCACCTCCTGCTCGCGGGTGAGCAGCGTGGAGGAACTCATCTCGCGCATATACATCCGCACCGGATCGGTGGTGCGGCTGATCCCCACGAGGGACGACATCGCCGCCTCCGCCATGTCTTCAATGTCGGAATCGGAGCGCACCTGCACGCTCTCCTCCTGAATCAAAATTTCGTCCCGGTCGGGCGCGGTTTCGTACACCCTGTATCCCGATTCGCTCAAAATACCGGCGATTTTTTCCGCCGCCTCCTCGATATTTTCCACCCCCTCCGGCAGATGATCGCTGAT